>CALZFY010000057.1:0-14936 GCA_945786935.1 uncultured Lachnoclostridium sp.
CTTTTCCTGTATATTTTTCCAGGATCTCATAAGCAGCTGTTTCTTCATTGCCCAGTTTGCCAAGAACAGTATCAAGCAGCGCTTCTGCCATGTAATATACATGTCCGTCTGCTGCCTTTACCTTTACATAGCTTTCTGCCGGATTCACACAGAGTGCTACGTTGGATGGCAAGGTCCATGGAGTTGTGGTCCATGCAAGGATATAAGCATCCTCATCCTTCACTTTGAAACGTACCACTGCGGAACGTTCCTTCACATCTTTGTAACCCTGTGCCACCTCGTGGGAAGACAGCGGTGTTCCGCAACGCGGGCAGTAAGGTACGATCTTAAATCCTTTGTATAAAAGACCTTTATCCCAGATGGTTTTTAACGCCCACCATTCAGACTCAATAAAATCATCATGGTAAGTTACGTAAGGGTCATCCATGTCAGCCCAGAAACCAACGGTACCGGAAAAATCCTCCCACATACCTTTGTATTTCCAGACACTTTCCTTACATTTTGTAATGAATGGATCCAGACCATATTCTTCGATCTGTTCTTTTCCATCCAGACCGAGAAGCTTTTCTACCTCCAGCTCTACCGGAAGTCCGTGGGTATCCCATCCGGCCTTTCTCGGAACCATGTATCCCTTCATTGTTCTGTAACGAGGGATCATATCCTTGATTACACGTGTCAGCACGTGTCCGATATGAGGCTTTCCGTTTGCTGTTGGAGGACCATCGTAAAATGTATAGGTTGGACCTTCTTTACGATTTTCCATGCTCTTTCTGAAAATGTCATTGTCTTTCCAGAACTGTTCCACCTTTTTTTCGCGTTCTACGAAATTTAAATTGGTCGATACTTTTTCGTACATCCTAAAATCTTCCTTTCTAAAAAAATAAAGCTCCCGCCCGTAAAAGGCGAAAGCTATTGCGTTTCGTATACCACCTGTTACAACATACCTCTATATGCGTTCCTTTTAACGGTGGAAAGCCGTCAGAACCTACTAAGAACTCCCTTTCAGCCTGATGCTCGGAAGTGATGTTCAGATTACCGTACTCTTACCGGGCTCTCACCATCCCCGGCTCGCTTTGAATTTCCCTGGCAAACCTACTGTCTTCGTCAAAGCATTTATCGCGAACTAGTATATAGCGAAAACTTCCCATTTGTCAAGGATTTGCTCGTTAGTTTTCCTAATAACTACCCTTGAAATGAACTGATAAATCCCATATAATGTCTTTGTATTGTGAAAAAGAAGGTAACCGTCCGGCAGCATCCGGACAGGAAAGGAACAATTCATGACATTAAAAAATCATTTTTTTCATAGATTACTGACCGGTGCCCTCATCTGCACGGTCACTTTCTCCCCGCTGCAAAGCTTTGCCACAGAGGATCAGCTGGAAGCCGAAAGTCAGGCAGCCTACACAAAAACCATTGAATCCAACGACTGGGAAAACTGGCCCACGGGACCTTCCGTCTATGCCCAGTCTGCCATTGTGATGGAAGCTGATTCCGGTGTCATTCTCTACGCCAAGGATATGGAAGCAAAACATTATCCGGCAAGTATCACAAAGATCATGACAGCTTTAGTCACTTTAGAGCACTGTGAACTGGACGAGGAGATCGAGTATTCCTATCACGCCACCCACTCCATTGAGTACGGAAGCAGCTCCATTGCCCGGACAGAGGGGGAAATCCTCACGGTAGAGGAAACTTTGTACGGCTTAATGCTTGCCTCCGCCAATGAATGTGCCAATGCTCTGGCAGAACATATTGCCGGTTCCATTGAAGAATTTGCGGTGCTGATGAACGAAAAAGCCGAAGAGCTCGGCTGTGTGAACACCCATTTTGCCAATGCCAACGGTCTCCATGATGAAAATCATTACACCTGTGCTTACGATATGGCACTGATCACCAGAGCTGCTCTCCAAAACGAAGATTTCCGACGGATCTCCGGAGAGGATTATTACACCTTACGTGCCACCAACAAAAATCCGGAAGAGCTTTTGATCCAGAATCATCATTACATGATCTCCAGCTATAAAACTTCCAAATATCTGGACGATACCGTTTTTTCCGGAAAAACAGGATACACCTCCGATGCATTAAATACTTTGGTAACCTGCGGCACAAGAAATGATATGGATGTGATCGTAGTCACCATGAGAACCCGTTCCAGTGGAGAACGGGGTGTCCCGGTATTTACTGACACCCAGGCACTTTTAGATTACGCCAACAATTTCCATAAATTAAATATTTCAGAAAACGAAGAAACCTTTGTGGTGGGAAATGCCTATGACTTTTCCGTAAAATCAGAAGACACCGTTTCTTCCGCTTCCTTAATCTCCATTGATGATAAGGCCTGTGTCATCCTGCCAAATCAGGTATCCTTCCAGGACTCCAGCGCTTCCATCACCTTTGAAGAGAGTCCTGACGGAAATATCCCCTATCTTACCTATGAGTATGCGGGACAGACCGTAGGAAAGGCTTCTATCTCACTGGAGGAACTGGCTGAAGAGGAACCGGACACTGCCGAAAATCCCGTAGAAAAGCCCCGGTTTATTATGATCAATATCCGGGTGATCCTCTTGGTACTGGCAGTCATCCTGGGTATCTTTCTCATAGCCTTCTTCCTTTACAGTTTTTATATGAGAAATCAGGCGAAGATCCGAAAAGCCATCCATATCTATCAGAAACGCCGCTTTAATGCACAAAGACGCCGCCGCAGAAAAAAACGCAGATAATACAAAAATATCCCGTAAGGACACTTCAAAATCCTTACGGGAATTTTTTTACTCACTATGCTGCTTGCTTCTCCTCAAGCGTCTCTTTTCTGTGATCTGACTCTTCATTTCACAGATCTTTTCCACATCCTCCTCAGAGATTGGTTTGACGATCTTAATAGGAAATACCATATGGGGATCGTCCGCATATTTTTTCATCTGGATTTTTCCTCTCACAAACCCATGGAAAGGGCATTTCGCCACACAATAGTATTTCTTTGTGTTGCCGGAAAACCACATCACCTTTTTACGGAGAGTACTACGACAGATGGGACATTTAATGGATGTGACCCCCTTGTCCTCCATCGCTTCCTCTTTGTTGGGGAAAACTCTGTATACATATTTACTGTAGGTTTTAAACCGCAGACATACCTCTTCTTTTTTGGATAATGGCGGCTTATAATAATCTACGGAAACCCGCTCCATGGCCTCCTTATTTTCCATGAGCCGCTGAAAGATCTTCGCCACATACTTTGCGTCATTGACCGCACTGTGGAACATGAGATCCTTTTCCATGTCAAAAACATCCACCGCATGCTCTACGGTTCTTCGAAGTTTTCCATCCTCAAAAACGATGGAAAACAGCTTCTGCACATCATAATACTTCATGACCTGGGGGAATGCATTCTCAATCCGGTAATACTGCATATTCTGCTGCAGCTGCCATAGATCCTGGGATCCCCAGGTACAGAAAATATAATCATCTCCGCAAAACTTCATCAGAAGCTTGAAAGCCTCCTGAAAGGAAACACCGCTTTTCAGTTCCCGGTCAGTCAGTGCCACCACTTCCTTCACCGCCACATGAAGCTTCTTATAGACATTGGGACGTACAACACAATTGAAGACGTCCTCCACTTCACTATCCTTATTCAGTTTTACTGCACCAATCTGAATGATCTCAAAGGGAATCTCTTTTTTCTCATAGGCCTTCCCTCTGGCCGACTGGTTCCATTCCAAATCCAAAATAATATAATTCATACCTGTCAACAATTTTTAAAGATTTATTTTTCTACAACTTTCCCGCTCGATCAAAGTGTGCGGCACAATGATCTTTGTAGCCACCAGATTCGGATTCTCAATATGATTGATCAACTGTGATGCCGCCTCCACTCCCAGCTGGTTGGAATTGACATCAATAGAAGTAAGGGGCGGATAGGTCAGTCTGGCAAACAAAGAATCATTGAAGGAAATAATGGAAATATCCTCCGGAATAGACAGCCCGCACAGAATGCAGACTCTCTCCAAAGAAACCGCCAGAATATCATCACTGACCACAATGGCTGTAGGGCGATCCTCCATTTTTAAGAGCTCCAATAACGGTTCACATTCATCCATATAATGCTCATTTACTTCTACAATATACTTTGGATTCACCGGCAGATCATGCTGAAGCATTGCCAGCTGATACCCTTTTTTTCTGTCTGCCGAAAACACCCTGATGCTCTCCGTTCCAAGA
The DNA here is from genome assembly GCA_945786935.1 of uncultured Lachnoclostridium sp. Lineage (GTDB taxonomy): Bacteria > Bacillota > Clostridia > Lachnospirales > Lachnospiraceae > HGM12587. The sequence goes on from CALZFY010000057.1 coordinate 4,222, forward strand.
TATGCAATCTTTCGATGTCCGATACTGTAGAGATATTCTGTAGCTTCTAAGCCCGCCAGCACATTGTCATTATCAATGTAGATTGTCTGGTTGGCATATTGCTGTGCCTTTCCGATGAGCACATACAAAAGCCCCTCGTCATATAAATAGTTCACAATGGTATCATCTTCCCTGGAATATAATACAATAAACCCATCCACCTGACCGCTTCTGACCATGGTACGGATGGCTCCTAAGATTTCTTCATTGTTTCCACCTGTAACGATCGTACTGATATATTGTCTTCCGTTACAGAACTGACTGATACCCCGAATGGTCTCCAAAAAGAAAGGATTTTCAAAGGTTTCCCGGTCTGATGGCGGGAGAATGATCCCTATGGTCTTGGAGTTCTGACTGGCCAGGTTACTGGCCTGAAAATTCGGCTCATAGCCAAGCTGAGTCATGGCCTTCCTTACCTTTTCTTTTGTCTCCCTGCTGATGGACGGATGATCCTTGCAGGTTCTGGAAACTGTGGACGGCGAAACCCCCGCCAGAGCCGCCACATCTTTAATCGTAACTGACATAACCTTCTATCTCCCTCATTTACTTAATCTGTTTTTACATCACATTGTTCGGAAATATTTGCATCTTCCATTTTCACAGATTCCTCTACAACGGAATCCTCATAGTGTACCCGAAGAATGGCCTGAGGCCAGTTGATCCGGATGACTGCCGTTTTATTCTTCTCTGCTCCTGCCTTTCGCATCAGCTCCAACAGTTCCTTCAGAACCTCTCTGGTGAAATATCCGCCTCTCCAGTGAAAGGTCAAAACCTTACCCTTCTTTGCCGCCTGAAGAGATCGTTTATAGACATCCTCCTGTTTCGTAAAAGACAGCTTCTTTTCTTTATAATAAAAATGATCTCCATCCACACAGGACGGTGCCGGTGCGATCAATGGTTCATGATCTTTGAAGATCTGCTTATCCGGCAGGTTAAAATAATCATATCGGATTTCGAAAGGTTCACTTCCCTTTCCCAACGTATTATCAAAGGTTGCATCTAAATGATAATACATGCCTCCAATTTTTACAATATTCCAGGTGTGTCGATATTTAATTCCTTTTTCGGGATTGTTCCCACACAGGGCAATGACACAGCTAACTCCCAGTGCATCCAGCAGCACCTTCACTGCCTTTGCAATGCCTTCGCAGACTCCCACGCCCTGTCCTAAAGGACCTATGATCTCATGGGAATAAGGTTTCTTTAATTTATCGTAGGTAACATTCTCACAAATAAAATCATGGACATACTTTTCCTTTTCCCAGTCGGAAAGATTTTTTGCCGGACGTGTCAGCTTTTCAATTCGTGCCGTCATGGCTTTTTGATGCTCTAAAATCTTATCCTTCTTAAAAAGATATTCCGGCACAAGGATCAGATTGGGAGAATCCGGATAGTATTTATATCGAAAGCCTGTAGCCCAGAAAATCTCCGGATGGTCAAGACGCATCCGAAAGAACAGGTCGTAGAGTGACTCTTTGTCACACTTTGGAACAAGAAACTCTTCCTCCAGATTCCGGATTCCTTTGAGGATGGCAAAATAAATACTTTGCTGCTGCTTATCCAGTTGGTTGTAGTAGTAGTGTTCTGCCATGGTTCTCCTTGATTCGTGTACTTCTTTTACAAAAAAGCGGTTCATGACACAGCATTTCCTGCTAATCATAACCGCTTTTTATAACTGTTCCCAGCGGGAATCGAACCCACAACTAGCGCTTAGGAGGCGCTTGTTATATCCATTTAACTATGAGAACCCATATTTATGACGCCCACATATTATAGCATTGAACCCACAAAAAAATCAACTACAAAGTAAAAGAGCAGTGGTTTGATCCACTGCCCTTTTGGAGAAGGTATTTCATTAAATAATTTTGGGGGGTATAGCAAAAACTATATAATGTATTGGGGGTTTTTACAATTTGTATTGTATCAAACCGGTCCATATAAGTGTGCACAAACTTCACAAATCCGAAAATTATTTTTTGGTAGTTTTGCACAACTTATGCGAATAAGGCTTCGAATTCCTCCCTGGAAATCTTTTCTTTCTCTAAAAGAAGGTTTGCACAGGCGTCCAATACATGTTTATTTTCCAGAATCATGGCTTTTGCTTTTTCGTAGCATTCATCCACGATGCGCTTGATCTCTGCATCAATGGTTCCTGCCACCTGCTCGCTGTGGCTCTTGGTGTGAGCCAGGTCTCTTCCGATAAATACTTCGTCCTGATCATTGTTGTAATTTACAAGCCCCAAAAGGTCGGACATACCGTACTTGGTTACCATATTTCTGGCTACAGACGTTGCCTGGCGGATATCCTGAGATGCCCCGGTGGTAATGTCATCAAACACCAGCTCTTCTGCAATACGTCCGCCTAAGTCCACCATGATCTCCTGAAGCATTTTGCCTTTGGTTAAGAACATTTCATCCTTTTCAGGAAGAGGCATGGTATAACCTGCGGCACCAACGCCTGTCGGGATAATGGAAACGCTGTACACAGGTCCCACATCCGGCAGAAGATGGAAAAGGATCGCATGCCCGGCTTCGTGATAAGCGGTAATTTTCTTTTCCTTTTCTGATACTACACGGCTTTTCTTCTCTGCACCAAGTCCTACCTTTACAAAGGCTGCCTTGATATCTTTCTGCAGCAGGAAGGCTCTCTGATCCTTTGCTGCAAGGATCGCTGCCTCATTTAACAGGTTTTCAAGATCTGCTCCTGTAAATCCTGCGGTCGTCTGAGCGATCTGTTTTAAATCCACATCCTCACCCAGCGGCTTATTTTTTGCATGAACCTTTAAAATTTCCTCACGGCCTCTGACGTCCGGACGCCCTACACCGATCTTTCGGTCAAAACGTCCCGGTCTTAAAATCGCCGGATCCAGAATATCCACACGGTTGGTTGCTGCCAGAACAATGATTCCCGAGTTCACACCAAATCCGTCCATTTCTACCAGAAGCTGGTTTAAGGTCTGCTCTCTTTCATCATGGCCGCCGCCCATACCGGTACCACGGCGTCTTGCTACTGCATCGATCTCATCAATAAACACGATACAGGGAGCATTTTTCTTTGCTTCTGCAAAAAGATCACGGACACGGGATGCACCCACACCCACAAACATTTCTACGAAATCAGAACCGGAAATACTAAAGAAGGGAACTCCCGCTTCTCCTGCAATGGCTTTTGCCATCAGGGTCTTACCTGTTCCCGGAGGGCCCTCTAAAAGAACACCCTTAGGAATTCTGGCACCTACCTGAACATACTTTGAAGGCTCCTTTAAGAAGTCTACGATTTCCTGTAAATCTTCTTTTTCTTCCTGAAGGCCTGCCACATTGTCAAAGGTCGTGTCTACCTGACCTTTTCCAATCATCTGTGCCTTGCTTCTTCCGAAATCAGCCATCTTCCCGCCGCCACCGCCTGCCTGACGGTTCATCAGCATAAACAGCAGCAGTACTGCTCCAATAGTCAAAAGAACCGGAACTCCGATGGTGATCAGATAGTTTTCCTCTTCCACATCTCCAAAGGTGACTTCCACTCCGTTTTTCACCATCTGTTCCTCTGCCTTATTGACATCAGAAAGATTGGTTATTTTCTGCTCCCCATTTTCCAGGGTAAAGGACACCTTTCCCGTAGGTACTTCCCTGTTCTGGGAAATGGTAGCCGAAGTTACCTGCCCTGCTTCCACAGCCTTTACAAACCGGGTATAGGAATAAATGTTATCTGCCTGCTGCCTGGTGGCAAACTGCCCGAAGATCCACATAAATCCCAGCATCAGCACCAGATATACCAGCATTCCCTGATATTGTTTTTTCACTTATAAACTCCTCCTGCGAAACGATATCTATTGATTATCGAATTCTACCACACCAATATATGGAAGATTTCTCATATTCTGTGCATAATCAAGTCCAAATCCTACAACGAATTCATCCGGAATTTCAAATCCGGTATATTTTACATCCACATCCATCACTCTTCTTGATGGTTTATCCAACAGTGTGCAAAGTGTGAGGCTTGCGGGCTCTCTCTGAGCAAGAAGCTTCACCAGATGGCTTAAGGTTCTTCCTGAGTCAATAATATCCTCGATCAGGATCACATCCTTGCCTGTAATCGGCTCATCAAGATCTTTTGCAAGCTTTACAATACCGCTTGATTTGGTATCTGCTCCATAGCTGGAGCACTGCATGAAATCGATGACTACCGGAACCTTAATATATTTTGCCAGTTCACAGGTAAAGAAAATACTTCCCTTTAAAATACAAACCAGTGTTACCGATTTTCCTTCATAATCTTTATTGATCTGTTCTGCGATCTCTTTAATTCTCGCAATCACCTTTTCTTCTGAAATCAGTTCTCTTACTTTATAGTTGCTCATATACATTTCCTCCATTGACCTGTACTTTCAAAACTCTTTTTGTTTCTCTCGTTATTTTATAGTATTCACTGATGCGTTTTCCCACTACCCAGAGAATATGATTTCCACTGCCAAGTAAAATTACCCGGTCACGTTCCTCCTTTGGAATCTTTTCATTGACCATATAGTCCTGAAGGGATTTTTTCCGATGCTCCCTATCAATCTCCAAAAAATCTCCGGACTGCCTGGTTCTTAAGAAAAGACTCTCTTTTATTTTATCATAATCAAAACATTTCGTATAGTTTTTTATAGGGAACATTTTTCTCTCATCCCACGGTTCTATGGAAATTTCAAAGTTCAGACCGCCATACTGATACGTTCCCTCACCTGTAATCTTTACAGCCTCCTGCACCCCGGATTCTGAAAAAACCTTCATGGTGATCCCTTCATAAGTGCGCACGGCTCTGATGCCCTTAGGCAAATGAACCTCTTTTCCGGTCTGCATTCCAAACAGCTTCAGCACACTCTGAAAATGCTCCTCCATAAAATCTGATAAAGACCCTGCCAGATATTCCACACATTTTTGAAGGACAGGAACTAGGAGCACCTCATCCCCCTGAAAAAATGCAAACTTCAGAATCTTGACTTCCCCCTGGTACATAACGGTGCTCAACCGGCATAGCTTTTCTGCCTCCCTGTCAATATAGGCACTGACTGCACTGAGCTTATCCGCCGCCCCGCAGATATGCTCCACAGCCTTTGGATTAATTTCCTCAAGAACAGGGAGCACCTGATGGCGGATCTTGTTTCTCGTATATTCCTCTGACCGGTTTGTCTCATCCTCTACATAGGAAAACCCATTGTCCTTTAAATACTTTTCGATTTCTTTTCTGCCGGCCCATAAAAGCGGCCGGATATATTCTCCCTGCACCGGCTGGATAGAACCAAGCCCCTTCGCACCGGTTCCTCTGCTTAAATGAAACAGAAATGTTTCTGCCCGGTCATTTCCATGATGTGCCAGGGCAATATAGTTTGCACTGCAGCTTTTTTTCACTTCTGAAAATGCTTTTCTTCGCACCATTCTGCCGGCTTCTTCCAGGGACAGATGTCTTTCCTTACTGATTGCGGGCACATCAAAATAAAATTCATGGAAAGGAATGCTGTAGCTTTCACAAAGTTCTTTGACAAAGGCCTCATCCCTGTCTGCCTGCGCTCCCCGAATTCCGTGATGAACATGCACTGCTTCCAGGTCATACCCCAATGTCCTTAACAGATGAAAAAGGCACACGGAATCCGCTCCCCCGGAAAGACCTAAAACGATCTTTTCTCCCGGTCCCGGCATCTGATGCTGTTTCATATATTCTTTCGTTTTTTGAAGCATTTTACTATCCCCTTTGTATCTTGTCTACGAGACAACTATAAGGAACTTTCCCGCAAAAATCAATGACTTATCGCTTCCAGATACCAATCACCAGCACTGTCATATCATCGCAGAACCGTCCGTTTTTATATTGTCTTACCCTGCTGATGATATAATCTGCCAATTCCTTGGGATTATTCGTAGGATGTTCCAAAATAATGTCTTTCATCAGTTTTTCCTGATGTTCCACAGGCAGGACGTCCAGTACCCCGTCGGTAACCATCACCACCATATCTCCATCATAAAGCTTTCTGCAGGTTTTTTCAAAGTCTGTTTTCTGAAAGATCCCCGCAGGCAGACTGGTGGAGGTGATGGTCTCCACCCAGCTTCCTCTTCTGATGAAGGAGGTAGCCGCACCAATTTTTAAAAATTCACAGACACCGCTGTAAAGATCAATGGAACTGATATCAATGGTGGAAAAGGTTTTCCCATCGGTGCGAAGCACCAGTGCGGAGTTGATCATTTTTACCGCCGTTTCCTTGGAAAACCCTGCCTCTAAAAACTGTTCCAGAAGGTCTACCACCCTCTCACTTTCCTGATAGGCGTTTAGCCCGGTTCCCATTCCATCGGAAAGACTTGCGAGAAACTGACCGTCCTCCCTTTGCAGAAAAGAAAAGCTGTCTCCGGAGATCTGCTGGTAGTCTCCTACACACCGTTCCATCCCATAGACTACCTCAAAATTGGTTTTTTCCAGAAAACAGGTATTGGTATATTCATTTCTTACAAATGCCCTTGCATCATGGGAAGGCATCATGGAGGTTCCTAAAATATCAGAAAGCTTCTCTGCCACCTCTTTATTGGGAATGCAGCATTTCTTTTTTGTCCGAAGTGTTAAATACACCTCCTTTTTTTGATTCTCATTTTCATAAATATAGGCTTTTTTTAATAAAATGCCTTTTTTATGTAAGCTTCTTTTTAACTTCCTCTCCAAAGATGTATCTTCCTTTGTGTCGTAGGCTCTTCGTATGGCTCCCTCCATGATTCCGGAAATCTCTGTCAGCTGGGTTGCCACTGCCACTCTTTGTTCATCCATTCTGGCATTCCAGGCTGCATTCACTCTTGCGTAATCATCCATTCCCACCACCGCAGGAGTGGCTTTGGCCGGTACACTTAGGAAAGTCTTTGCAAGATCAGAAAAGGCCCTGGTGTAATGACCGATCCTCTCCTCTCCCGGAGCAATACTATCCTTCACTCTTACAGGCTTTTTTTTGATCAGCCATTTTCCAACCATCCACAAAAAAACAAGACTGCTTCCCACAAACAGCCCTTCCGCCATGCCAAATAAAAACTGTTCTCTGGAATAGGGATATAAAAGTCCTGCTCCCAGGTTCATGGCAATGAGTGCTGTGGCGGCAGTCAGTGCGCAAACCCACATATCCATTTTTCCCTTTGGTTTAAACAGCTTTCGTACTACAACAGTCAGTCCTGTTGCCATCACATATTTTTCTGCCCAAAACATTCCTATCATCCAATCATCCCTCCTGTGTATCTGTTCTTACGCATGACAGACACTTATATTATTTTGGTAGGGACTACTATATCCGCAGCAAAAAAATATTTTTGTCAAAGAAATGTGTCTCTTCCCCTAGAGTTTTTGACAAAAAAAGACCATCACCTTCGTGACAGTCTTCCCATTCTCTCTAAAGAACCTATTCTTCGGCTTTGAATATGATTTCATCCTCATAAACAAGTCCCAGCTTTTCCTTTGCAACCTCTTCCGCATATTTCTTTGTCTGTACATATTTTCTGTACTCTTCAATCTCCACGGCTTTTTCTTCTTCTGCCGCAATCTGTTTTTCCAGCTCCTGAATCTTTTCCTGCTTTTGTGCATTGTTAATACGAAGGCTTAAAGAAGCCACCGATACAAACAACAGCATCAAAAGTACGATCCCTACAATGCCTAAGGATCCCATATGTTTTCTTAATCTTTTTTTACGGCTTACTTTGGTTGCCATATCATCCCTCCGGTAAAAAACGCTAACCTTTTTTCCTGCTCTTTGTCTTCATTATAATGCCTGACAAATACTTTTTCAATTTCTTTCCCCAAAATATCATGTAAAATTTTACCAAAGAAAACGGCTTTATGAAAAATACCACGATCCATCGAAGTACCCTGCCCAAAAATGCTACCAAAGGCTCACTGATGCTCATATGGTACAGGATCATTCCCGCTCCCATGGACAGCATGGTGTACAATCTGAGATTTCCATCGTTTTCCCGGTAGAGAACTCCAAAGGTCCAAAGTGCTGTCCAGATCCAGAAAATAAGATCCTCCACACCGATCCAGAAATTACTGTGATAGATTCCCCTTCGAAAGATCCGAAGTACATCATACACTACCGTGATCAGGGCTCCGCAAAAAAAAGAAGTCACAACCACCCGAAGCTCTCCAAGGATGACTCTGCTCATCATTTAAACAGTCTTCCGATCAAAGATTCTCCCTGTTTTTGATAGGAATTCACATCAGAGTAGGCCAAAGAGTCAATCCTGCCCTCGATGTCAATTTCTCCCTTCTCCAATGTCAGACGGTTTACATGAAGGTCTGCCCCCTTGATCATCAGCATTCCCTGTTCCGTTTCCAAAAGCACCTCAGTAATGTCAAAGGAGATCACATCAGAAACTCCTGTAATCGTGCCTGTCCGACGATTGGACAGCATTAATTTATGAGCCTTTGAATACTGCTTTTCTTCCATAAAAAAACCTCCTGCTATACTTCTTTTAGAAAGTATATTAAGAGGTTTTCCATTTTAGAATTTCGGCTTATCTTCTGTCCCGAAATTTTTTACAAATATTTAAACAGATCCTTAGCCTCGTCTTTTTTGGAGGTGTCCTGCACATCCAGCACTTCCACCTTCACATTTCTTGTTCCGAAGCCAATCTCAATCACGTCTCCGACTGCTACATTGGCAGATGCCTTTGCTATTTTTCCGTTGATCAGCACTCTGCCTGCATCACAGGCTTCGTTTGCCACGGTACGGCGTTTGATCAGTCGGGAAACTTTCAGATACTTGTCCAATCGCATAATTATTCGTTGATAGCGTCTTTTAAAGCTTTACCTGCTTTGAATTTTGGAGCTTTGCAAGCAGCGATCTTCATTGTTTCGCCTGTCTGAGGATTTCTTCCTTCTCTTTCAGCTCTTTCAGAAACTTCGAATGTACCAAAGCCTACTAACTGAACTTTTTCACCTTTCTTTAATTCTTCTGCTACTACATCAGAGAATGCTTTTAAAGCTTTTTCAGCGTCTTTTTTGGATAATTCTGTTTTTTCAGCGATTGCTGCGATTAATTCTGTTTTGTTCATGGATAACTCCTCCTGATAATTACTAATGTTACGCACATTTAACATGCTGATTTCTGTTATATCTGTTTTCCTTGTATTTGTCAAGGAATTTAGTGAAATCTTTGCGCTTTATTTGCCCTTCATTTTCTTTTCCTGTTCCTTGATGGCTTTCCACATGGCAAGTCCTTCTTCCTCGGTCTGAGCCTTCGGCGCATCGCCAAAAACATGAGGGTGTCTGCGGATCATCTTCTTTGCCAGACCGTCCACCACATCCTCTATGGTAAAACGGCCTTCCTCCCTTGCAATCTGGGCATGAAGAAGAACCTGCAGAAGTACATCTCCAAGCTCTTCACATAGATTTTCATCATCTTTATTTTTAATGGCTTCCACAACTTCGTCACATTCATCATACAGACATTTGATCATGGACTCATGGGTCTGGGCCCGGTCCCAGGGACATCCATGATCGCTTCGAAGCTCTGCAATAATGTCTACCAGCTGCTCATAGGTATATTTTTCCATTTTGCTACCCGCCTTCCTCTTTTTGTATTTTTAAGGTCTTTAAAATAAGCTGACCACAAACTTTTCCCGTTCCTTTTGCTGGCCTGCAAAAGTCTTTAATTTTTCCGTATTTTTCGCAGGAATCCACGCCTTATTGGTATGATAATAATGATTGGCAAGCTTCCAGAGCTTTTCCGGATAGGCAAGCAAAAGTCCCAAAATCTTTCGCTCCTGCTCCTCCATGGGCCGCACCACCTCATAGGAACGTAAATATTTTTCCCCCTGGGCAGTTCTCCAGCCCTGCTTTTCCATGACCTTCCGAAGAAACAGCGCCACATCCACGCATTGAAGATCCAGATGGGCATGCTCAAAATTAGTCAGAATCAGTCTGGAACGGTCAAATAAAATGTTATGCTGCATATATTCCCCATGGCAGATCCTTCCCTCATCCAGGGCCTTTTTTCGAAGATTTCCATAGCTTTTATCAGCCATTTTTAAGGTGATTTCTTCCGCCTCTTTTAAATATGCAGGAATGATTTCCAGATAAGCTGTCTCAAATGTACCTTTTTTCTGCTTTTTTCTGATGAAGGACTGCACCTTTTTTAACTCTCTGGTACGCTTTTCCATCTCTGCAAGAAAGTCCGCACCTTCATATTTTTCCCTGGAGGATACATCCTCAAAATTCCACAGCTCCTTTGCCTGACTGTGAAAGATTGCCAGTCCTTCCAGGCTCCTGCACACATCCAAATCGCTTTTGGGATCACATTCCCTTCCGTCCTTCCACTGCTTTAAAAGATAGGTAGTCTCCTCCTCATCCTTTGATAAAAACGTCCCTTCTTCTGTCCGCACCGGCAGATCTGTCCAAAAAAACTGGACATTTTCCAACGAAACTAAAAGCTGCCACAGCTTTTCCAACTTCTCCTCTGACCCCCGATGCTCCTTTAGAAGATAACGCCCTTTTGGTGTCTCTAAAAAATAGACACCTCTGCCCTTCCAGGTACGAAGGACCTCCAGATCATACTGCTTAAGGACCTCCAATGCTTTTTCGTTCAATGATATCCCCCGTTTCTCATACTTCCATATTCCCTTTATCATATGAGAACGAGCTTCAAATTAGCACTGGATTTTTCCTCTTC
>CALZFY010000058.1:0-14921 GCA_945786935.1 uncultured Lachnoclostridium sp.
AGGAAAGAGGGTGCCGGAGGAGAAGGAAGGATATATTCATCTGGCAGGCTTTGCAGTATTGATGGGATTGATGGTCATGATTTTGTTCAATGACATTTCGGTGATGTTTTTTCAGAAGTGATGTAACTGTTCAGAGCCAACCTCCAAAATGCTTTGCATTTCGTCGGTGTGGCGTATCCGCCAAATAAAATTTCAAAAACAGTATTAAAAATGCAAGCATTTTACACCTGTTTTATGAAATTTTGCTTGGCTCTGAACAGTTACAAATATGTTACAGATTAGCTCCGAAATCAGACATAATGATCTGACCTGTCAAAGGACGGGATTCATCGCTTGCCAAAAACAGCAGAATATTTGCAATATCCTCTGCGGTACAAGGCTGTGTACGCAAATTTGCATGAGTAGCCATGGCACCCATCATATCCGGATCAAGAGTCTCCGGTTTCAGGGCAGAGGTCATAGGTGTTACGATGGTTCCCGGACAGACAGCGTTGCAGCGGATGCCCTGTGCCTGGAAACGAAGAGCAGTGTGTTTGGTAATACCGATGATGGCTGCTTTGGAGGATACATAGGCAGCACCGCCGCATCCCATTGCACCGGCAGCAGATGCCATATTCACAATGCTGGCACCCGCCTGCATCCGTTTGCATGCAGCTCTCATGCAGCGCATCGTACCCTTTTGATTAGTTTCTACGATCCGGTCCAGATCTTCATCCAGAAAACGGTCGATAGGTTTGAGACCAACTTCCAGAATTCCTGCGTTATTGATCAGAATATCGATTCGACCAAAACGCTCCATAACGATATCCATCAGTTTTTCCGGATCTTCCGGCTTGGAAATGTCGGTAGAGACAGCAAGCACTGTGCCGCCGGCTTCTTCTATTTCTTTGGCAACCTGCTCCAGGGCTGCTTCTCTTCTGGCTGTGATGACAACCGTCGCACCTTCTGCCGCAAACAGCTTTGCTGTCGCGGAACCAACGCCGGAATTACCACCGGTAATCACAGCAACCTTATCTTTTAATCGATTCATATAAGATCCTCCTTTTGTGCAAAATATCCTAAAAGTATTCGTTTTTTTCTTTGCACCTGACCTTATTATACAAAAAAGGACGCTGCTTCGTCAACAAATTATATTTTGATGCCAAAAGCACCATCAACATTTCCGGTACCCCGTTCTAACAGGGTAATGAGTGCCTGTAAGGTTCTGGCTGTTTCTTCCTCTGTGGAGGGAGAGAGGATGTTGTCGATTTTTACCGTAAAGACAATGAGCAGAATTTCTGCCAGAGCCTCAGCAGAATCAAAATGAATGTTGCCCCGGTCGATCTCCTGCTGAATGATCTTTGCATAAATCTCCTTAAAGTCAACAATCACATAATTCATAAACTTCTGATGAATGAGAGCACTGTCATACATTCTTTCGTGTCCATCGTCAGTATTTTTTCTGTCTTCACTTCTCTTTAAAAACTCATGGGTGGCAGAGATACAGGTATTCGTGATCCGTGCAATGCGGTTATAAATGGACTCATCGGTCTGTTCTATCAGTTCTCTGGCCATATCCAGGGCATCTTTATAAGTTCTTTTGATCAAAGCATCCAGAATCTCATCCTTGGAAGAAAAATAATAGTAAATGCTTCCCTTGCCGATTCCAGCCTGTTTGGCGATCTTACTGACCGAGATATGCTGAATGTCATCGTTGACCAGAAGATCGCGAAAAGCATCCAGAATCAGGTCACGTTTCGTTGTGGTTTCCATAGTATACCTTTCCTGTTTGTTTTCCATATAAAAGAATATTCAAATCAAGTATACCACAGGTTGTTTTATGCAATCAAATCAAAAAGATAAAGAAAAACAGGATATTTTTTTGTGAAATTCGTGAATTGACCGATGGTCGAAAATAGTGGTAGGATAAATATGTAAAACCTCGACCGATGGTCGAAAAAAGACTTTAGGAATATTTCGGAGGAAAAAAACATGACTTATTCAGAATATTTTTCAAGTGTAAAGACACAGTTTATGGGAGCCGATGTCAGCGATATCAAAGAGCATCTGGCATTTCAGTTTAACATTACAGGAGAAGCAGAAGGAATTTTTTATGTAGAGGTAAAAAACGGAGAGCTTAAAATCGAACCATATGAGTATCACGACAATGATGCGATCTTTGTAGGAAGTGCAGAACAGTTCACAGCCATTATGAAGGGTGAAAAAGATCCGGTAGACGAGTTCTTAAAATTCCGTTTGAAAGTGATCGGAAATCTGGATAAAGCATTAAAGCTGAAAGACCTGATCGAGAGAAACAATAATAAATAATAAGAAGCAAACAAGGTGAGTTAAATGATATTTCAGAAAATGATTTGTTATGTGGCAGGTGCATTGGGGATTGGTGCGGTGGCAGAGCTTGGAATCGCCACCTATTTTTACCGAAGAACCATGATTCGCGGCAATGCCAGAACAGACAGGACCATGAAAATGGCGGGAACAGACTGGAATCAGCATATGGCGTTCATCAAAGAGCGAAAGGAAGCAATGCTCTCCCAGGAACATTCCGACCAGTGGATCATGTCAGAAGACGGACTCAGACTTCACGCTACCTGGTTTCCGAAAGACGACTGCAAAAAGGTAGTCATCTGTCTTCACGGCTACACAAGCCAGGGAATGAGTGATTACATCGGACTTTCCGGCTACTATCTGAACAAGGGCTATTCCATGCTGCTGCCGGACTTACGTGCCCACGGTGAAAGCGAAGGAACCTATATCGGATTCGGATGTCTGGACCGGAAGGATACCTTAAAGTGGATCCAGTGGGTGATCCGTAAATGCGGAGAGGATGTGAAGATCCTGCTTCACGGTACATCCATGGGTGGTGCTACGGTACTGATGACCAGCAGCATGGATCTTCCGACACAGGTGAAGGGCATCGTTTCCGATTGTGCCTTTACTTCACCGAAAGAGGTATTTACCCATGTGCTTCACAGCATGTATCATCTGCCTGCATTTCCGCTGATGCAGATTGCAGATCTGATGAATCAGAAATTGTCAGGCTATGGTCTGGATGAATGCAACGCAGCAAGAGAGGTGCAGCATGCGAAGGTTCCGATCCTGTTTATCCACGGTTCGGGAGATACCTTTGTTCCATGTAAAATGTGTGACAAAATTTACGAAAACTGCACATCAAAGAAGAAAAAGCTGATCATTGAAGGAGCAGCACACGCAGAAAGCTACTATAAAGACCCCGCAAGTTATGAAAACGCATTAAATGAGTTTACAGGAGAATTAGGATTATGATGAAAATAAGAAAAGGATACCCGGTATATCCGTTAACCAATGCACAGAAATTCCATTTGTTCTACCAGAGCTTCTGCCCGAAGAAAGAGGTTGTCAATATCGGTACAAGCCTGACCATCGGCATGGATCTTGATCTGGATGTTTTAAAACAAAGCATTTACAAAGCATATGACAGATGCGAATCCATGCGTCTTCGTTTTGCAAAAGACAAAGAAGGCAACTGGTATCAGTATGTGGTAGATAAGGAAGAAAGAGACATTGAATATGTGGACTTCACAGGAAAGACCATGGAAGAAGCAGCTGCCATTATGACTGGCTGGACACAGAAGCCTTTCAAACAGACAGATTCCCCGATGAATAAGATCGTCATGATCAAAACACCGGACGGATTCCAGGGAATGTATCTTCTGGTAGACCATCTGACCATGGATGCCCAGTCTATCATTTACTTTATGACAGACGTCATTGAGTTGTATTGTAATGCAAAATTTGAAGGAGTTCCTTATCCGAAGGATATGACTTCCTATATCGAACAGCTTCAGAAAGACCTTGCTTATGAAGCAGGCTCCAAGGCACAGCAGCGTGATGAAGAATATTTCCAGAAGCTGATCGAGAAGTCTGAGCCAATCTACAATGGTCTTTTAGGAACCGGAAAACTGGAGTTAGACCGTGAAAGATTCCATGACCCGGAGCTTCGTGCAGCCATCAATGCATCCCAGAATGTGGATTCCGCACTGGATATCTTCCATCTGGAAGCTGAACCTACCAGACGTCTCATGAAGTTCTGTGAGGAACAGCATATTTCCTTAACAGTCCTGCTGTTAATGGGACTTCGTACCTATTTCCAGAAAATTAACGGCTTTGATGATGTTTCCATTAACAATGCCATTGCAAGACGTGCGACTCTGAAAGAAAAGAAATGTGGCGGTACAAGAATCCATTCCTTCCCGCTTAGAACCATTATTCCGAAGGAAAAAACATTCCTGGAAGGAATCAAGATCATCAGAGATACCCAGAACGAGATCTTCCGCCATGCAAATTATAATCCAACTTCCTATTTCGCATACCGTTCCAAGGTTTACCCACATGCACCGGGACTGACCTATGAACCAATGTCTCTGACCTATCAGCCGCTTTCCATGAGAAAGGACGACCTTACCAAGGCAGATGGCGTGAAGTATAAGACAAAATGGTATCCAAACGGTGCTACCACTCAGGCAATGTATCTGACAGTTATGCATCGTACCGATGATAACGGACTTGATTTCAATTTTGAGCATCAGGTGGCATCTGTCAGCAGAAACGATCTGGAATATATGTACTATTATCTTTGCAAGATCATGTTCAAGGGAATTGAAAACCCGAACCTGACCATTGCAGATATCATCAATCTTGTGTAATTGTATTTGAAATGATTAGTGAATAAGGAGAATGAAAAATGTTTGATAATTTAGTAGAAATTATTGGAAACTATGTAGAAGTAGAGGGAACCATTACACCGGATTCCCGTTTTATGGAAGACTTAGGCTTTACCTCTTTCGACTTTATGAGCATGCTTGGAGAGCTGGAGGACGAATTTGATGTAGAAATCGACCAGCAGGAGGTTTCCAATATCCGTACTGTCGGTGAAGCGGCTGAATATCTGGAAAAGTTAAGTAAATAATTGATGGTATCAGAAAGAAGGTGACAGGATGCTTTGCAGTACAATTCGTGAGATTCTTGTGAAGTCTGCCAGCAGGCTCCCAAATAAGGATGCGATTCGCTACAAAAAGGGAAAAGATCAGATTGAATCAAAGACCTACACACAGTTAAAGGAAGACAGTGAAAGATTTTCCGCAGTATTAAAAAACCTTGGAGAACAGGGACAGCATATCGCTGTGGTAGGTGCGACCTCCTATGAATGGCTTGTTACATATTTTGGTGTTGTAAATAGTGGAAGTGTAGCAGTACCATTGGATGTATTACTTCCTGTAGAAGAAATGTGTGAACTGGTGGACCGTTCCGATGCAACGGTATTTGTCGTTGATGAGGTAAGATCAGATGTCCTGGCCGTAGCCAAAGGACGTTGTCCGAAATTGAAATATGTGATCTCCATGCAGAAGACAGAAAGTGCAGACGGAATCCTTTCCTTCTGGCAGCTGATGAATGCTGAAGAACCGGGCTCCACCTGTGAAGTCCAGCCGGATCAGCTGGCTACCATCATGTTTACCTCCGGAACTACCGGAAAGAGCAAGGGTGTTATGCTGACTCACAGGAATCTGGCAGAAAATGCCACCTGTCTGGATATGAAGATTCCGGAGGATACGGTGCTTTTATCCGTACTTCCAATCCATCATGCATATTGCCTGACCAACGATTTCCTGAAAGGATTATCCAACGGCAGTACCATCTGCATCAATGACTCTCTGATGCGTATGGTGAAAAATATCAAGCTGTTTAAGCCAAATATGATTCTGATGGTTCCGCTGATGATCGAGACTATCGCAAAGAAGCTGGAAGGCTCCAAAGGAATCCCGGCTCCTCTTGTAAAACTGAGCGTCTTTGGAAAACAGTTCCACACCATCTGCAGCGGTGGTGCCTACCTTCCGCCTGCCATGTTGGATCTTTTCAAAAAATATGACATTGATATTTTACAGGGCTATGGCATGACCGAGTGTGCTCCTGTAATCAGTACCACTGTCAACTGGAATATCCGTAAAGGCTCTGTAGGACAGCTGATGCCAAACTGTGAGGCAAAGACTGTGGACGAAGAGCTTTGGGTACGTGGAAGCAGTGTGATGCAAGGGTACTATAAAATGCCGGAAGAAACGGCAGAGACACTGGTGGACGGATGGCTCCGTACCGGTGACCTTGGCTATGTAGATGAAGACGGCTTTGTTTACTTGACAGGAAGAAAGAAAAACCTGATCATCACAAAGAATGGTGAAAATGTATCACCGGAAGAGCTGGAAAACAAGCTGGGAGAAAACAGACTCATCTGTGAGATCATTGTTCGTGAAAATGAAGGTGTCATTGAAGCGGAGATTTTCCCGGATAAAGACTATGTGGAAAAGAAAAAGATTAAGGATGTACAGGGAGAGCTTCAGAAGCTCATCGACGAGTACAACCAGGGTGCTCCGGCCTATAAGAGAATTTACAGTTTAAAGGTTCGCGATACGGAATTCCCGAAAACACCATCAAAGAAAATTAAGAGATATTAGAAAGATGCCCCTCCGATTTTTCGGAGGGGTTTTATGGTTTTATAGATTTTTAATAAATTTTCATGGAATTACCCAGAATGTGTAACGGATTTGTCACGCTTGGTGTGATATAATGACCTCCTAATAAATGGAGGGATGTTTTTTGAGTATGGAGAACAATAAAATGCTGCATATGACGCCAAAGATAGAAGAAGATACCATTGATCTTTTGGAACTCTTTTTTGTTCTATTAAATCATTGGAAAATGATTTTAGTTGTTATGCTCCTCTGTGCAGCAATGGCAGGTACATATAATTATTATTTCATTGAAGAGATGTATCAGGCAAGCTCTAAAGTTTATATTTCAAGTACGAATTCCATGATCAATATTCAGGAGCTGCAGTTAAGTGATGCATTGACGGTAGATTATGAGGAAATTCTTTGTAGTCGTACAGTTTTGAAAAAGGTGATCCAGAAATTAAATTTGGATATGACTTATAAGGATCTAAGGACATTGATCACAATTTCGAATCCCAAAGATTCTCATTGCCTGGATATTTCTGTGACCTGTCAGGAGCCGGAAATGGCAGTGGAGATTACAAATTGTCTCGTTCGTATCGGTTTGGATCAGGTCTATCGGATCATTGGTCACGAGGAGCCTTCCATCATTGATGCAGCTGAGGCGGATGCAGTGGAGGTCATCAAGGATAGTTTGTTAAAATATGTACTGCTGGGTGCCATGGCCGGAGCTGTGGTTGTGTGTGGCATCATCATTTTATTTGTATTGTTGGATAATACGATGCAAACAGAGGAAGATGTTGAAAAATATATGGAATTACCGGTTCTTGCCGCTGTACCTTTGTTTGAACTGAAAAAAGAGGAACAGCAAAACAGAGTGCATAGAAAGGATAAGAAGTATGAACAAAAGAAACGTAAACATCGTCGTTCCAAAAATGAATTTTGAGATTAGAGAATCCATAAACATGTTACGTGGCAACATCCAAATGGCAGGACGTGACGTGCAGGCAGTTGCTTTTACCAGTTCCCATGAAGATGAAGGGAAAAGCTACATATCCTTTTTGCTGGCAGACAGTCTCTCGGCGCTGGAAAAAAAGGTTGTGTTTTTAGACTGTGATATTCGTAATTCAAGAATCAAGGCGGACTATGGGGTAACCGAAAAGACCGTAGGGCTCAGTGAATATCTATGTGGCTACATTGAAGAAGATGAGATGATTTACCATACGGAAAATCCGTATTTAGACGTAATATTTTCCGGTGCGAAGTCACCAAATCCCAGTGAGCTTTTATCGGGAGAACAGTTTAAAACGCTGATAGACAGCTTAAGAAAACAGTATGATTATGTGATTTTAGATACACCGCCCAGCAATCTTGTGGTGGACGCAACTTTGATTGCCCAGCATTGTGATGCGACCATTATCGTAGTGGAATGCGCTGCAACGGACAGGCGTGATGCAATTTATGTAAAAAATAAGCTTGAAAGCTTTGGCATTAAAATCATGGGTGTTGTTATGAATAAAACAAGTGAGGGTAAAGGTCGTTACGGCAAATATGGAAAATATGGCTATGGCAGATACGGATACGGAAAGTATGGCTATGGAGATGAAGACCAGGTGAAATAGATTTTTCATAGATGGGGTGGAAAAAATGACTAATAAAAAGCGTTGGATATGGATTGGGATTCTTGTGATTTTGTTATTGGTCGGACTCGGATGGATGATTTTTGTGCAGCAGGACAGGCAGAAGCGGCAGACGGTTTCCATGGTTGACGATAAGACTGGGGACAACGATGAGGATTATCGAAGTCTGATTAATGAAGGGTTGACCTATACATACAATCCTCAGATTACCACGATTCTGTTTGCAGGAGTTGATTCAGAGGATGAGCTTGTAACAAATAATCGTTACAGTATTGCACCCAGAGCGGATGCCGTGGAACTGTTTATTATCGATAATTATCATAAAAAAATTAGTGTGCTGGCCATCAGTCGTGATACCATTACACAGGTTGGCCGTTATACCATGAATGGAAATTTCCGCGGAGTTTATGATACACAGCTTGGCTATGCTTATTCTTATGGAGATGGTGGAATGGTCAGTTGTGAAAATCTTTTGGATGCAGTGTCCGGTATTCTGGGTGGAATTCCAATTCATGAGTATGTGATTACGAACAGGGGAAGCATCGAAAAGATCAATGATCTGATTGGCGGTGTGACTGTAACGGTGCCTAACAATGATCTTGTAGAAATGTATCCAGAACTTGAATCCGGTCACAGGGTAAAGTTAGATCACAGTAATGTGGAAGACTTTGTAATGTGGAGAGATGTAAACATTTCTTTTTCCAATAATGGACGAATGGAGAGACAGCAGGCTTTTTCCACAGAATTTCTTCCATTGTTTCTTGAACAGGTTCAGGTTCAGCCAGAGGCTGTCTGGGAAGAAATTGATCGTATGAAAGACGGTATCCAGACCAGTATTACAAAGAATCAGTATTTAAATCTGATTTCTTCTCTCTCCGAAAATCGTTTTTCAGTGACAGACTACTATTACCTGCCCGGAAAAGATGTGGCCGGAGACGACCATGATGAGGTATATCTGAATGATGAGGGAAAGCTGAAAACAATATTGGAGCTATTTTACCTTAAAGATGGAGATGAGTCGAATGAATGAGAGAAAAAAGATCGTTTTTGCAGGTATGATCGTGGCACTGAGTCTTGGCAGTATGGTTGTCTGTGCTAAATCAAGTATCAATGATTTGCATGATCAATCGATGGAAAAAGTGTTGATGGAATCATCTGATGGCACCAATACGGCGGAAGTGTTGTCTGAATTGGGCACATTTTCAAGCAAGGCAGTGGTTTCTCAGTACTATGAAAAGGATGCATCGGGAAAACTGGTGGAGTCGGATCTTTCAAGGATGATTTTAGCATCAGAGAGTGTTCTTACTGAGACAGGGTTCAATGGTACAAGTGTTGTTGATGAGATTCCTACTGTCAGCGAATTGATTGCATATATTGATCCACAGTTGGAATCTGTGAAGGAACTGGAGTATGATCTAAATAAACTGGATCAGCTTACTTACATGCAAGATTTAAAATATTTATCCACAGGCTATCGTGTGATAACCGGGGGTGAGAAATCTGTGGACGGGAAAGATATTCTCATAGATGACGGTATGCTGGAGGTGACTTTACATGGTGGGGAGATTATCCGTTCCGCACAGTTGGAGGATTACGTAATTCTACTGGTGAATCCCCATACCAAGGATTATACATTTTTAAAAATGAAAGAATATGACAGCGAAACCGGCATTTATACAGTGGTTTTTCCTTACAACGGACCGTTTATGGTCTTACAGAATATGAGTAATATGTGAAATTAACGGCATAGCTTACAAAAAATGTAGGCTATGTTGTTTTTTTCTTTTTCATTTTATGTCCGGATATTAGCAATGAAATGCATTGTCTGTGTGTGGTATTTTTGATATATTTAAATTACGATAGTTCTCTATAGAGTGTTTTAGAAAAGAAATTTAAAAATAAAAAAGAAGGGTTTGATATGCCATTAAAAGAATTGTTTGCCAGTTTTCATGATAAATATATGAGAAGCTCCGTAGATAAATTGGAATTTCCACAGTTTCCTCCGGATGAGGAAAAAAGGTACCGGATCCTATTTAAAGGAACGGTGCAGGGGGTTGGCTTTCGCTATGAGGTATGGCTCATTGCAGAAAAGCTGAAACTCACCGGATTTGCAAAAAACCTTGCCAATGGAGATGTCCTGGTAGAGGTTCAGGGACCAAAAAACCGGATTTTCCATCTGATCAAATGCATGGAATCCATACGCAGGATTATTATAGAAAGCAAGGAAATGACAGAAATTCCTCTAAAAGAGGAGAAGGAGTTTATGCCGATCTACTAATGACGCTATTAAAAATACATAAGCGAGGATAAAATGATGCTTCAGGAACTGAAAAGTGGAAGACTGGAAAATGAATTTTACAATATAAATGCCAAGGATACAGATCTGGTTTTATGTATCAAAGAGAATCGGATTCTGGTGGAAATAAAAGAAACGGGGAAGGTAGACTTCCCTACAGCGGCCATGGTAAATGGGTGGTCTAAGGAGTCCTCATGGAATGCATGGAGAGAGGAAAAACTGCAATATGCTTTTCGGATGCAGGGGACAAACTTCTTTCTATGGATGGGAGAGCCCGGCGAGACGGAGGAGGATGCGTTCCACTATGAGGAGCTGATGGCGATACGCCGCCCTGAGGTGAAGGAGGCATGCTTTGCAGCCTACACTGCATTACATTTATATAACTGGTATCGAAACAACCGTTATTGTGGCTGCTGTCAGACACCTACAGTCCATGATACAAAGCAGCGGATGCTTCGCTGTCCTGATTGTGGGAATCTGATTTTTCCGCGAATCTCTCCCGCAGTCATCATTGCAGTGACAAACGGTGAGAAACTGCTGCTCAGTAAATATGCAGGCAGATCTTATACTCAATATGCACTTCTTGCAGGATATACGGAAATCGGAGAAACCATGGAAGAAACCGTGCAAAGGGAAGTGATGGAAGAGGTTGGCTTGAAGGTCAAAAACATCCGTTACTACAAAAGCCAGCCATGGGGAAAGGACGGTGCGGTGCTTATGGGATTTTTCTGCGACCTGGACGGAAAGGATGAGATCCATCTGGATGAAGAGGAACTTTCCCAGGCGGGATGGTATGACCGACAGAATCTTCCTGTCCGGGACGATGGCATCAGCCTTACCAGAGAGATGATGCGTGTCTTTGAGGAAGGAAGAGAACCAAAGTGGAAGAAATGAAGGATTCGAAAAAAAAGAACATAATTACATTATCAGGGCTGTCGTTTTTCCTTCCTGTGGTTGCAGGAGGGATGTTGATGGCACTTTTTGTGTATCTGTTTATAAATGATAATTTTATGGAACAGCAGAGTCGGTCGAACAGCAGTTTTTTTATTGTCCGGAATGCTTCCTGCCGTGAAGTGGAGAACCCCAATACACCCATTGGGGTGATGAAAGAATATACTTTTACCCTCGAAGAAGGACTGGAAAGGGATACCAGTCTTGCCTTTTATACGGTTCATCAGTATGTGGAAGTCTATATCGACGATCAGCAGGTATATTCTATGAAACCTTCCGGGAAGCTGTTTATCAAAACCATTGGCAGTAACTGGACGATGCTTCCTCTTTACCGGGAGGATGCAGGAAAGGAAATCCGTATTCATATTATTCCTGTGTATGAAACCTTCCGTAACAGGGAAGTTGAGTTTCTGGTAGGCTCCAGACTTGACATCTGTGCCGACCGTCTTTATCAGGACTTGCCGCAGTTGTTTTTGAGTGTGTTGGCAATTTTGATAGGTATTTTATTTTCAACAATTTCCGTATATAAAAGGCTTCAAAAAAGAAGTGATGACGGACTGGCAGCACTTGGTCTGTTCAATGTGATGGCTGGATTTTGGAGGTTGACCGATACCAGATTTACACCGTTTCTGGCACCGGAAAAGCCGGTACTGATGTTTTATATTTCAGTTGCCATGCTGATGATCGGGGTCGTGCCTCTCATCAAATCCGTGGAGTCACAGTTTCATAAAACCAGCCGCCAAATCCTGGATGGGTACTGTATTCTGACTGCGGCAGTCTGCATGGTGCAGTTAATGTTTCAGATTTTTGGCGGTATAGACTTAAGGGAGAATTTCTATATTATCCATGTGATGATTGGTCTTGGAGCAATAGTTCTTGTGGGAAATACCATTTATGAAAAGGTGAAATATCCGCAGAAATCCAAAGGCAGAGTGATTTCTAAAACTGCCCTCATTTTGGTGGCAGGTATTCTGGCAGACGTTGTTGCTTTCTATGTAAAAGGCACTTCTTCAGGATTATTGTACTCCCTGATGGCTTTGCTCGTTTATATGACGATCATGGGTGTAAAGATGATGCTTCGATTCGTAGAGCAGGAAAGACAGCTGGCCGAAAAAGACAGGATGCTGGCAGAGCAGGAACGCCAGCTGACGGAAAGTCGTATTTCCACTATGATCAGCCAGATCCGACCGCATTTTATCTATAATACATTAGGAAGTATAGAGCAGCTTTGTGAGCTTTCGCCTGAGGATGCTGCAAAGCTGGTACATAGCTTTGCCTGTTATCTTCGTGGAAATTTCAGCAATCTGGATAATCCGATACCTATTCAGCTGTCCAGGGAAATCGAACATTGCAGATTTTATGTCAGCATCGAAAAGGTCCGTTTCCCGGATATCGAAGTTGCTTTTGATTTAAGATCCGGAGATTTTTTGCTTCCTGCACTATCTGTGCAGCCGCTGATTGAAAATTCCATTAAGCACGGACTCATGAAGCTGCCAAGGGGTGGTACCGTGACGGTATCTTCCTATGAGACAGATATCCATTATTGTGTCAGTGTAGAGGACAATGGTATCGGATTTGATACATCCTTGATGCCTGATGATAAAAAGCATATCGGACTTCGAAACATTCGAGGGCGTGTCGAAACAATGTGTGGCGGTACATTAAGTGTGGAGAGCACGCCGGGGATGGGTACAAAAGTAGTAATTCTAATACCGAAGGAGGAAGACAATTGAACGCAATCACAGTAGATGATGAACCATTGATGTTATATGCACTTTCCAAGGCAGTAAAGGCATCTCCGGATATCGAGGCTGTTGCAGAATTTGGTTTCTGTGATGATGCACTGGAATGGGTACGAAATCATCCGGTAGATGTGGCATTTTTGGATATCAACATGCGTGGAATGGGAGGGCTCGCTCTTGCAGAGAAAATTATGGAACTTCACCCGGAATGTAGAATCGTCTTTTGTACCGGTTATGAGGAATATGCGGTTGCGGCCATCAAACTGAGGGTATCGGGCTATTTGATGAAACCAATCAGTGCCAGGATGGTGCAGGAAGAAATTGACTATATCAAAGGAGTCAAAGCAAAGGAAAAAAGATTGACTGTCAGCTGCTTTGGGAATTTTGAGGTATATTTTCATGGAGAAAAGCTGAACTTTAAACGAACCAAAACAAAAGAGCTTCTAGCTTTTTTGATCGACCGGAAAGGGGCCGGTGTGACCGGCAGGGAGATCATTACAAGACTTTGGCCTGAAAATAAAGATGAGGAGAAGTGCCACAATTATCTGCGCCAGCTTTTTGTAGATCTTCGCCGTACCCTGGAAGTGGTTGGTATGGAAGCCATCTTGATTCAAAGTAATTATAGCTATTCTGTGGATACCGAAAAAATAGACTGCGATTATTATACCTACCTGAAAACCGGAAGGCCGGAGTTTTACGGTGAGTATATGGCACAGTACAGTTGGGCAGAAGAAACGGGTGGTCTGCTTTGGAGAAGGCTTCTTTGATGCGTGACTTTGAGGAAGGAAGAGAAACGAAAAAAGAACAGTTGGAGGACTAAAGATGCCGGAACAGGAAAAGTTAAAAAACAGAATCAAAAAGTGTCATTTGGAGTGTATCGGGCTGGCTCTGGTGGTTGTTTTGGCAGCGGTTCTTTTATGGTACAAGGCAACCTCAAGTAACCAGGCAGCCACAGCTATGCTGCCGGGTATCCGGATGGTGGGAGAATATAAGATCGGGGACGGAGAATGGCAGAAGATCCGGGAGGGAGAGCATATTTCCGCAACCAGGGGCGATGTGACTCTTCGGGGACATCTGATGATAATATTCCCAGGGGAAGAAGAGATAATCGAACCGGTTGCCAATGGAACTTCAGTTGCAGTGTACTGCAACCATATCAATGTGTCCTATAAGGTTCCCGGAATGGAAGACTATACTTCCGATATCGAAAACCCGGATTTTGGGGAATATGCCTGTGGATCAGTCTGGAATGTTTATGATTATGAAGGAACAGATACGGACACCATGGAAATCGTCATTCATAACCCCCACAAATTTGGAAATGAAAATGCTGTAGATGAATTGCTGGAATCCTTGAGTGTTTATGGGAATAAAGAGAGCAATTTGTTTCAGAATAAGATCAGTAAACAGTCAACCCCGGAGCGGATCCTTGGAATTGTCTATGTGATTCTCTCTTTGATTTTGCTGGGAGTAGCCTTATTTTCTTCCATGATTCAGATTCCATACAGCAGGAACATGTGGCTGATCGGTTTTATGTTTCTCTTTGCCGGCCTTTTCCTCGGTATGGATACTTTGGAAATGTCCCTGTTTAGTAGCCTTGTGGTCATAAGGACAACAGCCAGGGAGCTTGGCATGATGATTTATATGCTGTGCCTGTGTGCCCTGTGTACCACATTGCTTACAGACAAAAGAAAGCAGATCGGAGGTGCTGCGACCTATGTTCTTGGCGGAGTGACCATTGCAATGTTCCTTACATCCTTATTTGGTCATGTATCTTTGTATGATATGAATCAGTTCTGGGGCATGGTGCTTA
>CALZFY010000059.1:0-14850 GCA_945786935.1 uncultured Lachnoclostridium sp.
AGGAGATATGGCCGCGGAAAAATATGGTGCCTACAGCATGACTGCCACAAGCCTTTTGGAAGGCATTGGAGAAGTTACAAAGAATCGTTAGATATTGAATAGCGCAAAGAGAAGTTGGGAATACTTACGACCATAAAAAACTTATGGGAGCGTGAGAAATCAGTGATTATCAGACGGGGAGATGTCTTTTATGCAGACTTAAGACCGGTAGTTGGCTCAGAGCAGGGCGGAATCCGTCCGGTGCTGATCATTCAGAATGATGTGGGAAACCGCCACAGTCCGACGGTCATCTGTGCTGCCATTACCTCCAGGATGAATAAGGCAAAGCTGCCGACTCACATTGCCATTGATGCCCTGCGCTATCACATGGTAAAGGATTCGGTGATTTTGCTGGAACAGCTTCGAACCATTGATAAATCCAGATTAAAAGATAAGGTTTGTCATCTGGACGACGAGATCATAGAGAAAATCGACGAGGCACTTAAGATCAGCCTGCAGTTAAATACATAGGCAGTGCCCAAAAATACTTGTCATCACATTTGAAAAAGAGTATAATATCTTCATTCGAGCAAAAAACAAGAGAAAAAAGGAAAGGTTTGATAGATATGTCAGGACATTCAAAATTTGCCAACATTAAACATAAGAAAGAAAAAAATGATGCTGCTAAGGGTAAGATCTTTACAGTCATCGGACGTGAAATTGCAGTTGCTGTAAAAGAGGGCGGACCGGATCCGGCCAATAACAGCAAGCTTCGTGATATCATTGCAAAAGCAAAAGCTAACAACATGCCAAACGATACCATCGATCGCGGTATCAAAAAAGCAGCAGGTGATGCAAACTCTGTAAATTACGAACAGGTAACTTATGAAGGTTACGGTCCAAGCGGTATTGCCATCATCGTAGAGGCATTAACAGATAACAAAAACAGAACCGCAGCAAACGTAAGAAGTGCTTTCACAAAGGGTAACGGAAGCATGGGAAACAGTGGCTGTGTATCTTACATGTTTGATAAAAAAGGTCAGATCATCATTGATAAGGAAGAATGCGACATGGATGCAGACGACCTGATGATGATGGCACTGGATGCAGGTGCAGCAGATTTTGCAGAAGAGGAAGACAGCTTTGAGATCCTCACAGAGCCGGATGATTTTGGTATGGTTCGTGAAGCGCTGGAAAAGGAAGGCATTGCCATGGCTTCTGCAGAAGTCACCATGATTCCTCAGAATTATGTAACATTAACAGATGAAAACGATATCAAATTCTTAAACAGAACCTTAGATCTTCTGGATGATGACGATGATGTTCAGGCTGTTTACCACAACTGGGACGAATAATTTTATCAATACACAAGGAGAACACCATGGATTTAGTACAGTACGGACAGTATTACAATGATGCAATGGCAGGGATGGATGCTCTGTTTGAAGACATGAAGGACTCTATGAAGAACTTCAACAAGAAAAGCTACCCGGGATATTTTGAAAATATGATGAAAAAATACGGTAAAGTATTTCTTTGCATCGAAGCCGTTTATGACCATGAAGAAAATAAGGAAAAATGGTTAAATAAGCTGGCAGAGAGATTTGTGGGGGCAGCAGAAAATCTGATCGCATCAAAAAAATGGAAATTTCAGAAAGAAAACGCACTGATCGACTGTAATATGTTCGTGGTTAGCTTTGTCATCCCGATGATCATGGAGCATCAGGGAAATATGTCAGAGCCTTTTGCAAAGAAGCTGACAGAATGCTGGAATGAAAGATTTGGAACCCAGATGGAAGTGGGAGATTACGAACGCATTTATAATGGATTTACTACCACTATTTTTGGTATTAAATTCGGAAAGTAAGAGGGATACATATGAGCGGAAAATTAAGACCGGATACGATCTGTGTGCAGGGTGGCTGGAAACCATCCAAAGGAGAACCGAGGGTTCTTCCAATCTATCAGAGTACAACTTTCAAATATGATACAACAGAGGAAATGGGCCGTCTTTTTGACCTGGAGGATTCAGGATACTTTTACACAAGACTTGCAAATCCTACCAATGACGCTGTTGCTGCAAAGATTGCCGAATTAGAAGGCGGTGTGGCAGCACTTTTAACTTCTTCCGGACAGGCAGCAAACTTTTATGCCATTACCAATATCTGCCAGGCCGGAGATCATATTGTATGTTCTGCAAAGGTTTATGGCGGTACCTTCAATCTTTATGCAGCTACTGTGAAGAAGCTTGGCATTGACTGTACCTTTGTGGATCCGGATGCATCTGAAGAAGAGATCGAAAAAGCATTTCAGGACAATACCAAATGTGTGGTTGGAGAAACCATCGCAAACCCTGCACTGGTTATTCTTGATATTGAAAAAATGGCGCGTATTGCCCATAAGCATGGAGTGCCGCTCATCGTAGATAATACCTTTGCAACTCCTATCAACTGCCGTCCGTTTGAATGGGGTGCAGACATTGTCACACATTCCACTACCAAATACATGGATGGACATGCCATGGCAGTGGGTGGTGCAGTTGTTGACAGCGGTAATTTTGACTGGGATGCCCATGCAGATAAATTCCCGGGACTGACAACTCCTGACGAAACCTATCACGGCATCGTTTATACAAAGAAATTTGGAAAATCTGCTTACATTACAAAGATGATGGTACAGCTGATGCGTGACCTTGGAAGTATTCCGGCACCGATGAACTGCTTTTTACTCAATGTGGGTCTGGAAACACTGCCGCTTCGTATGGAAAAGCATTGCTCCAATGCGAAAAAGGTAGCAGAGTTCTTAAATGCCCATGAAAAAGTGGAGTTTGTAAACTTTGCAGGACTTCCCGGAGATAAATATTACGAGCTGGCACAAAAATATATGCCAAACGGTACCTGCGGTGTTATTTCTTTCAGCCTGAAAGGCACCAAAGAGGATGCTGCCAAATTTATGGACAGCTTAAAGCTTGCAGCCATCGTAACGCATGTAGCTGATGCAAGAACCTGTGTACTTCATCCGGCAAGCCATACCCACCGTCAGATGAACGACGAACAGTTAAAAGAGGCCGGTGTAACTCCGGGACTCATCAGATTGTCTGTAGGTATCGAAAACCCACAGGATATCATTGATGACCTGGCACAGGCATTAGATCAGGTATAACAGATGTATATTTACCCTGCCTTTGAGGGATACTTAAAAAAAACGAAAAGGCAGGGTATTTTTATGTCAAAAAACGATGACAGGGAAACAAAACAGGAGGAGATCAGGGAATATGGCCAGATGACCCTGGAAAAGAATACGCATCATTCGAAAATTCAGCTGATCTCCATTATTGGTGAGATTGAAGGACATGAACTTTTATCTGCCAATAGTAAAACCACCAAGTACGAGCACGTAATCCCCGGTCTGGCAGCCATAGAGGATGATAAGGATATCGAAGGAGTGCTGATTTTGATCAATACCATCGGCGGTGATGTGGAATCAGGACTTGCCATTGCAGAGATGATCGCATCCTTAAGTAAGCCCACCGTGTCCCTCGTTTTGGGAGGGAGCCATTCCATCGGAGTGCCACTGGCGGTGTCAGCTGATTATTCATTTATTGTACCCACAGCGACGATGCTTGTTCATCCTGTGAGAATGTCCGGTATGGTGATCGGAGCCAGACAGACCTATGAATATTTCCAGCGGATCCAGGACCGTATTACCGGCTTTGTGGAGGCACACAGTAAGACGACCGCAGAAGAAATCGAGGATATGATGATGGATACCGGCTATATGACAAAGGATCTGGGAACCATTCTGGTAGGAAAAGACGCAGTGGACGCAGGGCTTATTGACGAGGTGGGCGGCATCCGGGAAGCTTACCGAAAGCTTCATAAGATGATCCGGAAGGCGAACAGGGATTCGGATAAGAAATAGACAAATAAATAAAAATGTGTTAACATGGTCGGTATTGAATAGATATTGTGATATTATACGGAGGTTTGATGCATGGCACAGACAAAGAAAGGCAAGTCCTCTTCTTCTAAAAATAGAAAGACATCCGGAAAGAAACAAAATACTGGTAGAAAGCCGCAGGCACAGGAGATGAACACAGAGGTGAGAAATGAGGTAGTCCTCATTCTGTTTTTTGTGCTTTGTGCATTGATGTTTTTAAGCTGCTTTGGTATTTGTGGTTCCTTCGGTGAAGCAATCAGCAATATCCTGTTTGGCTTATTTGGATACTTAGCTTTTGTAATACCGGTGGCGCTTTTTGTGGGAGTCAGCTTCTTTTTGGCAAATCAGGAGAATCTGGTGGCAGTCTTTAAGGTGGCTGCCGGAGTTATTGCAGCCCTCACCATATGTGGACTCCTCCAGGGATTTTTCGGAAACAAGGAGCTGGAGACCATCGGTGCGGCTTATGGCTACTGTGCCCTCCATCACAATGGCGGCGGTGTCATAGGTGCTGCGATTTTTCATGTACTTTTCAGCTGCTTTGGCACCATTGGAGCCTTCCTTTTGATGGCAGCAATCCTGATTATTTCAGCAGTGATCATCAGTGAAAAATCCTTCGTCAAAGGTGTGAAAAAGGGAAGCCGCAAGGTTTATGACACTGCGAAGGAAGAAAATATCCGTATGAAGGAAAGGGCACAGGAGCGAAAAGAGAAACGCCTGGAGAAAAAAGCATCCGGTGTTTCCATGGATGTAAAGCTTCACAGAGAGTCTGCCACAAAACAGAATATGACGGAGCTTGATCCATATGAAGAAACAGCGAGAGAATCTGTTTACTTAAGTCCAAAGATGGCCGAAATCCCAATCCAGACAGAGATTCCGGTTACGATTGCATCGGAAACTGTTCCGCCGGAACCGGTATATCAGGAAAAAGCTGCTCCGAAAGAACCTTTGGTTTCCAACATGGAGACGGTTTTTGAGGAACCGGTCGTTTCGGAGGTAAAACCTGCAGCCAGAAAGAAGAAAACAGAAGAACCGGTACAGGAGGTGCAGGTTCCGGAAGCTGCAGAAGCTGCCATGCCGGGAAAAGAGTATCAGTTCCCGCCCCTTCGTCTGTTGAAAGCGCCAAAAGGCGGTGCCAATAAAAACTCTGCAGTTGCTTTAAGAGAGACGGCAGCAAAATTACAGCAGATCTTAAAGGATTTCGGCGTGAATGTCACGGTTACCGATGTAAGCTGTGGTCCTACTGTAACACGTTATGAGCTGCAGCCGGATCAGGGAGTCAAGGTAAGTAAAATTCTTGCCCTGGCAGACGATATCAAATTAAACCTTGCAGTGGCGGATATCCGTATTGAAGCGCCGATTCCGGGCAAGGCCGCCGTGGGAATCGAGGTTCCCAATAAGGAAAATTCTACAGTTACGTTAAGAGAGCTTCTGGCTTCTGATGAGTTTGACAACCATCCTTCCAATCTAGCATTTGCAGTTGGAAAGGATATCGGTGGTAAGACCATTATTACGGATATTGCCAAGATGCCTCATCTTCTGATCGCAGGGGCAACAGGTTCCGGTAAATCCGTATGTATCAACACCTTGATCATGAGCCTTTTATATAAGGCTTCACCGGAAGATGTAAAACTGATCATGGTAGACCCTAAGGTGGTTGAGCTTAGTACATATAATGGAATCCCACATCTTTTGATTCCGGTGGTGACAGATCCGAAAAAGGCAGCAGGTGCCTTAAACTGGGCAGTGGCAGAGATGACACGCCGTTACCAGCTCTTTGCAGACTATCAGGTGCGTAATCTTCAGGGCTACAATGAAAAAGTAAAAAATATCGAACACATTGAGGATGAGGATAAACCACAAAAGCTGCCCCAGATCGTCATCATTGTAGATGAGCTGGCAGATCTGATGATGGTGGCACCGGGAGATGTGGAGGATGCCATCTGCCGTCTGGCACAGCTTGCCAGAGCAGCAGGAATCCATCTGATCATTGCTACGCAGCGTCCATCGGTCAATGTTATTACCGGTCTCATTAAAGCCAATATGCCTTCAAGAATGGCCTTTGCCGTTTCTTCCGGTGTGGATTCCCGTACTATTTTGGATATGAACGGTGCTGAAAAGCTTTTGGGAAAAGGGGATATGCTTTTTTACCCTTATGGCTATCCAAAGCCTGTACGTATTCAGGGTGCCTTTGTGTCCGATGAGGAAGTCAATGCAGTGGTAGAATTTTTGAAGGAAAACAATGAGGCAGCCGCTGTCAATACAGAAATCGAGGAACATCTGAAAAAACAGCAGACGACGGCTGCAAATGGGAAAGCAGGAGCAGAGGAATCAGGAAACGGCAATGATCCGTTGTTTGCAGAAGCCGGAAAATTTATCATTGAAAAAGATAAGGCTTCCATCGGTATGCTCCAGCGGTGGTTTAAGATCGGTTTTAACAGAGCTGCCAGAATTATGGATCAGCTGGCGGAGGCCGGTGTGGTCGGAGAGGAACAGGGAACAAAGCCAAGAGAGGTTCTTATGTCTCCCGAACAGTTTGAACAATATCTGGAAGAATATTTATAAATAAAGGTGACAGATGATGCAATGCAAAAAATGTGGAACCGAAATCAAAGAAGGATGCCTGTTTTGCCATAACTGCGGGGAGCCGGTGCAGATCGTACCGGATTATGAACCGGAAATGGATGACCTGCAGATCAGGCTGGCAAAAGCCCAGACGATGCTTCCTAATAAGCCCACCATGAGGCAGATTGAGGAAAAAGCAGAAGAGAGCATGGAAGTGATAAAAAAGCTTCACTGGAAGCGTATTGGAATCGGGGCGGTCGTTGCTTTGGGACTTCTTGCCTTTGGCATTGCCTACGGCTCCGTTTTGAAAAATCAGGATCCGAAAGCAATGCAGCAGGCTCAGGAACAGATGCCTGTCAGAGAAAATATATTTGTGGCAAAGCCTGAATTTAATCTGCCCGGCGGTACCTACAGCTATTATATTTCCGTAGAACTGAAAATCGAAACAGATGGGACAATCTATTATACTTTGGATGGTTCCGTTCCGGATGAGAGCTCTTACCGGTATGAAAGGCCGATCAGTCTTCCGGAAGGGACTACGGTCGTCCGTGCCTTTGCCATAGATAAAGACGGCAACAGCAGCGATATCGTATCCAATGTATATGATGTGGAATTCGGAGAGCCGGATAAACCTACGATCATTCCGGATTCCGGTGAATATGTGGGAGAAGTCTATATCCGCATTCTGGTGCCGGAGAACTGCCAGGCCTATTATACCCTGGATGGAAGTACACCGACAGAGTCCTCGGAAATTTACACGGGAGAGTTTTTGATGCCTTCCGGAACAACGACCCTGCGGGCGATCATTGTGGATGAAAACGGCATGTATTCGGAGATCAGCCAGGTGGATTATAACCGGGTAGAGAAAGAAAATACAGGAACTGAATAATGAAAATCGGACTGCTCAGTAAGGAAATTGATTTTTTTGTTGAAAAGTCCTTTTTTTTATTATATGATTAAATGAAGCGTGATGTGGCAAATCAAATAATTCTGCATTTAAGATCCGCATTACATAGGAGGCAAATTATGTTTAAAATTACCAGAGCAGAGCAGCTGACATCCAATATTTATCTGATGGATGTTGTAGCTCCACGAGTAGCAAAATCCTGTAAACCAGGTCAGTTTATTATTGTAAGACTGGATGAGACAGCAGAACGTATTCCGCTGACGATCTGTGATTATGACAGAGAAGCAGGAACGGTAACCATCGTATTCCAGCCAATCGGAGCATCTACTCATAAGATGACTTCTTTAAAAGCCGGAGATGCATTCATGGACTTCGTTGGTCCTTTGGGATGTCCTTCAGAGCTTTGCAATGAAGATGTGGAAGAATTAAAGAAGAAAAAAATCCTTTTTGTTGCAGGTGGTGTAGGTACTGCACCTGTTTACCCGCAGGTAAAATGGCTTCATGAACGTGGTGTACAGGCAGATGTCATCGTTGGTGCAAAGACAAAAGATCTTCTGATTCTTGAAAAAGAAATGGAAGCAGTTGCCGGAAACCTTTATATTACAACAGATGACGGCTCTTACGGACGTCATGGTATGGTTACCGCTGTGATCGATGAACTGGTAGCAGCAGGCAATCAGTATGATCTTTGTGTTGCAATCGGACCAATGATCATGATGAAATTCTGTTGTCTGACAACAAAGAAATACGGTATTAAAACAATTGTCAGCATGAACCCGATCATGGTTGACGGTACAGGTATGTGCGGTGCATGCCGTCTTGTAGTTGGTGACGAAGTGAAATTTGCATGTGTAGACGGACCGGAATTTGATGGTCACCTGGTTGACTTTGATCAGGCAATGAAACGTCAGCAGATGTACAAAACACAGGAAGGCAGAGCAATGCTGAAATTACAGGAAGGTGATACACATCACGGCGGATGTGGAAACTGCGGAGGTGACAAATAATGGCAGATGTATTAAACAGAGTCCCTGTAAGAGAACAGGAGCCACAGGTTCGTGCAAAAAATTTCGATGAGGTATGTCTTGGATACAATGCAGAAGAAGCTGTAGAAGAAGCTCATAGATGTATCGGATGTAAAAACGCAAAATGTGTACAGGGTTGTCCTGTATCTATCAATATTCCGGGATTTATCGCTCAGGTAAAAGAAGGAAAATTTGAAGAAGCTTATAAAGTTATTGGGGAATCCAGTGCTCTTCCGGCAATCTGTGGACGTGTATGTCCTCAGGAAAGCCAGTGTGAAGGACAGTGTATCCGTGGTAAAAAGGGAGATCCGATCTCCATTGGTAAACTGGAAAGATTCGTTGCTGACTGGGCAAGAGAAAACAACATCAAACCGGAAGGCGCAAAAGAATTAAACGGTAAAAAGGTTGCTGTCATTGGTTCCGGCCCTGCAGGTCTTACCTGTGCAGGAGATCTTGCAAAATTAGGTTATGACGTAACGATTTTTGAAGCACTTCACAAAGCAGGCGGTGTACTTGTATATGGTATCCCGGAATTCCGTTTACCAAAGGACGGCGTTGTTCAGCCTGAAATCGAGAATGTAAAATCTCTCGGTGTAAAGATTGAGACAGACGTGGTTGTCGGTAAGGCTGTTACCATTGATGAATTATTGGAAGAAGAAGGCTTTGATGCTGTATTTATCGGTTCCGGTGCAGGTCTTCCTAAATTTATGGGTATCCCGGGAGAACAGGCAAGCGGTGTATTCTCCGCAAACGAATACCTGACACGTAACAACCTGATGAAGGCTTTTGATGAAAATTATGATACACCGATCGCAGCAGGTACAAAGGTTGCAGTTGTTGGTGGTGGTAACGTAGCAATGGATGCTGCAAGAACAGCACTCCGTCTTGGTGCAGAAGTACATATCATTTACAGACGTAGTGAAGAAGAACTTCCTGCAAGAAAGGAAGAAGTACATCATGCAAAAGAAGAAGGCATTATCTTTGACCTTCTGACCAATCCGACAGAAATTATTGCAGATGAAAACGGATGGGTAAAAGCAATCAAATGCGTGAAGATGGAATTAGGTGAACCGGATGCTTCCGGCAGACGCCGCCCGGTAGTTGTAGAAGGCAGTGAATTTGAAATCGAAGTAGATACTGTCATCATGTCTCTGGGTACTTCACCGAACCCGCTGATCTCTTCTACAACCAAAGGACTTGAAATCAATAAGAGACAGTGTATCGTTGCCAGTGAAGAATTTGGTGCAACCTCTAAAGAAGGTGTATTCGCAGGCGGTGACGCAGTCACAGGTGCCGCCACCGTAATCCTTGCGATGGGTGCCGGTAAAGCAGCTGCAAAAGGTATCCACGAATATCTCTCAAATAAATAGGAAAAGGAAAAGAGAAACTGATGAAAAAAAGATTAGTGATGATTCTGACAGCTTTGGCTATGGCAGCTGCTTTGACAGCATGTGGCAAAGATAAAGAACCTGCAGAGCAGGTAACTGTAGAAATCGATGATACTGAAGAACCAACAGATACAGCCGAAGAAGAGGAACCGGTCGTAGAAACTGTAGAAGTTCCGGATGGATTCTACCGCAGTGAGTTGACAAATGAGATCATCTCTGAGGATTTAAAAGACCAGAGACCAATCGCTGTTATGGTTGATAACGATGCACGTGCTCTTCCTCATTACGGATTAACTCAGGCAGATGTTGTTTACGAATTAATGAACAGTACAGCAAACAAAGAGATCACACGTTTCATGTGTCTTGTAAAAGACTGGGGTGCAATCACACAGTTTGGTAGCGTTCGTTCCGTACGTCCAACAAACATTCTTCTTGCAAATGAGTGGAATGCGATCATCTGTCATGACGGTGGCCCATTCTACATCAACGAATACCTGAAATTACCGGCCTCCGATCATATCTCCGGATATTTCGGCCGTGTAAACAATGGAAAACCAAGAGAGTTCACAGAATACATCTTAACAGGTGAGGTTCAGAAATATGCTGACAAGCTTGGTATTTCCACAACCTACAACCAGTATTATGAAGGACCTCATTACCAGTTCGTAGATGAAGCAAATGAGGTGAAGCTGGATGAAGTTTATGATGATTTTGCAAAAGATGCTACTTTGGTAGATCTGCCATTCCCGAACAACCAGTCTGAATTAAAGTATAATGCGGAAGACGGATTATATTACTACTCAGAACGTGGAAAAGCACATCTGGATGCACAAAACAACAACAAACAGCTTGCATTCAAGAACGTCATCATCCAGAGAGTATCCTACCATCAGTATGATGAAAACGGATACCTGATCTTCAACTGTATCGGTGAAAATCAGGATGCAATGTACATCACAAACGGTAAGAGAATCAATGTGAAATGGTCAAAGACAAGCGATACATCTCCAACACGTTACTATGACGGTATGGGAGAAGAAATCAAACTCAACACAGGTAAAACCTATGTTGCCTTTGTTGCTGACCAGCGCTGGGATGAACTTGTAGTACAATAAAAATATAAGAATATTTGGGACCTCCGGTTCATAGAGTTTACATATAATTCATGAATTGGAGGTCTTTTTATGGACAATGTGGCAGACAAAGAGTTTGACCTATACAAGGATATTCAGATGCGTACCGGGGGAGAAATCTATCTGGGAGTGATAGGGCCGGTAAGAACCGGAAAATCTACGCTGATCAAGAGGATCATGGATCTTCTCGTGCTTCCGAATCTGCCGGAGGGACCGGAAAAAGAACGGGTACTTGATGAACTGCCCCAAAGTGGATCCGGACGAACCATTACGACCACGGAACCTAAATTTTTACCAAAGGAGGCATTTAACCTGAAGCTTTCTGAGGATCTGGAATTAAAGCTCCGTCTCATTGACTGCGTGGGTTACATGGTGGATGGTGCAGTGGGGCACACCGAGGATGACCAGCCAAGGATGGTAAAAACACCATGGTCTGAGGAGAAGATTCCCTTTGTGAAAGCGGCGGAGATCGGTACCAGAAAGGTGATGCAGGATCATTCTACCATCGGCATCGTGGTAACCTGTGACGGTTCCTTTTCTGATATTCCAAGGGAACAGTACATAGAACCGGAAAACCGCACCATTTCGGAGATGAAAAAGCTTGGAAAACCTTTTATTGTGATCTTAAACAGCAGCAGACCCTATGGGGATACTGCACAGAAACTGGCTAAGGAACTGGAAGAGCAGTATCAGGTTCCGGTACTTCCTCTCAACTGTGAGCAGATGCGTAAAGAAGATATTTCCCTCATATTTGAAAACATTCTAAAGGAATTTCCCATTACAGACGTGGAGTTTTACATTCCGAAATGGGTGGAAATGCAGTCTGTTGATTCGGAAATCAAAAAAGATCTTTTAGAGCAGATAAAAAAGGTCATGGGTCGCATAGGCCGGGTGCAGGATGTGACTGCTGAAAATGTGAACATGGAGTCCCCCTATATTACCCGGGTGAAGCTCGATCATCTGAATCTTTCCAATGGAAAGGTCAGTGTGCTGGTTGACGTGGATGAAAAATATTATTATGAGATGCTAAGCCAGATGACAGGGGAAGAGATTCTGGGGGAGTACGAACTGATGAAGCTTCTAAAGGAACTGTCCAACATGAGGAAAGAGTATGCCAAGGTGTCCTATGCCATCGATGCTGTAAGGCAAAGAGGGTACGGTGTTGTTATGCCAATCAGAGAAGAAATTACCCTGGAAGAGCCTGCTATCGTCAAACAGGGAAGCAAGTACGGTGTGAAACTCAAAGCAACCGCGCCATCCATTCATATGATCCGTGCCAACATTGAAACGGAGATCTCACCCCTTGTGGGAACACAGGCTCAGGCGCAGGATCTGATCAAATACATTGGTCAGAGCGGTAAGGAGGATGGTGCCATCTGGGGTACGAATATTTTCGGAAAATCCATTGAAGAGCTGGTGGAAGACGGTATTAAGTCCAAGGTTTATCAGATTGGAGAGGAGAGTCAGGTAAAGCTGCAGGAGACCATGCAGAAAATCGTAAACGATTCCAATGGAGGGATGGTCTGTATCATTATATGAAAAATTGGTTATTTATGGGGTCAAATACTGTTTGGCCCCAAAAAAGTGTTGTAAAATTTGATGGTTTCGGATAGAATAAGAGACGGTGAAAAATATTACCGGTACTTCACAGGACGGTAATATGTGGAGGGAGCACCGAATAGGAGGTAAGATGTTAGTTAAGATTTACACTGACGGTGCAGCCAGGGGAAACCCTGATGGCCCGGGCGGCTATGGAACCATTCTTTCCTGCGTGGATGGAAAAGGCCGGGAGCATGTAAGAGAATTCAGCCAGGGCTATGTAAAAACGACCAACAACCGCATGGAGCTGATGGCAGCCATTGTGGGACTGGAAGCACTGAACAGGCCATGTGAAGTGGAATTATATTCGGATTCCAAATATGTGGTGGATGCATTTAACCGGAACTGGATTACAGGCTGGTTGAAAAACGACTGGAAAAACAGTGCAAAAAAACCGGTCAAAAATAAGGAACTGTGGCAGCGTCTTTTGAAGGCCATGGAACCGCATAAAGTAACCTATATTTGGGTAAAGGGTCATAACGGACATGCCCTGAATGAGCGCTGTGACAGGCTGGCCACCAGTGCTGCAGACGGCGACGATCTCATCCATGATGAGGTGTTTGAGAAAGAGAGGTAAGATATGTTCATCAGTACATTGGTAACGACTTTATTCAAAATGGTAATTCTTGCAGCAGTCTGTGTGGCAGGCGTTTTTGCAGGAAAAAAATTGCGTGATCGTAAGGACGCAAAGTCATAAGCGTAAGCGCTAGCAATTGGAGGAGACAAAAGTGAAACAGTACGGCGTAAACGAATTAAGAAAAATGTTTTTGGAATTTTTCGAAAGCAAGGGACATCTGGCAATGAAGAGCTTTTCCCTTGTTCCTGTAAATGATAACAGTTTATTGTTGATTAATTCCGGTATGGCGCCATTAAAGCCATATTTTACAGGTGCGGAAATTCCACCAAGAAGGAGAGTGACAACCTGTCAGAAATGTATCCGTACAGGTGATATCGAAAATATCGGTAAAACAGCACGTCATGGTACATTCTTTGAAATGCTTGGAAACTTCTCATTTGGTGATTACTTTAAAACAGAAGCAATCCACTGGTCCTGGGAATTTTTAACAGAGGTCGTAGGATTGGATCCTGAAAGACTTTACCCATCAGTTTATTTGGAAGATGATGAAGCTTTTGATATCTGGAATAAAGAAATCGGCATTGCACCGGAGCGTATTTTCCGCTTTGGTAAGGAAGATAACTTCTGGGAGCATGGTGCCGGTCCATGCGGTCCATGTTCGGAAATCTATTATGACCGTGGTGAAAAATACGGCTGTGGCAAACCGGGTTGTACCGTAGGTTGCGAATGTGACAGATATATTGAAGTATGGAATAACGTATTTACCCAGTTTGACAATGACGGACACAACAACTACACAGAATTAACCCAGAAAAACATTGATACCGGTATGGGTCTGGAACGTCTTGCAACAGTTGTACAGGACGTTGACTCTATTTTTGATGTGGATACCATCAAAAACCTTCGTGACAATGTATGTAAAATTGCAAACTGTGAATATCATAAGGATGCTGAAACAGATGTTTCCATCCGTATCATTACAGACCACATCCGTTCTGCTACATTTATGATCTCCGATGGCATCATGCCAACCAATGAAGGCCGTGGATACGTTCTTCGCCGTCTTATCAGACGTGCAGCACGTCACGGACGTTTACTTGGTGTGCAGGGAAAATTCCTTGCGGATTTAAGTGCTGTAGTTATTGAAGGAAGTAAAGACGGATATCCGGAACTGGAAGAAAAGAAGGAATTTATCTTCAAAGTGCTGACTCAGGAAGAAGATCAGTTCAATAAAACAATTGATACAGGCTTAAAGATTTTAGCTGACATGGAAGAAGCGCTGGTTGCAGAGGGTAAAAAGACCCTAGGCGGTGCGGACGCATTTAAATTATATGATACCTATGGCTTCCCGCTGGATCTTACCAAGGAGATCCTGGAAGAAAAGGGATTTGATGTAGACGAAGAAGGCTTTCAGGCATGTATGGAAGAACAGAAGGTTCAGGCACGTCAGGCTCGTAAGACAACCAACTATATGGGTGCTGACGCAACTGTTTACGATGAGATCGATGCAGCAGTGACCACTGAATTTGTAGGCTATGACAAGCTGACGGCACAGTCTAAAGTGACTGTACTGACCACAGATGTTGTGACAGAGGCTATTACTGCAGGAGAAACTGCCACTGTATTCGTGGAAGAAACTCCATTCTATGCTACCATGGGTGGTCAGGAAGGCGATACCGGAGTGATTACAGTAGGGGATGCGGAATTTGTTGTTTCTGAAACCATCAAGCTTCGCGGCGGA
>CALZFY010000060.1:0-14621 GCA_945786935.1 uncultured Lachnoclostridium sp.
TGTAAGTGAAATTGCAGAAATGTCAGGTTACTATGATGCCAGCAATTTTCGACATCTTTTTAAAGAGTATTTTGGAAAAACACCACAGCAGTACCGCGAAGACATGAATAACTAAATTTTCTTCTGCCCATGATGAACCGGTTTTTCCGGTGCAATCTCCATCCAGTGATCAGACAGTTTTTCCAGAAGTTTTGCTAATTGCACGGTTTCTTCTTCCGTAAGCACTGAAAACATATCCGATGCATTTTCCTGTGTCATCCCACCATGATCACCCACGCCAACCGCATGATGTAGATACTTCATGACCAGCTGCTGTTCCTTTTTTTCAAACTGTAAACGGTGACCATGACCGTGTGAATGTCCGTGGCTGTGGTCTCCTTCCTGCTGTGGCAAAATGCCTGTTTTTACAAATTCCTCTCCTCTTCCACAATGTGGTGAAGTCAGGTCACATCCTCTCGGACAAATTGGACAAGTTTTTGTTTTTTCGTTCATATTGATTATCTCCTCTCTTGTTTTTATTTATTTCAGCAAAAAAACGTTCAAAAATACTTGGAAAAATGTATATTTTTGTAACTGTTCAATTAATACAATTGTGTGATGATATTCACGCAATTTTCCATACCAAGTACACCACTATCCAATGTCACATGATAATTTTGAGCATGTCCCCATTTCATATCTGTGTAGAAACGGTGATAAGCTGCCCGTCGTTTATCTTTATCCTTTAGACGCTGTCCCAAAGATAATCTGCATTGGTAGGACCAAACATACGATTTGAAAAGGCGTTGGAAATATATCCTCCCGGTGCATACTCTCCTGCATCCTTGATGTAATTTTCGTCGAAGCCACTCTCCTTTGCAATTTCATGAAGCAGTTGAGCATCATAGCAGGGAATCCCTAATTTCTCTGCGACTTTTTTTCCGATCGTGCGTCCGCCACTGCCAAATTCACGGCTGATTGTAATAACTCTGTTTTTCATGATTCACTTTCTCCTTTCAGTTCTTTATATGTAAAAATAATTAAAAATACTGCTACAAGAAACGTCAGTAAATCAGATACCGGCATAGAATACAAAACACCGTCCAGACCCCAGAAAAACGGAAGCAGTAATGCAAATCCCACGCCGAAAACAACCTCTCGAATCATGGACAGCATCGTAGAAGCAGCAGCCTTTCCCATAGCCTGTAAGAAAATAAAGCAGGCCTTGTTGACACATGCAAAAATCATCATGCACAGATAAATCCGAAATGCTTTGATTGCAAATTCTGTGTAGTATATACTCTCATTGGCTGCACCAAAAATATTAATCAGCTGCTTCGGAAAAAATTCCACCAAGATCAACGCTACAAGACCAACTGCTGCCTCTGCGGTAAGCAGTTTCGTAAACAGTTCTTTCACACGAAGTTTTTTTCCGGCTCCCATATTGTATCCTACAATCGGAATACATCCCGCTGCCATACCAACTACAATAGATATCACGATCTGGAAAAATTTCATGACAATCCCCACCACTGCCATAGGAATCTGTGCATACTGTTCCTGTCCAAATACCGGATCAAGAGCTCCATATTTGCGGATCATATTATTGATGGCTGCCATGGCAGCTACCAGACTGATCTGAGACAGGAAGCTTGTAACCCCCAGCAGCAAGGTCTTTTTGCAGATAACAGCTGTTAAACGATAATCCCCCTTTTCCGGTTTAATGATTTTCATATGATTCAGATACCAGATTGCCAGAACTGCCGTTACAATCTGACCAATGATGGTTGCAACTGCTGCTCCCATCATTCCCCACCGAAATACAAAAATGAAAACAGGGTCAAGAATGATATTGATCAAAGCTCCGGCAAGTGTAGAAATCATTGCAAACTTAGGATTTCCATCTGCACGTATGATCGGGTTCATTGCCTGTCCAAACATATAAAAAGGGATTCCCAAAGAAATATAAAAGAAATATTCCCTGGAATGGCGGAATGTCTCCGGATTGACCGTTCCTCCAAACATTGAAATGATCTGTTTTGCAAAAACGAGATAAATCACCGCCAGCACAACTCCGCTGGAGGCAGTCATAACAACAGAATTACCAACACTTTGTTTTGCAGTGTGAGTCTCTTTTTTTCCAAGGCTGATGCTGACAAAAGCACAGCAGCCATCACCAATCATAACCGCAATCGCAAGGGCTACCACGGTCAATGGAAAAACCACTGTATTGGCCGCATTGCCATAAGAGCCAAGATAACTTGCATTGGCAATAAAAATCTGATCCACAATGTTATAAAGTGCTCCGACCAGAAGAGAAATGATGCAGGGAATCGCATATTTTCTCATAAGTTTTCCTGTACTTTCAGTTCCAAGAAATTGATTTGAATGTTCCATAGTTTTTTCACCTTTCCTTAACATAAAAATAGCGCATAACCTGACGATTGCTGGATTTACGCCAAAGGCTACACGCTTTTAGATATTTTTCTTTTTTTGAAAAAACAAACGAGTGGCCTTTCTGCGCAACTGGTTTTACGCATATAAGCCACTCGTTGTAATAGAATTATAGTACTTTTTCAAAATTCTTTCAAAAGCAATCATGCACAAATATATTCCCAGGCTATTTATATAAATTTACCAAAACCATCTTTAATTAAATGCACTGCCTCTTCTACGACCGCTCTTCTCTGTATACCATTTTTGTTTCCGTCAGAAGACGATTTTTAATCTTCAGGTGTCACGTTTTACTGATAACAGTTCAGCCTTTTGATGGGATTAACTGGTTTTTACTATTCCTAATTCTTTATGAAAATACTTCAGCGGAGAAAAGCTATACCTTCTGTCAAATTCTCTTTTATGTAATTGCTTTATTCCCTTCACATGTTCCACATATTCTTCAACATAGTCCAAGGCTTCTTTCTTGATTCGTTCCAAATTTACCATGGTCTCATTGAATTCATCCTTATCGATAATAGCATCTATTGAATCAATATATTCTGTCTTTTCGATAATTACTATCTTACTATAGTCTAATCCAGATTTATGAGCCTTGGATCTTGAAGTAGTTGTAAAATGAAATGCATACGGATGACTGATTTCAGTTCTATATGGAATACAAATAAAATATTCATAGTGTGTCTGGAACAGCAAGCAATTATATGCTCTCTGCTTTTTCTTTAATATTTCTTTGTATGGCGGATTCGGATATGCATGATAAAAATCGTCCGTCAACTTAAGTAT
The DNA here is from genome assembly GCA_945786935.1 of uncultured Lachnoclostridium sp. Classification (GTDB taxonomy): domain Bacteria; phylum Bacillota; class Clostridia; order Lachnospirales; family Lachnospiraceae; genus HGM12587. The sequence continues at coordinate 3,220 of CALZFY010000060.1, forward strand.
TTGATAATCATTCTCTGGTAAACTCATTCAGTTTTTCTCCTTTGGGGAATGGCTACTCGACTGAGTAAAAAGAAACGAGAGACTTTTCAGCCTCTCGTAGTCAGCTTCATCATTCGGTCAATTTTTATTTTACCGTCCTGTCGGAACCGTCACAGGACTCATCGCTCGGTCAATTTTTATTTTACCGTCCTGTCAGAACCGTCACAGGACTCATCAACTATGATGAAGAAGAACATCTCTGTTCTTAACCATATTATACGCACATATTTTGAAAAAATCAACGTTTTTTGACCGTTTTTTCTTTTTCTTCTGTATCAGAGGTTACTGTACAAACCCCATAGACAGCAAAATAGACGGGTTTATCAAAACCCGCCTTCACCGATTAATGTTTCTTCTATCAAGGCAAAATACACCAATAGGGGGGATATAAGGAAATGAGTTCTGCTTTTACTATATTTTAGTGGGGCTAAACTATAGCTGTTGACACTCCCCACAGCTAAAGCAGGGGGATTCTTGCTTCAACCACTACTGCATTGGCCAATACCTTTCGGTACCGCAACGTCTTACACAGTGTCCACAAGCTAGATTATACTGTTCCCGTATGCCCTACGGTGCAGTCTGATATGTATTTATGCTGACTTCAGATGCAGTCCTTTACTCAGGATATTTATTCCTGCATTGGTATCACGGTTATGCTTTGTATGGCATTCCGGGCATTCCCAGTTACGTACTGCAAGATTCTTTACCAGTGGATTTTTGTATCCACAACAGGAACAAGTCTGGGAACTCGGATACATGGTAGGTATCCGGATGATGTCATTGCCATACCACATGGCTTTATATTCAAGCATGTCAAAAAACTTCGACCATGATACACTTGCGATTGATTTGGCAAGCCTGTGATTACGCATCATGTTCTTCACTTTCAGATCTTCGATGCAGATCGTTTGGTTTTCACGTATCAGCATGGTAGATTCCTTCTGCAGAAAATCATTTCTTTGATTCGTAATCTTTTCATGGACTAAGGCAACTTTTACACGCTGCTTGTTTCGATTGTTGGACTCCTTTTCTTTTCTTGACAGCCTGCGTTGCTCACGTACAAGCTTACGCATGGATTTCTCAAGATGCTTTGGGTTTGGCACCATATTCCCGTTACTATCGGAGTAAAATTCCTTGATACCAACATCAATCCCTATCTTTTTACCACCATTTGGTTTTGGGGTTGGCTCAAATTCCACGTTCAGCACGGCAAAATATTTTCCGGTAGGCGTGCGTTCTATCGTGACACTATTGATATGTCCGATTTCCATGGATTGGCGCACTTTCACATAGCCCAGTTTTGGAAGTTTGATATGTTTCCCGACAATGCGGATGTTCTCGCCCTGGTTTATTGTCCGGTAGGATTGATGGTGATTGTGTTTACTTTTGAATACCGGGTGAGCAGCACGTTTTTGGAAAAAATTCACAAAACCTCTATCCAGATCGCGCAAGGATTGTTGCAGAGCAATGGAATCTACCACTTTCAAAAAAGCAAAATCATCACACTTTTTCATCATTGTCAGCATCGTAGAAGTCTGGGAATAGCCCATCTTACCGCCATTCTTATAGGTTTCGTTACGCATGGCAAGGCCTTTGTTGTAGATGAGTCTGCAACATCCGATGGTTTGATTGATTAAGTTTTTCTGTTCCTTGTTTGGATAGATCCTGAATTTTACACCTTTTTGCATTATCCCTGTTTATCCTTCTGTCGTTGTGAGGTTTTCTGGTTCTCAATATACTGCTTGATGACTTCCTGAGGAGCACCACCAACAGTCGATACAAAATAGCTGTTTGTCCATAGGGTAGGCATCCTTGTTTTTAAGGACGGAAATTCCTCTCTTAGAATCCTTGATGTATATCCTTTCATGGATTTTACAGCTTTATGGATGCCAAATTGCGGGTCTACTTCCATGAGTATGTGTACATGGTCCAGCATGATTTCCATCTCCATGATGTCTACAGAAATATTTGCAGCATAGTCAAGGAGCAGTTCCTTTAATCGAGCATCAATACCATTTGTTAGAACTTTTCGTCTATACTTCGGACACCACACCACATGGTACTTGCAGGAATAGACGATATTATCGTTTGATTTATATGCTTTCATACTCGTATTATACTATTTATTTCCAGTTAATACAAGTGTTTTGGTCCATCTTCAATTACTTGCGTAAATTCGATGGACGTGTCTTATATCCCCATAGCTGAAACAAGGGGTTTTACGACACATTTGATAAAAGGGAATTTAATTGGTATTTATCGCCCACGAATATAACAACAGTTTTATAACTTGTCAATCATACACATTTAGTAAGGTATTAAATAGATACTTATGAATACTACCTTTTGTAATCGTTTCCACTCTTTTATACCACTCCTGCCAGTATCGCATAGACTGCAATGGTTACGATCAAATACAGAGAATTGCTGCTGGCAATGTAATTTCCTGCATCCTCGTCCTTGAGGAAGGTCTGGATGCTCATGGAGCCCGGCAGTGACATATAAACGATTACCGCGATCTCAAGCAGACGATTCTCTCCGGCGATCGCACGGAGCAATGCAATAACCCCGACTGCAAATACTGCCTGCATCACGGCACGAATGAGAATTGTCTTTAAACACGGGCCAATCAGCTTTTTACTGAGCTTGGCCTCATAGCCTACAACAAGCAAAATCATCGGTGACATGGCCACGGTCAGCATATTCTTCACATTGATCCATACATTTCCTGCCGGCATGGCAAGAAACTGATTCATCAGACCGCTAAGACCAACGATGATACCAAAGACAACTGCCAGAAAAGCAGGTGCTTTGAAAGCATTCTTGATAATCTCTCCCACACTGACCTTTTTTCCGTCCTCGATCAGAATCAGCACATTGCTCATAATGCTGAAGGTAAATAAAAGACCTGCAATATCGATGACTGCAATCACGGACAGGTTTTCCGCTCCCACCAGACCGGTATAGAGGGAATAACCGATCATGCCTCCCTCATACACGCTGACCGCAAAGGGAAGATAACGGTTGTACGGTTTATCCACCAGTGGGTGCATCACAAAGCCAAGAGCGAAAGTGATGCAGAGCACTGCAAACATCACGCCCACATTCAGAAACATCTGCAGTGTAAAGACAGTTGTGGCCAGACTGTGAAACACTGCCGTGGGCAGCATAATATTAACTACAAGACGTTTTAAGCCATCTATACAGCTTTTACTGACAAAATTATATTTTCTGCATACCATGCCCAACACGATCATGGTCACTACTGGCAATACCGTTGAAAGTACCTGAATAATCATCTTATTTCCTCTCTTTTGAAAAATCTTTGTTACATCATAGCATCTTTCAAACAGAAAGTAAATTACGGATTGACTTTCTATTACTCCCCATATATTTCCGTGTTTACATACTCTTTATTTGCCTCAAAATCCACCCGCAGTACCGCCATGCCACGGATAGTCGCATCAGAATAAGTACCCGCCTGAGGGATCATTCCCTGTACCAGCTCGTAAGTCATGAGCTTTGGAGCCTGCAATACAAGCCCTGCAAATTCCGTTTCCGTAAGATTTGTAGTCAGATTCGCCATCAGACCATCCATCAGCCCGGTTGGATTGCTAATTATCGCCTTCGGAGCATTTTTAATGACTGCTGACAATACCTTTCGCTGCCTTTCCGTCCGGGCAAAATCAGTTCCAATGTAACGGTTACGGCAATAAGCCAGTGCCTGCGGCCCATTCAGGTGAATTGTTCCGCTTAAGGAAGTATCCAAATAATCGGTGCCTTCCGGATTGCCCTGCAGCATATTGTACTCTACCAGATAACCATTGATATACTGCACTTCTTCGTTGGTAACGTCCAGATCCACGCCGCCCACTGCATCTACCAGATTAGCAAATGCCTGAAAATTTACGAGCATATAGCGATTGACTTTTATATCGAAATTCTTTTCCACGGTTTCCATTAAAAGTTCTGCCCCGCCATAGGCATAAGCCGCATTGATCCGGTTTCCATCATGTCCCGGGATATCCACGTAAGTATCTCTTAGGATTGAAGTCAGATGAACGCTCTTCGTTTTATCACTGATAGACAGCAGAATGATGGCATCGGAACGTCCATCCTCTCCCTGTTCTCTGGAATCATTTCCGATTAAAAGAATATTGGTTACCCCGTCTTTTCGGACATTTTCTTCGGAAACAGATTCAACTTCCTTATAATCCATTTTGTCATACAGGAAATCTGACACCAGATATACAGTAATCCCCAAAAGGATCAGCAAAATAATCAAAAAATTTATCAACTTTACAAAAATAGATTTCTTCTTTCTTCTCATAAAAAATCACCTGTCACTTTGAAATATTCTGTGAATTTTCACACAGGTCATTATACTTCCAGGCAACAGGTAATTCCATAATCATTTTCTTATTTATTTCTTAATTTGTTACTGTTCACTCCGTTCCAGTAACCTTAATTTCCCATAGGGTATTTACTGAATCATAATATGCGTCCGTCTGCACTGATGGTCACTACATTCCATGGAATGAATTTTCCGCTGGTCTGTAATGCAGTTTTAACAGCATGCTCCAGACCACCACAACAGGGAACCTCCATGCGAACGATGGTGACACTCCTGATATCATTCTGACGAATGATTTCTGTCAGCTTCTCTGCGTAATTTACACTGTCCAGCTTTGGACAGCCAATCAGTGTAATCTTATTTTTCATAAATTTATGATGAAAATTTCCGTATGCATAAGCACTGCAGTCTGCCGCTACCAAAAGGTCTGCACCGCTAAAATAAGGTGCATTCACAGGCACAAGCTTGATCTGAACCGGCCACTGTCTAAGCTGACTGTTTCCTGCACTTTCTTCTACAGGACATTCCTTCTGTACCTGTTTTATCTGCTTTGCCTGGGAACCCGGACAGCCGCAGGGAAGCATCTTTTTCTTTTCCTGTGCTGCCTTCACTGCTTCTTCATCATAGGCGGCTGCTTCCCGCTCTACAAATGTAATGGCTCCCGTAGGGCAGGTAGGCAGGCAGTCCCCCAGACCGTCACAATAGTCATCCCTAAGAAGCTTTGCCTTCCCATCCACCATACCAATAGCCCCTTCATGGCACGCCTCTGCGCAAAGTCCACAGCCAACACATTTATCTTCATCAATTTCAATAATTCTTCTGATCATCTTGATTTCCTCCCTTGATTTTATGTACTGATTGTACTATGCTGATGCAAACAAATCTGTTGTTTTTACAACAAAAAAGGAGAATGATGAAAAAATATTTAGATCTGCTAAAACAATCAAAACTATTCTTCGGTATCACAGAAACCGAAATCGAATCCATGTTAACATGTCTGTCCGCATCTATCCGCTCCTACCAGAAGGGAGACTGCGTTTTTCATAGAGGGGAACGCATCCGTGCCGTAGCCCTACTGTTAGAGGGAAGCATTCATATTCAAAAGGAAGATTTCTGGGGAAATTTAAGTATTTTAAATAAAATTTCGGAGGGTGAGATTTTTGGAGAAGTGTATGCCTGCCTTGGCAGGGATGAGATCTTATTCAATGCAGTTGCACAAAAGCCATGCACAGTGCTTTTTCTGGATGTAAACCGGGTACTGACCATGTGTCCGTCTGCCTGTCAGTTTCATGGACGGCTGATTCGAAACCTCTTATCTGTTGTTTCTCAGAAAAACAAACTGCTCACCCAGAAGCTGGAATATATGTCCCAGAGAACGACCCGGGAGAAACTGCTCTCCTATCTGTCGGAGCAGTCTTTAAGGGTCGGAAGCCCCTCCTTTGACATCCCTTTCAACCGACAGCAGCTTGCAGATTTTTTATCAGTAGACCGCAGTGCCATGTCCAATGAGCTTTGTAAGATGCGGGACGAGGGAATTTTGACATTTGAGAGAAATCATTTTGTTTTGAAATAAGATTTGGAAGGTACTAAACAAATAAGAACAGGAGATTTTAACAAATGGTATCTGTTCAGTACCCTCCGGATATAAAACAAAGCTCGGTATTTCCTAACGAAAACTCTCGCACTCTTCCGTCAGAAACAGATGATCGGAACCCTTGAAATTACTCTTCAAATAACGGTGTGGAGAAATATCTTTCCGCAGTATCCGGAAGCACTGTAACAACTGTTTTTCCCTTGCCAAGCTTTTTGGCAAGCTTCAGTGCTGCGGCCACATTGGTTCCGCTGGAAATTCCGCACATCAGCCCTTCTTCCCTGGCCAGTCTTTTTGCAGTCTGAAGCGCTTCATCATCTTTTACAATATAAATGTCATCGTAAATCTTCTGGTTCAGGATCTCCGGAATAATTCCGTCACCGATTCCCATCTGTAAATGGGTTCCGATGGTTCCGCCTGCTAAAATTGCTGCATTTTCAGGTTCCACTGCCCAGATTTCCATATCCGGATACTGTGCTTTCAACACTTCCCCGATTCCTGTAATGGTACCACCCGTGCCAATTCCGGAACAAAATCCATGAATAGGTCCTGCTACCTGCTCCATCATTTCCAATGCCGTATATTTTTTATGTGCCATCGTATTATCCTGGTTGGCAAATTGCTGGGGCACAAATACATTGGGATTCTTTTTTGCCATGGCAAGTGCCGTCTGAAGACATTCATCAATACATGCACCAATATCCCCCGCATCATGGATCAGCTTCACTTCTGCTCCATAATGTCTGACTAACTTTCTTCGCTCCTCGCTGACAGAATCGGGCATGATAATAATAGTTCTGTAGCCCTTGACAGCCCCCACAAGTGCAAGGCCAATTCCCTGATTGCCGCTGGTGGGTTCCACGATGATAGTATCCTGATTGATCTTTCCCTGCTTTTCAGCTTCCTCAATCATATTCAGAGCTGTTCTCGTTTTGATGGAACCACCCACATTCAATGCCTCGAATTTTACTAAAACCTCTGCACTATCCTCATCCACCATGTGATTCAGTCTGATCATGGGTGTATGACCGACTGCTTCCAGTACATTATTATAAATCATTTATTTCTCCTTTCCATAATGACCGGGAAAACGGTCATGAATTTTTTATTGAAAACTGCAAATACTCTTTTACTAATCATCATAGTTAGAAAAGGAGTATTTATGAATAAACAAAAAACAAATCCCCCTTCTTTCGAAGAAGAATATGACTTCCTGAAAGTATCCTCCGCACAGGACTGCACCGGACTGATTCCCGCCGGCATCCAAAATGAGGAGGAAGTAGAAAATTACGAAGAACTCTACCCCTTTTTACCCAAAGCAGTCAAAAAAGAGGATCATTAAACATTCCTGTTTCTCATCATAGCATACCATCCAATTTATTTCCATAAAAAGAAAGTTTGACACAAAAAACCTGCTGTATGAAATTTATCTTTCACACAGCAGGCATTCTTTCTTAATAAGATACAATCACACGATTACGTCTTGCCAAAGCTACAGCGATATGGCATACTTCCAAAATCGCACAAACCTTATCTGCCATCGTGATGATCCACGCTTCCCTGTTTCTGGGAAGCGGTCCCAGCGGAAACATATGAGTCAGAATGGCATCCTTTTCCCGTGCACTGATGGAAAATGTCTCGAGGCTGTTTTTTGCAGCTGCCTTAGGATGATAAAATGCCTGATGTTCTCCGGTCGGAGTTTTGACCTTAAAATCATAGGGGCAAAAGTCATGCAGTAAGCCAGCTCTTGCAGCGGCCCTTGCATCACATCTAAGTTTCTTTGCAATGATCCATGACATATAGGAAACATTGATGCTATGCATCAGACGGTTTGTCCATTGATGGTGTACGTAGCTTGCCAGAGACAAAAACTCCTGATTCTCAAGGATATGTCCCACTTCGGACAGGTATGCCGGTGATACTTCTTCCGATACCTGAATATCCATCGGCAATCACTCCCTTCTGCTTTTTATACTCTCATTATGAACCATCTGTCGCAAAAAACAAGTCATATTCTCTTAATTTTTTATGAAGAAATGTGTCGCGGAATAGTGTCGCCTAAGCAGTAACAGAAATATTTCTATTGTTTCAGCGTTCTTAAATACGCTTTTTGCTCATCCGTAATCCGGTAGCTTTCACAGGCTTTCTGAATGGTTTTGTTATGTACCCACAGATCCAGCCTTTTTTCCTCCAGATAAGGAATGGTATCGTCCCACTGCTTTGCAAGTGCCGTGGCATAGTACCATGCGATCATCATATTCACATAGTATTCCCCGGAATGTATCGATGTCGGAAGCTCCAAATATTCCGGCAAAAAATCCTGATCCAGGTAATAGGTCATCAACATATCAATTCCAAATCTGCAGGTATAAGTTTCTTTTGATGCAATCCACTCCTGAATCTTGTCCATCAATCCCTCTTTTTTCTTTTTAAAGATGACGGGGCGCAAAGTATCACACACTGCCCAGTTGTCCATATATGGCAAAAATTTTTCAATAGCAGCAATCACAGCATTGTAATCTTTCATGTTAGAAATCATAACACTGTGAAGCAAATTTTCATCATAATACTCATGTGGTAATGTATTTAGAAACGCTTCGCACTCTGCTGTGTTTCTAATCTGCTTTTCCAGCTTCCTGATCTCAGGTACCCGTACACCCAAAAATTTTTCTCTGGGGATTCCCGGGGTAAGCTTTGCCTGAAATGCTGCATTTTCAGGCTCCTGTAATGCCAACAGCCTTTCCCTGATCGTCATAAAATGAACCTCCGTTGCTTTTATAGACAGATATTTTATCCCTCTAAAACTCAAAAAAGTTTAAAACAGCTTTGGTTGCAAGCTCCATACATGCCTGATTCTGAAATCTGTGATCCGCATTTTCCACTGTAATCATTTCAATGACCTGATCTTCTGAGAATTCCTTCACAATTTCATAAGGAACCATCTCATCCTTTGTACCATGGATCAGCAGGATGTCGTCTGCATATTCCAGATAGCTGTTTTTCCGTATATCGGCATTCTGAAGATCACTGAGAAACTGCGGATTTACTTCTATTTTCCGGTCAAAACCAACAGAAACATTTTTCCCTTTTTGAATCAGTGCACGTTCCTCCTGATTCATGACCTTGTTTGCCAAAACATCATGCATTGCCACTGCCGGACACCTTAATGCAATTTTTACAAAAGGATTTCCATATGCAGCTATATATTTTAAGACAACATAACCTCCAAAGCTTGTAGCATAGGCGTAGATTTTGTCCGTCTGATACTGCTTTTTTACATAGTCGATGACCAGCTCCAGATAGGTTTCACAATCAGATAACATAAGTTTTTTCTTTACATCATTTCCGTGACAGGGCCAGTTAAATACGATGATGGCAATACCTTTATACTTTGATAATACCCTTTCTGCAAACTTTGCAGCGGCACTATTATCCTTATGCCCGGCAAAGCCATGGCAGAATATGACAACTTTCTTAATATCAGGCAGCTTATTGTAATAAATTTTGCAGCGGATATTATGCCCTTTTTCATTGATTTCAAAATTACGTTCCAAGATCTAACAACCTCACAGCCGAGTGACCGGGTCACTCATTTTCATGAAAAATCAATTTAATTTTTAATAAAAGTATTGTAAATTGCCCTGATTGCTGTTTCGAAATCATCATTTTTCACACCGATGATAATATTCAATTCTGAAGAACCCTGATCTATCATCTTGATGTTGATATCTTCTTTCGCAAGTGCACTGAATAGTTTACCCGCAGTACCGCTTGCAGATTTCATACCACGTCCTACGACTGCAATCAGTGCAAGTTCAGCCTCAATTTCCACAGAATCCGGCTCTGCCAGTCTATGGATGGCGGATACAACACTCTGCTCTTTATGCATAAATTCATCTGCATGGGCTACAACTGTCATGGTATCAATACCGGAAGGCATATGTTCAAAAGAAATATCATTTTGCTCAAAAGCCTGAAGAACCTTGCGTCCAAATCCAATTTCCGAATTCATCATTGCTTTTGTAATAAAAATAGTACAAAAATCCTTCTTACCTGCAATACCTGTTACCACATAGTCCTGCTTCTGTGCTGTACTTTCTACAATCCAGGTTCCTGCATCCTCCGGTGCATTGGTATTACGGATATTGATTGGAATACCACAATGACGAACCGGGAAAATCGCATCTTCATGTAATACAGACGCACCCATATAAGATAATTCACGAAGCTCACGGTAGGTAATATATTTGATCGGTTTCGGATTCGGTACAATATGGGGATCTGCAACAAGGAAACCTGATACATCGGTCCAGTTCTCATATACATCTGCACGGCTTGCCTGAGCCACAATAGAGCCTGTTACGTCCGAACCGCCGCGGGAAAATGTCTTTACCCTGCCATCCTTGCCGGTACCGTAAAATCCCGGAATAACAGCACGTTCACACTGGGCTAATCTGGCAGACATCATTTTCTCTGTCTTATAACTGTTTAAATTGCCCTCTGCATTAAAGAAGATCACATCTGCAGCATCAATAAAATCAATATCAAGGTAAGCTGCCATAATCTTACCATTCAGATACTCTCCTCTGGACGCTGCATAATCCTTCCTGGGCTCAGTCTTTAACATTTCTGCGATTTCTTCAAACTCTTTATCCAAAGTAAAATCCTTAAGTTCAAGTCCGGAAATAATTTCGTCATATCTTGCCTTGATGGCTTTCATTTCCTCTGTGATATCTTTACCATCGTTTGCAGTCTCATACACATGAAGAAGCAGATCCGTTACCTTCGTGTCCTCCGGAAACCTTTTTCCCGGTGCAGAAGGTACTACATATACACGGCTTTCATCTGCATGGATGATATCACCAACCTTCTTAAACTGTTCTGCACTTGCCAATGAGCTTCCACCAAATTTAACTACTTTTTTCATTGAAAAAATTCCTTTTCTTTCTTAATAATTCATCTGCGCCCGCTTCATGAACTATCTACGGGCAGTATATCAAATAATCTGCAGACATAAAATCTGCCATAAGTATTCTAGTCATATTTACAGAATATGGCAAGTATTAATCGATTTTTTCTTGCAGAACATTACCTACTGAATAAACATAATTCTTCACTTTTCTGCCATAATCAGGTTTCGATAAAATCTCACTGCTCCCGGCAGGCAATGATACTCAATATTTTCATTGATTCCATGCATTCCGGCCATTTGCTCCGGTCCATAGATCACAGGAGCAAATCTGATGCAGTTTTTGCAAACCGGCTGATAAAAATGTGCGTCCGTGGCACCGGTCATCACATAAGGACTGGATGGAAGACCCGGAAATGTTTTCTCAATGACCTGTTTTACAAGCTGATAACCTTCTCCGTGGATATCCACCGGCTCCGAGTAATCATTGGAATGAAGGACTTCTACTT
>CALZFY010000061.1:0-14519 GCA_945786935.1 uncultured Lachnoclostridium sp.
CTGGTGTCTGTTTTGGATGAAGATGGTATCCCTACTATGGTAAAACGAACCATGATCCTGCCACCCCAGAGTCAGATGGGAGCTCTGGATGATGAAATCAGAAATTCAGAAATCCGGAATCATCTGTTATATACAAAATACAGCCAGGAGATCGACCGGGAATCAGCTTATGAATTATTAACCGGAAAAGTGGCTAAAGAGACACAGGCGGCAGAAGAGGAAAAGGCAGCCAAAGAGGCTCAGAAGCAGAAGGATAAAGAGGAAACGGCCTTGAAGCGCCGGCAGGAAAAAGAAGAGGAAGCAAAACGAAAGGCTGCCGAGAAAAAGGAAGCTGCACAAAAGAAAAAGGTAGAAAGTACCGTGCGCAGTGTAGGCAGAAGTGCTACGGGCACCCTTGGCCGTGAAATAGGAAATTCCATTGGAGAGTCTATCGGCGGAAAGTTCGGAAAACGTCTGGGCGGCAATGTGGGGGCATCCTTAGCGAGAGGCTTATTCAGTACGCTGTTTAAATGATTGTTTAATTTGACAAAAAACGGCTCATATATTAAAATGTTTTAGGGTAATTTGTATAAAGAACAGCATTTTTTGAAAGATTAACAATTACCAAACTATTTGAAACCAAGGAGGAAAAAAACATGGCGTGGTATGATGAAGCCGTATTTTATCACATTTATCCGTTAGGGCTGACAGGAGCTCCGAAAGAGAATTCTTATGGAGAACCGGTGCACCGGCTAAATACACTGCTGCCGTGGATCTCCCACGTAAAAAAAATCGGATGTAATGCAATTTATATCGGACCGCTGTTTGAGTCCGTAGGACATGGATATGAGACAACAGATTACAAAAAGCTGGACAGCAGACTGGGAACCAATGAGGATCTGACAAACTTTGTGGCAGAATGTCATAAGCAGGGCATCAGAGTGATCTTAGACGGTGTGTTTAATCATACAGGCCGTGATTTCTTTGCATTTCAGGATCTTAAGAAAAACAGGGAAAATTCACCTTATAAAGATTGGTACTGTAATGTGAATTTCTGGGGAAATAATTCCTATAATGACGGATTTTCCTATGAAAACTGGGGAGGCTATGACCTTCTTGTAAAATTAAACCAGCACAATCCCGCAGTCAGGGACTATATTTGTGATGTGATCCGTTTCTGGGTCAGTGAGTTTGACATTGACGGAATCCGTCTGGATGCAGCGGATGTCATGGACTTTAACTATATGAAGGCACTCCGTCAGGTTGCCAATGAAGTAAAGCCTGAATTCTGGCTGATGGGTGAGGTTATCCATGGAGATTATTCCCGCTGGGCTAATGAAGGAACGCTGCATTCCGTAACCAACTATATGCTGCATAAAGCATTGTATTCCGGCCACAATGACCATAACTATTTTGAAATTGCCCATACCATCAAATATGTCAGCGGCATGGTAGGGGATAAATTAAAATTATACAGCTTTGTGGACAACCATGATGTGGAACGTATTTACACAAAGCTTAATAATAAAGCACATTATGTGCCTGTTCACATCATGCTCTATACGCTGCCGGGAGTTCCGTCCCTTTACTATGGATCGGAATTTGGTATCGAGGGTAAAAAGGAACGCTTTTCCGATGATTCCTTAAGACCTGCGTTAAACTACGAAGATTATAAGGATGCAGTGGAAACCAATCCATGTACGAAGCTCATTGCGGCTCTCGGCAAGATACGTCAGAATACACCTGCACTCTGCTACGGAGATTATAAGGAATTGTTACTACAGACAACACATTTTGCCTATGCAAGAACACTGGATGGAAAATCTGTGATCGTGACCGTAAACAATGCGGACAATGAAGTGTCCATGGAGCTTCCGGCAGGAAACTCTGCAGAATATGTGGGAGCACTTTCGGGAGAACGATTAGGAGTAAATAATGGACGCATTTCTGTAAAGGTAGCAGCAAATTCCGGTGAAATCTGGATTCCGGCTGAAATGTGTACAGAAACCTTTGCACCTGTGAAAGCTGTGGAGATCGTGAAGGCACCACAGCCGGAGAAGAAAGAAGAAGAGCTTTTAAAAGAAAGTGACTGTGCAGGAGAAAATCAGACAGAGGATATGCATGATGCCCGTGAGGAAGAATCTGTTTTAGAAAAAGTGCAGGAAACTGTAAATACAGAAACTGTAGTTAGAACACAGCCTACAGAAAAGAAAACTGAGCCTGAAAAAGTAACCGTAGACTGGAGCAAATCCTACGAGGATATGTCCGTAGAAGAGCTTCAGGAGGCAATCCTCGAAAAGATGCGAAGAAACGGTCCTGTGACAGATTATATGTTAGGAACTGTCAGGGAGAATACCCATCATGGTTCCTTAGTGAACTGGGTGAAGAGCTTCCGATAGGTTAAGACTTGCTTATATTTGGGAAGCATGAACAAACAATAGAAAGCACGATCTGCTAGCTTTCTATTGTCATAAATAAAAACCACCATGGAGTCAGAATCTGGTTCTGATTTCATGGTGGTTTTTTGATTTCTTATTTTTCCTTCACAATATCACTGTAGAAACGGTTCAGCTGTCGTTTGTCCGGGAAGGTTGCGATATACATCTGGTTTCCCATAGCAGCTGCAAGCACATCCGGCAGACGGTCTACCATTTTCATCTGCTTTCCGTATTTCTTCATAATCTCTTCATGGCTGTATTTGAAAGGCTTTCCGTCACGACGTCCTGCAAAAGCACAGAAGGAAGACTCTCCAACCGGCATGGTAGATTTATCAAAAGCGATCATGTCAGCCCAGATCTTGTAGACATTGGTGCTGTGGGCAAAGTTGATCATATCCGGAGTAAAGCCTCCGCAGGGACGCATGTTTACTTCCAGTGCCATGAGGGTTCCTTTTTTACCAATGCCTTCATGGTCTTCTAAGAGACGGAAAAATTCAAAGTGCACGAAACGGCTTTTTACGCCAAAGCTTTTTACGGTTGCACGTCCGATTTTTCTGGTATCTGCAGGAAGGCTCTTTAAAATGTAATAAAGGGAGTTATCCTGGTTGTTTACGATATCCATGATAGAATCCGGAGTCACATTTCCGGTTTCAAAAATGGGCTCGCCTTTGGAGTCAATAATGGCATCATAGGAGTTGATCTCTGCATTAATAAATTCTTCCATAATATAAGGGATACTTTCCCATTTCTCCTGAAAGAAGGTCTTAAGCTCCTCGTCGTTACTGATTTTAAAGGTATGAGAAGCACCCACGCCATTATCAGGCTTTGCAACCACCGGATAGCCCACTTCTTTTACAAATTCCAGGGCGCCCTCCAGTTTATCAACCATGTGGTGGCGTGCTACAGGAATTCCGGCTTTTTTATAGAATTCCTTCATCTTTGATTTATATTTGATCCGTGGAATATCTTCCACCTGGAAGCTGGTGGTGATGTTAAAGTCACTGCGGAGTCTGGCATCCCTTTCCAGCCAGTATTCATTGTTGGATTCGATCCATTCGATTCGGCCGTATCTAAAGATAAAATATGCTACGGCACGGTACACCTGATCATCATTTTCCAGATTATCTACTTTATAGTATTCGGTCAGGCTGTTTTTTAATTCGCTGCTTAATTCGTTATATGGTGCGTCTCCAATTCCAAGAACATTGAGTCCGTTTTCCTTTAATTCACGGCAAAACATCCAGTAATTGGTAGGAAAGTTTGGTGAAATAAATACAAAATTTCTCATTCGTAATCCCTCATTTATTTAATCGTTTAACAGGTACGGCAAAAAGTAAGCGGTCTGTTTATACCACCAGTCCCAGTCGTGGGCAACATCAAATCCCCAGAAATCTACCCAGAGGTTGATTCCCTTTTCATCCAGAATTGCTTTTAATTCTCTGGTACTGTCCGGAATTTCCCAGGGACCCTGGCCCACACAGATCACACCTTTTCTTTCATTGAACATGGATATGTAAGGATGATCCTTTGGAAGATTTCTCATGTAATGAACCGGTGAGTTCTGGTATACGATATCATCCATGTATCCTCCAAAACCATATTCCGCAGTATAAATTCCGCTTAAAGCCAAAAGCCGGTCAAAAAGATCAGGACGTCTAAGATAGAGGTTTACCGCATGGGTGGCACCAAGACTGCAGCCAAAGGCAAGAACACCGCCCCGGTCGGCCTGTCCGTTCTTTTCCCATGCATAATTTTTTAAGAAAGGAACCACTTCCTCAGTAATGTAACGCATCCACGCCTCATGGCGCTCTGCCTTCCAACGGCCGTCTCCATGGTGGTTTGACCAGGTTTCACGGTCAATGGTATCAATGGCACAAACCATGACCTGACCTGAATCGATCCATGGACGCCATACATCGGTCATCTTAAAGTTTTCAAAGTCAAAAAATCTTCCGTCCTGACAGGGAATAAAGATCGCAGGGCGGCCTCCGTGACCGTAAATTTTACATTCCATATCCCGGCCAAGACAGGGGCTGTAAAATTTGAAATAATTTGTCTCCATAAGCATCTTCCTCCTAAAAGTTTTTCAGTTTATTATAGTAGCTTCACAATTTCAGTTTTGAGATAGTCTCATATTTTATTTCAGATCATACATAAAAGTTTCCATAAAGAATGGAATCTGTTTTTCCCAGCTTGCCTCACAGTGGGTTCCACCGGGAACAATACGACAGTGGAGATTTATCTTTCGCCACATCAGCAGAGTAGAAAGCTCCCCAAAGGTGCGCCTCATGTTTTTATGATTCCCGAATTCTTCAGAGCCGTAATCCATATACAGAGTTGTATCCGGTAAAATGGAAGCAGTGGAGAGCATATTTCGTACCTCCACAGGTGATGCCCAAAGGGAAGGGGAAAGTGCGGCAGCTTTGGAATAAATGTGATTGTATTCCATCAGTGCATAAACGCTCATGAGTCCTCCCATGGAACTTCCCGCAATAAAGGTATGGGCTCTGTCGGAGAGGGTACGGTAATTCTGGTCAATATAGCGTTTGAATACATTGACAAACCATTCCATGGTTGCCTTACCACGTCCGGGGATAAAGCCAAACTGGTCATCCTTAAATGTAAATGGAGAATATTCCTCTAAACGTCCGTTGTTGGGACTGTGATTGCATTCCACTGCGGCAATGATCATCTGGGTTTTGGTACGGTTCATATATTCCTGCATACCCCAGCTTTTTCCGTAGGTAGCATCGGAATCAAAAAATACATTGTGTCCGTCAAACATATAAAGAACCGGATAACGTTTCCCGGGCTCCCACTCATAGGACTCCGGTAAATAAATGTATGCAGTACGTCTCTCCGCGGTGCCGTCAGCAAGGGGAAAGTTTACGTCAAATCGTTTTGTCATATAATCTCCTGTCTCTCATTAACACTTTAAAGTGTAAAATTAAAAATATTTCCATTTAAATTTATCACAGTAGGAAAAAATTGGCAAGAACAGATAATCCCGAGTTTCGCTTATAAAACTCGGGAAAGTGTGGACTATAAATATGCCCTCAGTTCTTTTCTCAGCTGATCCTCAATATCAATGAGGCGGTTACAGAGTGCTTTTACTTTGGAATCTGCATTGGAATACTGATTCAAATATTTGTACAGTGACTTGATGCCCATATTGCAGCCATCGGTGATCAGGTCAGCTGCAGTCTGATCGCTGTCATCAATACCCATCTTCATATTGGTTTTCAGCCAGGACATGCCCTTCGCCATGGCATTGGGATCTTTTTCATCACTGCCATAGGAAAGAAGCATGGAATGGATCTCATTTCCCAGCTTTTCATGATGTTTTTTTGTCTCTGTCAGCAATTTTTTCAAATCAGTATTTTCCACCTTATCCAGTATCTCGTCCAAAGATGTGACAGCCATTTTAGAGCCTGCATCGCATTCCTTTAATAGTTTGATGGTGTCCTGATGTTCCATAAAAACCTCCTTGAAAATCATATGATGTGATAGGGTAACAATATGTTATCTGTTTTAGAATGTGTAGAATGCTTCTCATTTATACGCTTATTTGTATCTGGACGAAACAGTGGTTTTTAGTTTTTGGCTTCTTGGGAAAAACGGCGTTGAAATAAGGAGAGAATATGTTAAAATTGATATGACTGTTTAGAAGGCACTGAACAGATGCAAATTGATACAGGATGACTGTTATGAGAAAGAAATCAGTATAGAACCTTAATTTAGAAGTCTGAGGTATATGGATGAACGATATCAAAGTAATATTAGAGCAATATAAAAACAATGAAATCTCTCAGGAGGACGCAATTTTAAAATTAAAAAAGGAGCCCTTTGAGGATATCGGATATGCAAAAGTAGATTTACACCGGAAATTGAGACAAGGGGCTGCAGAAGTGATCTACGGCGAAGGGAAAACCCCGGAGCAGATCATAGGAATTTGTGACTCCATGTTAAAGAATGATGAGAAAACGATCCTGATCACAAGGCTTTCCAAAGAATCGGCGGATATCATTTCCAGGGTTCATAGTCTGGATTATCACCCTCAGGCACGCATTGGAATTATTGGAAAGCTACCGGTACCCGATGGTATTGGAAAAATTGTGGTAGCTACCGGTGGAACCAGTGACATTCCTGTGGCCGAGGAGGCTGCTCTCACTGCGGAAGTTTTGGGCAATGAAGTGGTCCGGCTGTATGATGTGGGTGTAGCAGGGGTGCATCGCTTATTGTCTCATCTGGATGAACTTATGAGTGCCAGTGTTGTGATCGCTGTGGCAGGCATGGAAGGAGCTTTGGCCAGTGTTGTGGGAGGTCTGGTAGATTGTCCTGTGATCGCAGTACCTACCAGCGTAGGCTATGGGGCATCCTTTGGCGGGATTTCGGCACTTTTATCCATGCTTAATTCCTGTGCCAGCGGAGTGACTGTAGTCAATATTGACAATGGATTTGGCGCAGGATTTTCTGCCAGCAGAATCAATCATATGGAGAAAAAAGAATGAAAACATTATATTTGGATTGCAGTATGGGCGCTGCAGGGGATATGCTGACGGCGGCACTTCTGGAGCTGTTTGAAAACCGGGAGGAAATCATCCGGGAACTGAACGATCTTGGGATTCCCCACGTGCAGTTTGAAAGAGAAACCGTCAATAAATGTGGAATCAGGGGAACCCATATCCATGTCAGGGTTCATGGCATGGAAGAAGGGGAATTTCATACAGATCATCAGGAAAAATCTGAAGAAGCTGCCCGGGAACATCATCACGGACACACACATCGTTCGATGGATAATATCGAACATATCGTGAACCATCTGAATATCTCAGAAAAGGTGAGAAAGGATGTCCTCAATGTTTACAGTCTCATTGCCGATGCAGAAAGCAAGGTACATGGAGTGCCTGTTTCCATGATCCATTTTCATGAGGTGGGAAATCTGGATGCCATTGCAGATGTGACCGCCGTGTGTGTATTGTTGGAGAAGCTTTCTCCGGAAAAGATTGTGGCATCCGCCATTCATGTGGGTTCAGGACAGGTAAAATGTGCTCACGGAGTCCTGCCTGTTCCGGCACCTGCCACGGCAGTTTTATTACAGGGGTGCCCCATCTATGGCGGCAGCATCAAAGGGGAACTTTGTACGCCTACCGCTGCAGCACTTTTAAAGTATTTTGCAGATGAATTTGGAGAATTACCTGCCATGACAGTGGAAGCGATTGGATATGGTATGGGTAAAAAAGATTTTGAGGCTGCCAACTGCGTGAGAGCCATGCTTGGAAAAATAGAAGCTGCCAAAGATGTCATGGTTGAGCTAAACTGCAATGTAGATGACATGACCGGAGAACAGATTGGATTTGCATTGGAAAGATTTTTTACGGAAGGTGCGGTGGAAGCATTTACCATTCCGATCCAGATGAAAAAATCCCGTCCGGGAACCCTGATTCGAGTGCTGTGCAGTCCGGAGAAAAAAGAGACCCTGATCCGTGCCATGTTCAAGTATACTTCTACAGCAGGGATACGCGAAAGTAAGGTAGAGAGAAGTATTTTACACAGGAATATTGAAACAGTGGAAACTGCTTATGGTCCCATGAGAAAGAAACAGTATTCCGGCTATGGGGTCAGCAGATACAAATATGAATATGAGGATCTGGCAAAAGCCGCAATGGAACATGATTTAAGTATAGAAGAAATTTTAAAATCTATAGAATATGTATCCGAATGATATTTGACAGATTTCTGTGTTATTTACGGTTGAGTAAGAATCATAAGTCCGTAAGGAGCAGAAGTGATTTGCCCCTGGTAAGTAAACAGGGGCAAATTACTCCTGACTTCTTGTTTTTATATTCAAGATCGTGTCTCTAAATCTATAGTTACAGAATGATACCAGGGCTTTAGCTTTTCCAGAATCTCATTTCTACACTTCCAAATCTTTTCCAGTTGATCTTCATGTACCTGTATTTTTGCATCTTTGCCGGAAAGGCGAATGCGAAAATCATAAAATCCCATGTCAGATAACAGTTTTTCTGAAGCTTCTGTAGCCTTTAGCTTCTCCCGGGTGATCACATCTCCTGTAGGAATCCTGGTAGCAAGACATGCATAGGCTGGTTTATTCCATGTGAAAAGTCCGGCATCTTTGGATAAATTACGCACCTCTGCCTTGGTAATACCACATTCCCGAAGAGGAGAACGAACAGATAGTTCCTGTAAGGCTTTCATCCCGGGCCGATCGTCTGCATCATCAGATGCATTGGTACCGTCTATGAGAAGCTCATAGCCGTCTGCTCGTGCAGCTTCTGTAATCTTACTGAAAATTTTCTTTTTACAGTAGTAGCAGCGGTTCAAAGGATTCGCTGTAATCGCTGGATCTGATATGACGTCAAGTTCCAGTACGGTCATTTTGGCATCAAGGTCTTTGACAAGTCTCAAAGCATCTTCCAGCTCAAACTGTGGCTGAAAATCAGATTTCACATAATAGGCATGGATATCACATCCGGATTGAAGTCCCGCATATAAAAGGTAGGCGGAATCCACACCGCCGGAAAAAGCCAGTGCCACGGATGGATGTTCGATAAAAAAATCATTCAAAGTCATTTTCAAATCTCCCCAATTCAGATAATTGTTCACAGCTATTCGGCAGCCGCTATCCGGAAGATGCCAAACAGATAGGATGTATGTTACTTGTTTTTTGTGGAAAAATCAAGTGACTTACTGTTTCTGGTGTCATGGATTTCTTTGTTAAACAATTGACATTCTCTATGATATTGCTATAATATAATTTGTGAACTAGTGTAACAAATGAATAAATGGTTGAGGTACGTATCATGAAAAAATTAACAGTGAAAAAAGGCAGTACCTGTATGGCATGCTTAGCATGTGTACAGGCATGTTCAGAAGCTTTCTATAAGGAATTTCATCCGGACAAAGCATGTCTTCAGATCGTAGAGAAGAAAGCTGTGCGTCCGCTTGTGTGTCCACAGTGCGGTAAATGTGCGGAAAGCTGTCCAAGCGGAGCAATCAAACAGAATGCCAAGGGTGTTTACATGGTAAACAAGAAACTTTGTACAGGCTGTGGCAAATGTGTGGAAGCATGTCCATTCGGTTTGATGGTAAAAGCAGAAGATTCTGAAACAGCATCGAAATGTATTGCCTGCGGTATCTGTGCAAAAGCATGTCCAATGGATGTATTAGAGGTTGTAGAAACAGAATAATCGGATAAGATACCTGAGGGAGTCAACATTGGTTGACTCCTTTTTGGTGTAAAAAACTTTCATTTTTATCCCCCTGGGTGGCTTGTGAAAAAAATAACTATCTGTTACAGTGTAGAAGTCAATTACTGAAATCCCGGATAGTCCGCAGGTACCGGCAGGACTTGAAAGGTTTCCCGGATATGAAAATCATAAGAAGCAAAGGATGAAACAGGGATGAAAAAGAGGATTTTTGGAATATTTTTGATTACTGTTATGACATTTACCATGATGGTGGGATGCGGCAGTAATAATGATAC
This sequence comes from uncultured Lachnoclostridium sp., assembly GCA_945786935.1. Lineage (GTDB taxonomy): Bacteria > Bacillota > Clostridia > Lachnospirales > Lachnospiraceae > HGM12587. The sequence continues at coordinate 9,925 of CALZFY010000061.1, forward strand.
ACAAAAACAGGATAATGAAGTAGAAAAAGCGGCAGAAGCAAAGGATTCTGTGATTGTAGCCATGGGGCCAAGCTCTGAACCGGAAGCCGGATTTGATCCGGCCTACGGATGGGGTGCAGGAGAGCATGTTCATGAGCCATTGATCCAAAGTACCTTAACAGTCACAACCACAGACCTGCTGATCGATTATGACCTGGCGACTTCTGTAGAATGCAGCGAGGACGGGCTTACCTGGACCGTACAGATTCGCGATGATGTAAAGTTTACAGATGGGGAACCACTGACAGCAAAGGACGTTGCATTTACTTATAATACAGTCAAAGCAACAAGTTCCGTCAATGACTTCACCATGTTAAAAGAAGCAGTTGCTGTAGATGATACCACAGTAGAATTTCATATGGAAAAAGAATATTCTATCTGGCCCTATACCATGGCCATCGTAGGAATTGTTCCTATGCATGCCTATGGTCCTGATTATGGATTAAACCCCATCGGTTCCGGACGTTATATCATGAAACAGTGGGATAAAGGACAGCAGATCATTTTTGAAGCAAATCCCGATTACTACGGAGGAGAAGTGAAGATGAAAAAGGTAACCGTTGTGTTCATGGAAGAAGATGCAGCCTTTGCGGCAGTCAGGTCAGGTCAGGTGGATCTTGCCTATACCGCAGCTTCCTATTCTGAGCAGACGGTTGACGGATATGAGCTTCTTAGTTTTGCATCCGTAGATAACAGAGGCTTTAATCTGCCTGCAGTTTCCAAAACTACCGATGAAAACGGTAATGTCATAGGAAATGATTTTACCAGTGATGTGCTGGTACGTCGTGCCATCAATATTGGAATCGACCGTGAACAGATGATTGAACATGTTATGTATGGTTATGGAACCCCTGCCTACAGTGTATGCGATAAAATGCCCTGGTACAATGAGGCAGCAGAAGTATCCTATGATCCGGCTGAAGCTATAAAACTTCTTGAGGAGGCAGGCTGGATGCCGGGAGCAGACGGAATCCGTGAGAAAGACGGTGTGAAGGCAGGCTTTACCCTGCTTTATCCTGCAAGTGATTCTGTTCGCCAGGCATTGGCAGCAGAAACAGCGAACCAGTTAAAAGCACTGGGTATCGAAGTAACTATGGAAGGTGTTGGATGGGACACTGCTTATACGAGAGCATTATCAGAACCGCTGATGTGGGGATGGGGTGCCCATACACCGATGGAGCTTTATAACATTTATCATACGGTAGGGCAGTCAGCAGAGTATTCACCCTATGCCAATGAGACTGTAGACCGTTACATGGACGAAGCATTGGCGGCAGATTCTCTGGAGGAATCCTATGACCTCTGGAAAAAGGCTCAGTGGGATGGTGAAAACGGTATCACACAGGACGGTGACATTCCGTGGATCTGGCTCGCAAACATTGATCACCTTTACTGGTCAAAGACCAATTTAAATGTGGCAGAGCAGAAGCTTCATCCTCACGGACATGGCTGGTCTATTGTAAATAATGTAGACCAGTGGACATGGGACTGAATTTCGTGTATAAATAATTAGAAAACATTTGGGCGGAGCCATTTTGAATGGCTCCCTTCGCCCGTTACGGAGGAAACAAGGAGTGAAAGAACACATACTGTTTGTTTTGAAAAATTTCATAAGAATGGTATTACTTCTCGCCGCAGTTAGTATGGTGGCATTTTTTCTGGTCAGTGTTTCCCCTATTGATCCTTTGCAGGCCAATATCGGTCAGGCGGCCTTAGGCTCCATGAGTGCAGAGCAGATCGCAAAGCTGGAAGCCTACTGGGGCGTGGGAGTACCTCCGGTGGAACGTTATTTATCCTGGGCTTCTGACTTCCTGAAAGGCGATCTGGGAGTCTCGCTGTTGTATCGTCGTCCGGTTACGGAGGTTCTGGCAGTGAAACTGCAAAATTCTCTCTGGCTCATGGCTCTTGCCTGGGTGATCTCCGGAGTCACAGGATTTGTTCTTGGTATGATCTCAGGATTGAAAAAGGGAAGCTTCACTGACAAGGTAATCAAAGGATATTCCTTATTGATTGCCAGTACACCGGCCTTTTGGCTGGCCCTGGTACTTCTGATGGTGTTCGCGGTCTGGTTAAAGGTGCTGCCCATTGGTTTAAGTGTGCCCATTGGTGCGGAGGCTGGTGGGGTGACTGCCATGGATCGGATCCGTCATGCGATTTTACCGGCGCTTACTTTGAGTATCACGGGAATTTCCAATATTACTTTACATACCCGTGAAAAAATGATCGATATTATGGAAAGTGACTATGTGCTCTTTGCAAGAGCAAGAGGAGAGAGTACTTTTGAGATCGTGAAAAACCATGCTCTCCGAAATGTGATCCTTCCTGCCATCACCCTGCAGTTTGCGTCTATCAGTGAAATTTTCGGCGGCTCCGTCCTTGTGGAACAGATCTTTTCCTATCCGGGACTTGGACAGGCAGCGGTAGCAGCAGGTACGGGAAGTGATGTGCCGTTACTTCTTGGTATTACGATGATCAGTGCCGCGATCGTCTTTGGTGGAAATTTTATTGCTAATATTTTATATGGTGTTGTAGACCCAAGAATCAGAAGAGGAGGAAAACGCTCATGAAAAAACTGAACGGAAGAATCCTCACTGTGATGATGTTTGCGGCAGCAGCAGGATTTTTAGCTGTCATAACCATTGCAGGAACCGTGTTGGCAGAGGAAGCACAGGTGGTGGATTTCTCCAGAAAAAATCTGGCACCCTGTGGACAATATATTTTCGGAACGGACTGGCTGGGCAGAGACATGTTTGTACGGACACTGACGGGCCTGTCTATGAGTATTCGTATTGGTCTTCTGGCGGCAGGTGTCAGCTCCATCGTTGCCTTTGTGCTTGGAACCATGGCGGCTACCATGGGAAATGCAGTGGATTCTGTTATTACCTGGCTCATTGACCTTGTGATGGGAATTCCCCATATTTTGCTTTTGATCTTAATTTCCTATGCCTGCGGGAAAGGCTTTCGCGGTGTTGTAGTCGGTGTGGCACTGACCCACTGGACATCCCTTGCAAGGCTGATCCGCGGGGAGGTGCTTCAGTTAAAAGAAGCGACTTATATTAAGGTGGCACAGAAGCTGGGCAAGAGTCAGTTTGAGATTGCCGGAAAACATATGGTGCCGCATTTGCTGCCTCAGTTTCTGGTGGGACTGATCTTAATGTTTCCCCATGCAATCCTTCATGAAGCAAGCATTACCTTCCTTGGTTTTGGATTGTCACCGGAACAGCCGGCCATTGGTATCATTCTGTCAGAAAGTATGGGACATCTTGCAATGGGAAGATGGTGGCTGGCAGTATTCCCGGGACTTTTGCTTGTCTTTACGGTAGTTTTATTTGATCTGGCAGGGGAGAGTCTTAGAAAGATCCTTGACCCTGCAAGTGCACACCGGTAGGAGGATGGAATGGAAGAGAGAAAAGTAATTTTAGACATCCATAATTTTTCCATTGCTTTTGAGCAATATGAAAATGGATTTAAAAAGATCTCCCTGCCTACTATCAGGGAACTGGATGTGACGATTCACGAAGGAGAAATGGTAGCTGTGGTAGGCTCCAGTGGTTCGGGAAAAAGCCTGCTTGCTCATGGAATATTAGGTATTCAGCCCTACAATGCAGTGCTTGGAGGAGAAATCTATTATGACGGCGAGCTTCTCACCGAGGAGAGAAAGGCGGCTCTTCGGGGCAATGAGATCGTACTGGTGCCCCAGAGTGTGGCATTTTTAGATCCGCTGATGAAGATCGGTCCCCAGATCCGAAAGGGAAAAAAGGATCAGGCATCCAAGAAGAAGCTGGATAGCATTTTCAAAGGCTTCCACTTAAAGGAAGAGGTGCAGAACCTTTATCCCTTTGAGCTGTCCGGAGGAATGAACCGAAGGGTGCTGGTATCCACTGCCATGATGGGAAATCCAAGGTTGGTCATTGCAGATGAACCCACACCGGGACTTCATATGGATATGGTCCGCAGGGTCATGAGTCATTTCAGAGAAATGGCAGATGCCGGAGCAGGGGTGCTTTTGATCACCCATGATTTAGAGCAGGCATTGGAGGTGGCAGACAGAGTGGTAGTATTTTATGCGGGAACTACCGTGGAGGATGCCGGTGTTAAAGATTTTGAAAAGGAAGAGACTCTTCGCCATCCCTATTCGAAAGCATTATGGAGAGCGCTGCCTCAAAACGGTTTTCAGTTTATAGGAGGAACCCAGCCTTATGTAAAGGACTTGCCAAAGGGATGTCCTTTTGGTCCAAGGTGTGAACTTTGTACTGAAGAATGTACACAAAAGATTCCTTACAGGGAAGTTCGTGAGGGCAGAGTGAGATGCATTCATGCCCGGTAGAGGATGCCCGGAGGAGAGAAACAGATGATATTAGAAGCAAAAAACCTGTCCTTTCGCTATGGGAAGGATACGAGACAGATTTTTGAAAATTTCAGCCTGAGTGTGGAAAGCCATGAACGAGTGGGCATCATTGCCCCCAGCGGTTTTGGAAAGACCACTTTTTGTAAGATCCTTGCAGGCTATGAGAAGCCTGATGCGGGAGAAGTCCTTCTGGATGGCAGACCGCTTT
>CALZFY010000062.1:0-14436 GCA_945786935.1 uncultured Lachnoclostridium sp.
TCAAAGAGAAGAACCAGGTGAGAAAAACACAGCCTCCCAGTAAAAGTACGGTTTCAAAAACAGTGTCTATGTTTTTAAGAACACCGGTGCAGCTTTCCAGAAATTTAAAGGTCAGTCCATGGAACAGGTAGATGGCCATGGTACGGGTTCCGATATAAGAGATGGAAAGCTTTTTCTCCGTCATCAGGATCAGAAGTGCATATGTCATCAAAAATCCGATGACATACATAAAAATTCGCCATAAAACACCCGTCATCATGGTCTGGTGCATGGTTTCATAGCTGTATCTTCCATAAAAGATCAGCATGGTCGTGATCCGTTTCCATCCCATCAGGCACAAAACCAGGGAGATTCCGGATACAATTACCGCTGCCAGTATTTTCATTTTCTGCGTGCGAAGCCTTGTAAGCCTTTCCCGGTCAAGGTATGTGCCTGCCAGATAGAAGGGGTAAAAAACAAGGGCTCTTGGAATGGTCAGGAAATTATCCTCCATACCGGAAAAACCAATGAGGATTCCGGCAAAAAGCGCCAGCATAAAATGAAAAGGAAGCTTTTTGACATAAGGAGTAATGACCCTCCAGAAAAACAGTGCCATGAGGTACCAGAGAGTAAACTTAGGATTTAAAAGTGCCAGCTGCGTACTCTTATGAAGAACCAGCACATACCAAAGGTAGTAGATTACTTCATAGATAAGATACGGAAGAGCCAGCCTTTTTACTGTCACAAGGAGGGGCAGCTCTTTCTTTGAAAAATAACCGGAAATAAAGATGAATGCCGGCATATGAAAGGATACGATGACCCATTTTAGCAGCAGTAAAAAGGTATTATCAGAAGCACCGGGACCGACAAAATGTCCTGCAACTACAAGGAAAATAAGGAAGACCTTGCAGTTGTCGAAAAGATAGTCTCTTGTCATTTGTTCTGCTCCATTCCGGATAGTTTTTCTTTTTTATACTGTGCAAATCTGCCATCATCCAGGGCATCTCTGATCTCTTCCATCATATGATTGTAAAAATACAGGTTATGAAGCACGCAAAGTCTCATGCCTAGCATTTCTTTTGCTTTCAGTAAATGTCTGATATAAGCACGGGAGTAGCGGCGGCACGCCGGACACTGACAGCCTTCCTCGATAGGGCGTTCGTCCAGCTCGTATTTTGCATTGAAAAGGTTCAGCTTTCCCTGGTTTGTGTAAACATGGCCGTGGCGTCCGTTTCGGCTGGGGTAAACGCAGTCAAAGAAATCTACCCCTCGTTCCACTGCCTCCAGAATATTCTGTGGGGTACCAACGCCCATGAGATAGGTCGGTTTGTCCACCGGAAGGTAAGGAACCGTCGCTTCAATGATGCGGTACATATCCTCGTGGCTTTCGCCTACGGCAAGGCCGCCCAAAGCGTAGCCGTTAAGATCCATGTCAGCAATACGTTTGGCATGTTCGATACGCACATCCTCTAAAATTCCGCCCTGATTGATACCAAAAAGCATCTGATGCCTGTTGATGGTATCGTCCAGGCTGTTTAATCGGGCCATTTCCTCCTTACAGCGGGCAAGCCATCGGGTGGTGCGCGCTACCGATGCTTCAATGTAGCTACGCTCTGCCACACTGCTTGGACATTCATCAAATGCCATGGCAATGGTAGAGCCTAAATTGGACTGGATCTGCATACTTTCTTCCGGTCCCATGAAAATCTTACGGCCATCGATATGGGAGTTAAAATAAACCCCCTCTTCCTTGATCTTTCTCATTTTTGCCAGAGAAAATACCTGAAATCCGCCGGAATCGGTAAGAATCGGTCTTTGCCAGTTCATAAATTTATGGAGACCGCCAAATTCCTTGATCAGTTTATCACCCGGACGGACATGTAAATGATAGGTATTGGATAATTCAACCTGACAGCCAATGGCCTCTAAATCTTCTGTGGAAACAGCTCCCTTAATGGCCGCTACAGTTCCAACATTCATAAATACAGGGGTCTGGATTACGCCGTGGACTGTATGAAATTCACCGCGTTTTGCCATACCCTCTCTTTTTAATAACTTGTACATAGAAATCTCCTGATATATCTTGAATTGCATCTGTCCATGATGATATACTAATTAACTAAGGCAGATATCAAAACAGATACGAAAACAGTATAAGTGATAGAAAGACTTTCGTCAATTTATATCCGTGATGCCACTTAGAAACCTTTTCAAATTTGGCTTAGGCATCAGAATAGTAGCGGAAGAATGAGGTAACATATGTCAGCAGGATCAGGAATCGGCAGACTTTTCAGGGTAACGACCTGGGGAGAATCCCATGGAAAGGGCGTAGGCGTTGTGGTAGACGGATGCCCTGCAGGGCTTTTCCTTTGTGAAGAAGATATCCAAATCTATTTAAATAGAAGAAAACCGGGTACATCAAAGTTTACGACTCCCCGGAAGGAAGATGATCTCGTGGAAATTTTATCCGGGGTATTTGAAGGCAAAACCACAGGGGCACCTATTTCCATGGTGGTATTTAATAAGACCCAGAGAAGTAAAGATTACAGTGAGATCGCTTCCTATTACAGACCCGGACATGCGGACTATACATACGATTGCAAATACGGTTTCCGGGATTACACCGGAGGCGGCCGCTCTTCCGGAAGAGAAACCATTGCAAGAGTAGCAGCGGGGGCCATCGCGGCAAAGCTTTTAAAAGAAATGGGTATCCGGGTGGAGGCCTATACGAAGGCCATCGGTCCGGTGAGCATTTCTGGGGAACATTTTGATTTAGAGAAGCGGCTGGAAAATGCAGTCTGTATGCCGGATGAAAAAGCCGCGAAGGAAGCAGAAAAATATCTGGAGAGCTGTATGGCAGACCATAATTCTTCCGGCGGTATCATCGAATGCAGAATTAACGGTGTACCCGCAGGACTTGGGGAGCCGTGCTTCGACAAATTAAGCGCGGATCTTGGAAAAGCGATATTGTCTGTCGGTGCTGTGAAAGGCTTTGAGATTGGTGACGGTTTCGGTGTGGCAAAAGCAACGGGCCTTACAAACAATGATGCCTTTGCCTTTGACGAAGCTGGAAAAGTCATGAAAAAGACCAACCATGCCGGAGGAATCTTAGGAGGTATTTCCGACGGAAGTGAAATTATCTTCCGGGCAGCCATCAAGCCCACACCTTCCATTCATGCAACCCAGGAAACCGTCAATAAAAACGGGGAAAACATTTCCATCAATATCAAGGGACGCCACGACCCGGTCATCGTACCAAGAGCAGTGGTGGTAGTAGAGTGTATGGCAGCCATTACAGTGCTGGATGCCCTTCTGGTCAATATGAGTTCCCGGGTAGACCGGATTAAAGAATTTTATGAAAAAATATAGAAAGGATTCCGGATTATGAGACTTGGAGTGACAAAAAAACAAAAAGGGTACTGCTTTGCCTTTGCCAATGGGACAGGAGAGCCGTGTACACTGCTTTTATATAAAAGAGGTGAAAAACTTCCTGAGAAGAAGGTCCCTATGACCCGTACCATGGGAGATATTTATGCTGCCTGCGTGGAAAAGATCAGTGCAAAAAATTATGAATATGCCTACCAGGTAGGGGAAAAGATCGTGTTGGATCCTTATGCCACAGGAATCTCCGGAAAAGGGAAATTCGGAGAACAGGTAGATCCATCCTGCCTTCGCTGTACCTTCGACCATGCGGAGTATCCATGGGAGGATGACAGGCATCCGGAAACACCGTTTTCAGAATCCCTGATCTACTGTACCCATTTAAGAGGCTATACCATGGACAAGTCCTCCAGAGTAAGAGCCAAGGGTACCTTTAAGGGAATGATAGAAAAGATTCCCTATCTGGTTTCCTTAGGCGTAAAGCAGCTGGAGCTGATGCCCATTTATGAATTTGAGGAGTTTCCGCGTCCAAAGAAAAAAACATCCATGTATGAGCCGGAGGCTACGCCGGAAACTTTGAAATTAAATTACTGGGGGTATACCTCCGGATTTTATTTTGCACCGAAGGCCAGTTATGCTGCCGGAAAAGATCCTGCAAGAGAGTTAAAGGATCTGGTAAAGGCACTCCATAAGGCAGGGATTGAGCTGATTATGGAATTCTATTTTGAAGAATCCACAGCGCCTTACCTTGTGATGGACTGTTTAAAATACTGGGTGGAAGAGTACCATATCGATGGCATCCACATTAACCGCAGTGCCGTGCCTATGAAGAATCTTGTCATGGATCCGGCCTTTAAGACAACGAAAATATTTACGGAATACTTTGAAACCTCAGAGCTTTTGGAGGAACCGAAAAAAGCAGACAGAAGGCACCTGGCAGAGTACCGGGACGGATTTTTAATTGACGCAAGACGTCTGTTAAAGGGAGACGAGGATATGCTTCGTTCCTTTGCAGAAAAATCCAGAAGAAATCCGGACAATATCGGTGTTGTAAACTACATGGCAAACCATAATGGATTTACCATGATGGATATGGTCTCCTATGACGAGAAGCATAATGAAGCCAATGGGGAAAATAACCGGGACGGCAACAACTATAACTACAGCTGGAACTGCGGCATAGAAGGTGCCTGCAGCAAAAAAGCCATTGCCCAGCTTCGCTTAAAACAGCTTCGCAATGCCTTTGCCATGCTGATGTTTGCCCAGGGAATTCCGCTCATTTACGGTGGTGATGAATTTTGTAATTCCCAGAAGGGAAATAATAATGTTTACGGACAGGACAATGAGCTGTCCTGGGTTTCCTGGAACCGTTCCAAAGCATCCCAGCAGCTTTTGGATTATGTAAAGCAGCTCATTGCATTTCGAAAAGAGCACGGAGCCTTCCATATGAAGAAGGAAGCATCCATGACTGATTATAAATCCACCGGAGTACCGGATCTTTCTTACCACGTAGAGAGCGCATGGTATGGCGGCTTTGAAGCCTACCGCCGTCATTTGGGTATGATGTACGGCGCAGGCTACGGAGAGGAAAATACCATCTACGTGGCCTATAACCTTCACCAGTCAGAGCATGAATTCGGTTTGCCTTTGTTGCCCAAGAAAAAAGTGTGGAAAAAGATCTTCGACACCTCCGGCGATGTGGACAACTTCTGTTTGGAAGGTGAAAAAATCGAAAAGCAACGGACATTGAAGTTAAGCGGCAGAACGATCTGTGTGCTGGAAGGAATGTCAGATGAATAAAATATGGGGTCATTTTAAGACCATTACGACCCATAAGCTGGTCGTGATGAGAGAATGCTTTAAGATCGGTTTGTACCGGCAGGGACTTTTGCATGACATGTCAAAGTACGGACCTACAGAATTTATACAGGGCTGCAGAAACTATCAGGGAACTGCCAGTCCTCATTTAAAGGAGCGGGAGAAAAAGGGGTATTCTTCCGCCTGGCTCCATCACAAAGGACGCAACAAACATCATTTTGAATATTGGATCGATTACAGTCCCAATAATCATGATGGCATGGTGGGCTGTAAGATGCCGCCAAATTATGTTGCGGAGATGATGATGGACCGCATTGCAGCATCGAAGGTATATAATAAGGGACATTATGATCAGCATATGCCGCTTGCGTATTATGAGCGTGGGAAGCATGCCTATATGATCCATCCGGAAACGAGGGCACTTTTGGAATATCTGCTTCGTATGCTGGATCAGCAGGGGGAGGATGTAACCTTTGATTACATCCGGAAAAATTTAGTCGGAAAGAAGGAATATCCGAAATTTTAAGGTTTCGGGTGAGAAATATGAAATACGTAAAACAGTTTGCATTGATCGCATTGATGACATTCCTTGGGGAATGCTTAAACCGCCTGCTTCCATTGCCGGTACCTGCCAGTATCTATGGAATGCTTCTTTTGTTTGTCTGTCTTCAGACAGGGATTCTGAAGCTTTCACAGATCGAGGAGACGGCGGATCTTTTTCTGGCAGTGATGCCGCTTTTCTTTATTTCGCCTACAGTCAGCCTGATGGTTACCATTGGAATTATCAAAGACAGCCTTCTGGGAATCATTGGGGTATGTGTCCTTTCCACCGCAGTGGTGATGGTGGTGACAGGGCTGGTATCTCAGGCCGTGATTCGTCATGAAAGGAAGGAGAAGTAAGCATATGAATGAGTTTGTATTATCTTCCGTATATTTTGGTATGGTATTAAGCCTTCTTTGTTACTGGGTGGCATTAAAAATTGCTGCAAAAGTAAAAAATACTCTTTGCAATCCGCTTCTGGTGTGCTGTGGTCTGATCATCGCGGTGCTGCTGATCTTTGATATTGACTATGAGACCTATGACAGGGGAGCAAGTTACCTTACCTATTTTTTGACTCCGGCCACAGTATGTCTGGCAGTGCCGCTGTATCGGCAGTTTCAGGTGCTTAAGTCCAACTGGAAGGCGATTTTGCTTGGTATTTTTGCAGGCTGTGTGTCCTGCATGGTGATCATTGTAGCAGTAGCTTTGGTGCTTTCTTTCGAAGGAGCATTGACAGCATCCATTTTACCAAAATCCATTACCACAGCCATTGCCATCGGACTTTCCGAGGAGATGGGAGGAATGCCTTCCGTCACGGTTGCCTGTGTCGTATTTACCGGAATTTTCGGAGCCTGCACGGCATCTGCATTTTTCAAACTGTTTAAAATTGAGGAGCCTGTTGCCCAGGGTCTGGCCTGCGGAACATCCGCCCATGCCATCGGTACCTCCGTTGCATTGGAGATGGGAGATGTGCAGGGAGCCATGAGCAGTCTTGCCATAGTGGTGACCGGAATCGTGACGGTGGTCATTGCACCCATCGTCATGGGATTTTTAGCATAAAAAGCATAAAAATAACATAAACTTTTTGCACATCTGAAAAGGAAATTGTCAAAGGATACAGAATCTATATAGTAGAACCGATAACTCTTTTTACACAGGAGAGGTATTTCTATGACAATACGGGAAAAGCAGGAGCAGTGGGAGGCACAGTATTTAAGTACTTATGCAGCCTTAAGTAAAAATTCCAGAGGCAGGGACCGCTATGAGCCCCAGTGCGACATTCGTCCCGTCTATCAAAGGGACAGGGACCGGATCTTGCACAGCAAGTCCTTTCGCCGTCTGAAACATAAGACCCAGGTGTTTTTGACACCCCAGGGAGATCATTACCGGACACGACTGACCCATACACTGGAGGTTTCCCAAAATGCACGGACCATTGCCAAGGCACTTCGTCTGAACGAAGACCTGGTGGAAGCCATTGCATTGGGGCATGACCTTGGACATACACCTTTTGGACATGCGGGTGAACGGGCATTAAATGCTTTGTGTTCCAAGGGCTTCGGACATTTTGAACAGAGTGTGCGAGTGGTGGAAAAGCTGGAAAACGGAGGAAGAGGGTTGAATTTAACCTATGAAGTCCGGGACGGTATCCGAAATCACCGAACTTCCGGAAGACCCAGTACCCTGGAAGGGAAGATCGTTCGTTTGTCGGATAAGATCGCTTATATTAACCATGATATTGATGATGCCATCCGGGCAGGGATTCTGGTAGCAGAAGACATCCCAAAGGAATATACCCGGGTGCTTGGAAACACTACCAGCCAGAGACTCAATACCATGATCCACGATATTGTAAAACACAGTGAAGGCAAGCCGGACATTATCATGTCTGAGGATGTGAGCAAGGCTATGGCCGGTCTTCGTAAATTTATGTTTGCCAATGTATACACCAACCCCAAAGCAAAAGCGGAGGAACAAAAGGCCCAGGATATGCTGGAGCATTTGTTTTCCTTTTATAAGGAGCATCCGGAAAAAATGTCTGAGGAGTATGTGGATATGCTGGAAAACAGAGGGGAAGCCTTAGAGGATGTGGTCTGTGACTACATTTCCGGCATGACCGATCAATATGCTATACAGAAATTCCAGGAGTATTTTGTACCAAGATCCTGGAGCTAATAAGGAGTGAACATGTACTATCCTGATGAACTGGTAGAAGAGATCAGAGAGAAAAACGATATTGTCAGTGTCGTGGGAGAGTATGTCAAACTGACCAGAAAGGGCGGTTCCTATTTCGGACTTTGCCCTTTCCACAATGAAAAAACAGGATCCTTTTCCGTATCGCCGCAAAAGCAGATGTATTACTGCTTTGGCTGCCATAAAGGAGGCAATGTATTTAGTTTCCTCATGGACTATGAAAACTACACATTCCAGGAGGCAGTCAGGGTCTTAGGCGAGCGGGTTGGCGTGGAGCTGCCGGAAGCAGAGCATTCCGAAAGTGCCAGACAGCAAAAGGATGAAAAAACGAAAATGCTGGAAATGTACAAGCATGCCGCTACCTTTTATTATCGGATGCTTCGTACAGAGCAGGGAAAAGTTGGCTATCAGTATCTGAAAAAAAGAGAACTGACAGACGAGACCATGAGAAAGTTTGGTCTGGGCTATTCTACCAAATTTGGAAAAGACTTATATATCTATTTAAAAAATCAGGGTTTCTCCGATCAGCTGATGATCGAGGGAGGCCTGGTTTCTCATAGTGAAAAGGCAGGAACCTATGACCGTTTCTGGAACAGGGTCATGTTTCCCATCATGGATGCCAATCACCGGGTGATCGGATTTGGGGGACGCGTCATGGGAGAAGGGGAGCCAAAATACCTAAACTCCCCCGAGACAAAGATTTTTGATAAGAGCAGAAATCTTTATGGACTTAATTTTGCCAGAGCAAGCCGTAAGGATCATATGATCATCTGCGAAGGGTATATGGATGTCATTGCCCTTCATCAGGCAGGATTTACCGAGGCAGTAGCTTCTTTGGGAACAGCGCTGACGGAAAATCAGTGCCGTCTTTTGTCCCGTTACACAAAGAAGGTACTTTTGACCTACGACAGTGATGCGGCAGGCACCAATGCTGCACTTCGGGCGATTCCCATGTTAAAGGAAGCGGGGTTAAGTGTCAGCGTTATCAATATGAAGCCTTATAAGGACCCGGATGAATTTATCAAAGCACTGGGGCCGGAAGGCTTTGAGGAACGAATCAATCAGGCGGTGGGAAGCTTCCTGTTTGAGATAGAAGTTATGGAGCAGCGTTACGATTTTAAAGATCCGGAATCAAAGACAGCCTTCTTTCAGGCAGTGGCAAAAAAGCTTTTGGAATTTTCGGAGGAAATCGAGCGAAGCAACTATGTGGAGGCGGTGGCAGAACGCTATCATCTTCCCTATGAAAAACTAAAGAAAATGGTGGATACCTACGGGGAGATGCAAGATTCGATGCCGGTGAGGGAAAAGCCCCGGTCCGGGATAAGGAAGCAGCCCAAAGAAGATGGTATCACAAAGGCACAGAAGCTTTTGATCACCTGGATGATCTCTGACGACAGATTGTTTGAAGTTATCAGAAAACAGGTGGAACTAAAAGATTTTACCAACGAGTTATATCGTACCGTGGTGGAAATGCTTTATCAGCAGAAGGAACAGGGTGTTATCAAGCCCGCAGAAATTATCAGCCACTTCGCGGACAGTGAAAACCAGGGGGAAATCGCATCTTTGTTTCATGCAGAATTGAAACAGGTGGAAAAGAAGGAAGAACTGGAAAAGGCATTGACAGAGACCATCATCAAGGTCAAGGAGCACAGCTATCAGGTGCAGATCGATGAAATGGATAAAAATGACATCATTGCCTGGCAGAGAATCCTTCAGGAAAAGAGTAAATTACAGAGACTGCATATTTCTCTTTAGGTGGGGATATGCTAAAGAATAGGGTTGAGGTGGACAATATGGACGAAAAAGAAAACATGCAGAAGGTTGCTGAGAAAATTAAAGAGCTTCAGAGCATGGCGAAGAAGAAAAAAAATATGCTGGAGTATCAGGAGGTCCTTGATTTCTTAAAGGATACCGGACTTGGAAAGGAAGAGATTGAAAAGATCTGCGATTTCCTTGAGCAGAAAGGAGTAGATATCTTACGTGTCACAGAGGAAACAGATGATGACGAAATTCTCTTAACAGAAGAAGATGAAGTGGATATCGAAAATATTGACCTGTCTGTTCCGGAAGGTATTAGTATCGAGGATCCGGTACGTATGTATTTAAAGGAAATCGGTAAGGTTCCGCTTTTAAGTGCCGAGGAAGAAATCGAGCTGGCACTTCGTATGGAAGCGGGAGATGAAGAAGCAAAGAAGAAGCTTGCAGAAGCAAACCTTCGTCTCGTAGTCAGCATTGCAAAACGTTATGTGGGACGTGGAATGCTCTTCCTTGACCTTATTCAGGAGGGTAACTTAGGGCTCATTAAAGCGGTAGAAAAATTTGATTACCGTAAAGGATTTAAGTTTAGTACCTATGCTACCTGGTGGATCCGTCAGGCTATCACAAGAGCCATTGCTGACCAGGCAAGAACGATCCGTATTCCGGTCCACATGGTAGAAACCATCAATAAGCTGATCCGTGTATCAAGGCAGCTTTTACAGGAACTGGGCAGAGAACCATCTCCGGAAGAAATTGCGAAGGAAATGAATATGTCCGTAGAACGTGTCCGTGAAATCTTAAAGATCTCTCAGGAACCGGTATCCTTAGAAACTCCCATCGGTGAAGAGGAAGACAGCCACTTGGGTGACTTCATTCAGGATGACCATGTACCGGTACCTGCCGATGCGGCTACTTTTACCCTGTTAAAAGAACAGTTAAACGAAGTCCTTGGAACATTGACAGAGAGAGAACAGAAGGTTTTACGTCTTCGTTTTGGTCTGGATGATGGACGTGCACGTACCCTGGAGGAAGTGGGTAAGGAATTTAATGTAACCCGTGAGCGTATCCGTCAGATCGAGGCGAAAGCATTAAGAAAGCTCCGTCATCCAAGCAGAAGCAGAAAATTAAAGGATTATTTGGATTAATATGCAGTTATCACAACGATTATCATCAGTTGCATCGATGGTTACCGCTGGGAATTGTTTGGCAGATGTGGGAACAGATCATGGATATGTTCCCATTTATCTTTATGAGCGAAAAATCATTCCCCATGCCATTGCCATGGATGTCAACAGGGGCCCGCTGGAACGGGCAAAATTACATATTGCAGAGTCAGGCATGAGCGAAGCAATCGAGACCAGACTTTCGGACGGACTTGCGGCCTTAAGAGCAGGAGAAGCAGATACCGTTCTGATCGCAGGCATGGGCGGACCTTTGATGATCCGTATCTTAAGCAGCTTCCCTGAAGTGACCGCATCTTTGAAGGAACTTGTATTACAGCCTCAGTCTGAAATTGAAAGTGTACGTGTCTGGCTGTATGAACAGGGCTACGAGATCGTGGAAGAACATATGGTGTTTGAAGAGGGAAAATATTACCCCATGTTTCGGGCGGTAAAAAATCCGGATGCCAAAAGGCTTTCCAAGCTGGAGTATCGCTTTGGACGACTGGAGGTTTTAAAGGAGCTTCCTGTTTTGAAGGATTACCTGCTCAGGGAATTAAAGAACAAAAGAGAGATCATCCATAAATTAGAAGCAGAGTCTACGAGCAAGGCATTTGGTCGCATTCAGGAGATCAAAGAAGAATTAATGGATTTGGAAGAGATGATGAAGGGAGTCTTCTTATGAAATGTAAAGATTTACTGGAACTTCTGGAACAGGAGTTTCCTGCGAAATATGCAGTGCCGGGAGATAAAACCGGCTTTCAGGTGGGCGACCGGGAAAAAGAGGTTTCCCATATTTTCGTAGCAGTAGATGCCACGGAAGAAGTGATTGAAGAGGCAGCTGCGGTAGGAGCTGATCTTTTGCTGACTCATCATCCCATGCTTTATTCACCACTGGCTGCAGTCACCACAGATACCTTTAACGGCAGAAGAGTCATTAAGCTGATCGAGCATGGCATCAGCTATATCTCCACCCACACCAATTATGACAGCTGCCGCATGGCAGATCTGGCGGTGGAACGTCTGGAATTAACAGACTGCCAGGTGTTGGAAGAAGTTCTGGACGGCCTTGGCATTGGAAAAATGGGAATGCTCCCCAGGGAAATGACCTTAAGAGAATGTGCACTTTATGTGAAGGAAAGATTTCACATTCCATCGGTAAGATTCTTTGGAGATGGGGACAAAAAGATCCAAAAAGCAGCTATTTGTCCGGGATCCGGTCGCAGTGTCATCGGACGATGCCATGAACTGGGGGCAGAGGTTTTGATTACCGGAGATATTGATCATCATACCGGTGTGGATCAGGTAGATGATTACCTGCTGCTTATCGATGCCGGTCACTACGGAGTGGAGCATATTTATATAGAAGATATGTGCAGATTCCTGTCTGAAAAATGTCCGGAAGTTAAGGTCAGCTGTGCGAAAATCAGGCATCCGTTTGAGGTTGTGTAGTATAATAAATGTAACTGTTTAGAACTATCAGGCTCTGAACGGTTCGTGTAAATATTGAACCGGGAGGTATCAGATTGAAAAAGGTTACTCTTGAGAATACGATAAAACAGTACGAGGAAGGCACCACCTACCAGCAGATCGTCAGAGAGCATTTTGGTGAAAAAGCAGAACAGATCATTCTGGTAAAGGTGGACGGAACGCTGAAGGAGCTTACGAAAACCCTGAAGGGAGACTGCCACTTGGAGCCGGTATACTTTACAGATAAGCCGGGGTATAATTCCTACAGAAGAAGCGTCTCTTTTCTGATGATGAAAGCAATCTATGATTTATACAGCAAAGAAGAGATCGGCACCGTGCGGGTGATGTTTGCCATCGGCTCCGGATTATTCTGCTTCTTAAGCGGAAACATCAAACCCGATGAAACATTTACCCAAAATGTGGAAAAACGCATGAGAGAGCTGGTGGAGAAAGAGCTTCCGATTCATAAGGATGTCATTAATACCCAGGAGGCCATTGCCAAATTTTCGGAATATGGCATGAAGGATAAAGCGGAGCTTTTCCGTTATCGCCGTGCATCCAAGGTAAATATCTACAGCATTGGAGAGTTTCAGGACTATTACTATGGCTATATGGTTCCCAATACCTCCTATTTGAAATGGTTTTCTTTAGTGCCTTATGAGGATGGCTTTGTACTGCAGTTCCCGAAAAGAACGGAAGCCGGAATTTTAAGACCCGTAGAATTCAGTAAAAAAGTATTTGACGTCATGCACCATACGGAAGAGTGGGGCAAAATGCTGGAAGTATCTACCGTAGGCGAATTAAATAATATGATTTCCAAAGGAAATCTTTCAGAAATGATTCTGGTACAGGAGGCGATTCAGGAAAAACAGATCGGTGACATTGCCGGGATGATCGCCAAAGATCCATCCAGGAGGATCATCATGATCGCAGGTCCATCCTCCTCGGGAAAGACCACATTTTCCCACCGTCTGTCCGTACAGCTTCGTGCCCATGGCCTAAAGCCCCATCCCATCGCCTGTGACAATTACTTTGTGGAGAGAGTCAATACGCCAAAGGATGAGGACGGAAAATATAATTTTGAATGTCTCGAAGCATTGGATATCGATCTTTTTACAGACCAGATGAACAGGCTCCTTCGTGGAGAAACCGTAGAGATTCCGGAGTTTAATTTTGTGACAGGACAAAAGGAATATAAAGGAAAACAGATTCTGACTCTGGGAGAAGAGGATGTTCTTGTCATCGAGGGAATCCACTGCCTTAACGATGCCTTATCCTGCGGTCTGCCGGATGAAAGCAAATTCAGGATCTATATCAGTGCGCTTACCATGTTAAACATTGACGAGCACAACCGGATTCCGACCACAGACGGACGGCTCATCCGCAGAATTATCAGGGATGCCAGAACGAGAGGCTCCTCCGCAGCCAATACCATTGACATGTGGCCTTCCGTAAGGAAAGGGGAAGAAGAAAACATTTTCCCTTATCAGGAGTCAGCAGATGTAGTATTTAACTCCGCACTGATCTATGAGTTATCTGTTCTGAAACAATATGCAGAACCATTGCTCTTTGGCATTACACCGGATGACCCGGCCTATATCGAGGCAAAGAGGCTGTTAAAGTTTTTGGATTATTTTGTAGGTGTGGACAGCAACCTGATCCCGAATAATTCGATTCTTAGGGAATTTATCGGCGGAAGCTGTTTCAGGGTATAAAAATAATGTAAATGCTTATGGTACTGTCGTTGACGTTTTACGAGGAGTTGTGGTATTATGAGCGGTGGAAAAATTGAATAACTGTAATTGTTCAGAGCCAACCTCCAAAATGCTTTGCATTTCGTCGGTGTGGCGTATCCGCCAAATAAAATTTCAAAAACAGTCTAAAAAATGCAAGCATTTTACGCCTGTTTTATGAAATTTTGCTTGGCTCTGAACAATTACAAAATAAATATGAGTAGGACAAATGTTCGCGGCTTGCCGGAGTCTTAGACTCTCGGCAGGGTGAGGAAAGTCCGGGCTTCACAGGGCAGGATGCCGGATAACGTCCGGTGGAGGCGACTCCAAGGCTAGTGCAACAGAAATATACCGCCAGCACATGCTGGTAAGGGTGGAAGGGTGGCTTAAGAGACCACCGCCT
>CALZFY010000063.1:0-13773 GCA_945786935.1 uncultured Lachnoclostridium sp.
CCATTTCCGTATCTGCAACACCACATCCTCTGTCGTTATGCGGGTGAAGAGACAGCAAAACATTTTCGCGGTATTTCATATGTTTGGACATATATTCGATCTGCTGTGCATATACATGCGGCATGGAATGCTGCACAGTTACCGGCAGATTGATGATTGCCTTTCTCTCAGCGGTTGGCTGCCATACATCCAGTACTGCATTGCATACTTCCAGTGCATATTCCGGTTCTGTGCCGGTAAAGCTTTCCGGGCTGTACTCAAAACGGTAATTTGCTCCTTCTGCATCTGTAAGTCCTTTTAAAAGTCTGGCACCTGCCACTGCGATTTCCAGAATTTCTTCCCTGGATTTTCTGAAAACCTGCTCTCTTTGTGCTAAAGATGTAGAATTATATACATGTACGATAACATTTTTTGCACCTTTGACTGCCTCGAAGGTCTTTTTGATAATATGTTCTCTGGCCTGTGTCAATACCTGAATGGTTACATCATCCGGAATCAGATCTTTTTCGATCAATGTCCGAAGAAATGTGTATTCTGTTTCGGAAGCTGCCGGAAATCCCACTTCAATTTCCTTAAAGCCGATATCCACCAGAAGCTGAAAGAACTTTAACTTCTGATCCAGCGTCATTGGAACAACCAGTGCCTGGTTTCCATCCCGAAGATCCACGCTGCACCAAACCGGTGCTTTTTCTACGCTGTCTTTTTTCGCCCAGTCCATGCACACCTCCGGTGGCATAAAATACTGTTTTTTGTACTTTGATACGTTTTTCATTCCCATTTTTCATCCATCCTCTTTATTTCCTATCTATTTTCGAAGTGAAATATTTTCACTTGCATACGAAGTTAACTGATAACCTTCTTCCAGAAATTTTTTTATGTAAGATTTATTTGCTGCATCCTCCACATCAGAAGTATAGATCACCGTTGGATATTTATCCGGAAATACTTCATAATATTCATCCAAAAAGTTTTCTTCTCCCACAGACCAGAAAGAATATGTGGCAACCGGAACATCTGCATACAGATATAGCCAGCTTGCATGCTCAAAGATCAATAGCCTGTCGCTTTCAGTGAGTTCCAAAGAATCTATCTCCTTCAACGCATTTTCATACCAGGCCATATCCTCCGCACTCGTTCGGATACCTTTTGCAGGTCCTTGTGTCACCATCTTGGTACATTCCTGGACAGGTGCACTCCACCATGTAAATATGATTCTCTGACGAATTAATAATCCTGCCTGTAAAAGGAACACTGCAACCAAGATTCCCAGTATACATTTTTCTAATTTCACCGGAAGATACGCTCTCTCTGTAAAATAAGCCTGACACACCAGAATGATGCCTCCTGCTGAGGCAATGATGGTAGCCGCTGATACCGCCAAAATTCCCGTATCTGTTGCAAGCTGCACACAAAACGAGTACATAAAAGCAGGTAAAATCCAGCAAAAGAAAAGCTTCCAGTCCTTTTTCCTGCAAAGGGCAAATATGGATATCCCGTAAAATGCCATCGGTACAGAAAGAAAATCAATCGGAACATAGTCCGAAATCCAGCCATGATAAATCAGATAATAAATCAATATTCCGGTAGATAAGCACCAACAGGCACTCCTGAGAATAACTTTAATTTTCCCTCTTTTAAAAAATCCGATTAAAAGAGATACAAAAATAATTACTATCTGATATTTGTAATATCGATAATATCTTTCAAAATATTTCGACACTTTATAGGAAAAATCCATCCTGTGTTCCGGATCATTCAGATTATAGTAAATCCCCGTCAACAGTTCTTTTCCGTTTGCTCTGGAAAAAATTATTGCCAGAAACAGCATCAGTACAAATGCCGCACCCAATGCTATGTAAAAAAATCGCTCTATTCGTAAAAGCTGAGGCAGAGATTCTTTTCTTTTGAAAATAAAGGCGATTCCCACTGCCAGCCCCCAGAGAATAAATACAAAAATCGTGAATGGCTGAGCCAGTACAATGACCGCTGCCAATACACCGCACAAAAATAAAGTGGAGCTTCGATAGTTCCCTTCCGTA
Source organism: uncultured Lachnoclostridium sp. (assembly GCA_945786935.1). Lineage (GTDB taxonomy): Bacteria > Bacillota > Clostridia > Lachnospirales > Lachnospiraceae > HGM12587. The sequence continues at coordinate 2,040 of CALZFY010000063.1, forward strand.
AACAACGTTGTCACCAAAACCATCATACACCCTATTCCGATGGTGTTATAGTTGAGAGTCGTCATATTGTTATGCGTTGAATACATAAACAACAAGGCGGCGGCAGCTCCAAAATATTTATATTTTCTCAGTCGGTAATAACAATAGCATGTGATGATTCCCTGAAATACGACATAGGTGATACGAAATCCCAATATGATGCCATCATTCCCGCCCAGGATCGTATACCAGAACCAGTAGACGGGATATAGAACCCATGCCGTCAGCTGCTGTGAAGGATGCCAGTCTTCTGCTAAAATTGCACCGCCTTTAAAAAATCTCCAGATCGCAGCTATCCCATATGGTTCGTCGTAATAGTTAATTGAGTAAAAGCATCTCCAAAGAAAAACTGCAAGACAACTCAAAAAAATTGTTCCAAAAATCAGATGCTGCTTCTCAATATTCTTTCTTAACTTCAATCCTGCCAAGCCTCCATAGTGCCGCATAAGGTGCTGTAAATGGTATCAGCAATCTGATAATATCCGGCCGGGGAAGGGTGTACTGCATCTACAGCCACTTTTTCCGTTTCCTCTGAATAAGGGTTCACCGGTCTTTCTTCGGTGTTAAATACATTGGCGCTGTCTACACTGATACCAGCCGGTACGAGATAAACATTTTTCTCATCTTTTAACTTGTCAGAAAGATAACCCATCAGTTCAAACACCGCCAGATCTCTTTGCTGCTTAAACTGTCCCGGAAACATTAACTGTCCGTTGTTCAGCTTCATGGAGCCGATGCCGTTCTGGTCACTTTGGTAAATGGTGTTGACCACATAGATTGGGATATCTTTATCATCCTTATGGATCAGTTCTACGATCTTGCAGATATTGTCAGCATTCTCTTCTCCGGATAAAAGTCCGTTGGTTCCAAGATGCAGTAACACCACATTTGGCTGAAAACCGGTCGTTTCTTTGTAATAATTCCAGTCAAATCTTGTTTTTTCAGGATTCCAGAATTTATGGACCTCTTCTCCCTCTTCCAGATAATAACCTGTCTCTGTAAGATAATCTTCTGCAGAAAAACCAAGCCTTGCTTCTGTAAGATACCCTTCATAACCTCTTGTACCGTTACAGATCATCAGGTTATCAAGATGCTCCTGGAGCTTTGCGTAAAGCGCTCCATTGGCAGATAAGCTGTCTCCGATGGCAAGTACTGAAAACTGCTGTTTTTTAGCCTCCACAATACGGAGGGTAGAAGTCTTTCTTGCCAGTGCATTCCCATCCACATCGTAAATGGTAACACTTAAAGGATATTCTCCAAGCATATCATCCGTGGCGGCAATCTGAAATTTTCTCTCCAGCATTTCACCGACTTCACAATCCCAAACCACATTATATTCTGAAATGTGGCTTCCCTGATTCGTAATCTGATTATTGTAGATTTCCATGGTCAGACCGCTTGCTGCGTAGTAAACATCCGGAAGATAGATTTCCACACCGGAATTTCCCAGTGTTGTCTTTTCGGTACTTCCACGGTCAGCGAAGTTTTTCAGCTGCAGCACATTGACTGCCAATACTCCCAGTAAAACTGTCACAATCACCATCAATGTAATAATCACAGTGAACATCTTCTTATTTGATTTGCTTTTCATTCTTTTCTCCTGATACAAAAAAGCCTTCCGTCTCTAAATCATATTCAGAGACGAAAGACTACATCTTACGCGGTACCACTCTTATTTTGCGAATTATCGCACACTCATGGGATACATTCATATCCCTTCCCCTGTAACGGTGGGACCTCCGTCTGCGTCTACTCTCTTACGATTTCGGGCAGCTGCTCCAAGGCGAGTTCCGAATTTCCTCTCCTCTGTCTTCCACCTGCCGACAGTTCTCTGTGCTCGATTCCATCCGTACTATTCCTCTTCAACGCTTTCATGTATTTACTTGCTATAAAGAATAACAAACTCATTTCGAAATGTCAAGGCTGACTATTTCTGATTAATGTAGTTAATTAATCCTTCTGCTTTGATGATTTTTTGCATAAATTCCGGGAAGGCCTGTCCCTGATACCGGGTTCCCTTTGTGCGGTCATAAATAATGCCACTGTCAAAGTCAACCTCTACCACATCTCCTGCCTCGATTTCTCTGGCAGCTTCCACACATTCAATGATTGGCAAGCCAATGTTGATGGCATTGCGGTAAAAAATTCTTGCAAAGGTTTCTGCAATGACGCAGGAAATACCTGATTCCTTAATGACCATGGGTGCATGTTCACGGGAAGAACCGCAGCCAAAGTTTTTGTTGGCTACCATAATATCTCCCGGTTTCACATTCTTTACAAAATCCTTATCGATATCTTCCATACAGTGCTCCGCCAGCTCCTTTTTATCTGCAATGGCAAGATATCTGGCAGGAATAATAACATCTGTATCTACATTATCGCCGTATTTAAAAACTGTTCCTTTCGCCTGCATAATGACCTCCTATAATCCAAGCTCTGCAGGAGCTGAAATTTTGCCGGTAATGGCACTGGCTGCGGCCACTGCCGGGCTTGCCAGATATACCTCACTGTCCACATGACCCATACGCCCTACAAAGTTTCTGTTGGTGGTGGATACACAACGCTCTCCGGCTGCTAAAATACCCATGTAACCTCCAAGACACGGACCACAGGTTGGAGTACTTACCACTGCCCCCGCCTCGATAAATGTCTTAATAAGGCCTTCTTCCAAAGCCTGAAGATAAATGTTCTGGGTTCCCGGAATGATGATGACACGCAGTCCCTTCTTACAGGTACGTCCCTTTAAGATCTCTGCTGCGGCCCGAAGGTCATCCATACGTCCGTTGGTGCAGGAACCGATCACTACCTGGTCAATTACCACATCTTCTGTGATCTCGTCAACAGTTTTTGTATTTTCCGGCAAATGAGGGAATGCAACGGTAGATTTTAAAGTACTTAAGTCAATGGTGTACTCTTCATCATAAACTGCATCCTCATCAGCCTCAAAGATCTTATATTCTTTTTTGGAATGTTTCTTCATGTACCGGATTGCAAGATCATCTACCGGGAAAATTCCGTTCTTGCCGCCGGCTTCAATTGCCATATTGGCGATGGTAAAACGATCATCCATGGTCAGGTACTGAATACCTTCACCCACAAATTCCATGGATTTATAAAGGGCTCCGTCCACTCCGATCATGCCGATGATATGTAAGATCACATCCTTACCGCTGACCCATTTGGAGGGCTTTCCTACGATATTGAATTTGATGGCAGAAGGTACTTTAAACCATGCCTTTCCGGTTGCCATCCCTGCCGCCATATCTGTACTTCCTACCCCTGTGGAAAATGCACCAAGAGCACCGTAAGTACAGGTATGGGAATCGGCACCGATGATCACGTCACCTGCCACAGTTAACCCCTGCTCAGGTAAAAGGGCGTGCTCAATCCCCATTTTTCCTACATCAAAATAATTTGTCACATCATGTTTGCATGCAAATTCTCTGACGCATTTACAGTTTTCTGCAGATTTAATATCCTTATTCGGAATAAAGTGATCCATTACTAGAGCAATTTTATCTTTATCAAAAACAGATTTCACTGTCATTTTTTCCATTTCCCGAATCGCAACCGGTGTTGTGATATCATTTCCCAGCACCAGATCAAGGTTTGCTTCGATCAGCTGGCCGGCCTCTACCTTTTCAAGCCCCGCTGCCGCTGCCAGAATTTTCTGAGTCATGGTCATTCCCATTTTTCATATCCTCCATGTAATCAGGAATGCAGGTACCTATTCATTACAAAAATCGTGCAGTCCCGCAAAGGTTAGCCGAGGTTAAGCGAAGCCTCAAGGCGTTCTTTGTGAAACTGCACGATTGAATCGCAATGCTAAACTAACACTACACTCTCGTTATAATTAGTTATTGATCAGCTTATCGCTTTCGTTGTTCCAGCTGTAAAGCTTACGGATTTCTTCACCAACAACTTCTGATGGATGTTCAGAAGCAAGCTTTCTCATAGCTCTGAAGTGTGCCTGTCCGCCTGCCGGAGACATATCTAAGAGGAAATCTTTTGCAAAGGTACCATCCTGGATGTCTTTTAAGATTTTCTTCATGGTCTTCTTTGTTTCTTCTGTGATGATCTTAGGACCTGTGATGTAATCGCCGTATTCAGCTGTATTGGAGATAGAATATCTCATTCCGGCAAAGCCTGACTGATAAATAAGGTCTACGATCAGTTTCATTTCATGGATACATTCAAAATATGCATTTCTTTCATCATATCCTGCTTCTACTAATGTTTCGAAGCCTGCCTGCATTAATGCACAAACACCACCGCAAAGAACTGCCTGTTCTCCGAAAAGGTCTGTTTCTGTTTCTGTTCTGAAGGTTGTTTCAAGAACACCTGCTCTCGCTCCACCGATTGCCAATGCGTAAGCTAATGCTTTTTCCATAGCCTGTCCTGTAGCATCCTGATGAACAGCTACTAAACAGGGAACACCTTTTCCTGCCTGATATTCACTTCTTACAGTGTGACCAGGTCCTTTTGGAGCGATCATGGTAACGTCAACATTCTTTGGTGGTACGATCTGTCCAAAATGAATGTTAAATCCGTGAGCAAACATTAACATGTTGCCTTCTTCCAGGTTTGGTTCGATATCTTTTTTATACATATTAGCCTGTAATTCATCATTGATAAGAATCATGATGATATCAGCTCTTTTTGCTGCTTCTGCTGCTGTATAAACTTCAAAGCCCTGTGCCTCTGCCTTTGCCCAGGATTTACTTCCTTCATAAAGGCCAATGATGACATGGCATCCTGATTCCTTTGCGTTTAATGCATGTGCATGTCCCTGGCTTCCGTAACCAATGACTGCGATTGTCTTTCCTTCTAATAAAGAGAGATTACAATCTTCCTGATAAAAAATTTTTGCCATAATTTTTTCCTCTTTCCGTATCTGTTCAGTTTCTTCCAGATACAATGGCTGCTGAACAGTTACATATTTTTACTTAAATATTTTAAAGCGCCCTAAGCCGCTTTTTTACGTATGAAATTAATCTTCAAAGGCTTCCTCTGCCTGATCATCATAAAATACAAGCTTTCCGGTCTCATCGAAGGATTTTGCCGGTACCTTAACATCAAAAGTACCTCTGGAAAGACCTGTTAAACCAGTTCTAGCAACCTCCAGGATCTCATATCCGTCCAGCATCTTTGTAAATGCTTCCAGTTTGGACTGATTACCTGTCAGTTCAATGATGAGTGATTCTTTTGCTACGTCAATAATGTTTGCTCTGAAGATATTGGCTACTGCAATTACTTCCTGGCGGTCATCCGCACTTGCTGCAATCTTTAAAAGCAACAGCTCTCTGCATACGGAAGATCCTGCATCCAGTCTTTTAATATCCAGAACATCCTCCAGTTTCATCAACTGTGCTTCGATCTGTCCTAATATCTGGTCATCTCCGGTAGATACAATGGTTGCTCTGGAGAATCTCGGATCCGCAGTCGTACCTACAGTCAAACTGTCAATGTTATAACCTCTTCGGCTGAACAAACCTGAAATTCGGCTTAACATACCTGACGTGTTTGCCATCAAAATTGAAAATACAACTTTTCTCATAATAACATCCCCTGCTATTCCTAATCTGTATTACTGCTCACTGCCTTCCAGGAACAATGGCATCTGAACAGTAACTTAGCTGTTCCATCTTCTCAACACCATGAATTTAACGTGGTAAATTGCGAAACTGCTTTTTTTGTATATCTTAACAACTTCACCCTTTCATGTCAACCCAAAGTATCACACATTTTTTGAATATATGCCGGAGTCGTTCCGCAACAGCCTCCCAGAATAGAGGCTCCCGCACTATAAAGTTCCTTCATACATCGTGCAAACTCCTCTGCTTCCATGTTGTAATGGGCCACTCCCTTGTCATCTATCACGGGAATGCCTGCGTTTGGCTTCACCAATAAAGGGACTGTCAGATTTTCCTTCAGACCTTTCACAATGGAAACCAATTGATTTGGTCCCACAGAACAGTTGACCCCTATAGCATCTACCCCCATCTCCTGAAGCACCATGGCAGCATCTTCTATGGTTCCTCCAAAATACAGCCTTCCATCCCCTTCACAGGTGAAGGATATGGTCAGGGGCAGATCACAAACTTCCGAAGCCGCATCACAGATAACCATGGCTTCGTCCAGAGAAAGCAATGTTTCTGCTGCCAGATAATCTACTCCTGCTTCAGCTAAAAGGGATATCTGTTCTTTATAGTTTTCCAGAAGTTTCTCATAGGTCATGGTTCCCACCGGTTCTAATGGCTGGCTGGTGGTACTTAAGTTTCCGGCTACAAGGGCTCTTCCCCCTACAGCTTCCCGGGAGATTTTCACATTCTCCAGGTTAAACTTCCGGATTTCTTCCTCCAGCCCCACATTTTTCAGGCTGATGCGGTTTGCCATAAAGGTTGGGGCATAAACCACCATGCTTCCGGCATCCACATAAGCCTTCTGAAGCTCCTTTACTGCCTCCGGATGCTCATAAGCCCACTTTTCCGTGCATACACCTGCCGGCATCCCCATAAGACGTAAATTAGAGCCTGTGGCACCGTCCAGAATCAACGGACCTTTTTTTAAATGATTTTTAAATTCTTTTTTTTTCATATCATACTCCGGTCTTCCGATGTTCCTTAAGCCAGCATCATTCGGTCATTTGCAAATTCGCCGCCGCTTGCCTGCTCAAATTTTTCCAGAAGATCTTTAACTGTTAATTTTGCTTTTTCTTCACCCTCTGCATCAAAGATGATACGGCCTTCATGCATCATAATGATACGGTTTCCATGACGAAGGGCATCCTTCATGTTATGAGTGATCATTAAGGTTGTCAGGTTATTTTCTGTAACGATCTTATCTGTGATCTCCAGAACCGTTTTGGCAGTCTTTGGATCCAATGCCGCTGTATGTTCATCCAGTAAAAGCAGATCAGGATTTTTTAAGGTAGCCATCAAAAGAGTAAGAGCCTGACGCTGTCCACCGGATAACAGTCCCACCTTGGAGGTCATACGGTCTTCCAGACCTAACCCTAAGATTTTCAGCTTTTCCTTATAAATCTCGCATTCTTCCTTTGTAACGCCCCAGCCCAGACCACGTTTTTCTCCGCGTCTGTAAGCAAGAGCCAGGTTTTCATCAATCTGCATACCTGCTGCTGTACCAAACATAGGATCCTGGAACACACGTCCCAGATGCTTTGCTCTTTTATGCTCCGGAAGGCGGCTGATATCATCTCCATTTAAGATGATCCTTCCCCCGTCTATAGGGTAAACACCTGCAATCATATTTAACATGGTAGACTTTCCGGCACCGTTACCGCCGATGACTGTCACAAAATCACCTTTTTTCAGTTCCAGGTTCAGTCCCCTTAAAGCCTTTTTTTCGTTGATGGTACCTTTATTAAAGGTTTTATATACATTAGAAACTGTTAACATGCTCATTCTCCTCCTTCCGGATTGTAGGAACGTTTGATCCGGTATTTTTCCATAGCTACCGGAATACAAAGTGCCAGTGCAACGATCACTGCTGATAAAAGCTTCATGTCATTTGCACTCATACCCAGATAAAGAACGATGGCACGGATGGCAAAATATACAACGGAACCAACAACTGCACTGATCAGCTTCATTTTGAAAGAGATGAACTTTCCTAATAACACTTCACCAATGACAATGGCAGCAAGACCAATGACGATGGCGCCGGTACCCATGTTAATGTCACCATATTTGGAGTTCTGGCATACCAGTGCTCCGGAAATACCAACCAGACCGTTGCTGAGCATCAGACCGATCATTTTAGTTGTTTTAATATCCACGCCCAGGGCACGGATCATTTTTTCATTGTTACCTGTGGCACGGATGGCAGAACCGATCTCTGTTCCAAAAAACCAGTAAAGAATGGAGATCACCACTGCTGCAATCACCGCACCGATGATCAGGGATACCATAGAGCCTTTCATTCCTGTTTTTTCTACGATTCCACTGAAGATTGTATCTACTTTTAAAAGGGGCATATTACTTTTACCGCCCATGATCCGTAAGTTCACGGACCAGAGAGAAATCTGAGTGAGAATTCCTGCAAGAATTGCCGGAATTTCAAAAACTGTATGTAAAATACCTGTCACTGCTCCTGCCAGCATTCCTGCAACGCCTGCTACCAGAATAGCCAGTGCAGGATTCATATTCATATTTAAGATCATGGTAGCACATACACAGCTTCCAAGAGCGAAGCTTCCGTCTACCGTCAAATCTGCAATGTCCAGAATTTTATAGGTGATATAAACACCCAGAACCATGATTCCCCAGAGAACACCCTGAGATACGGCTCCCTGTAATGAGAGTAATAAACTGCTCATAAAAACCTCCATAATTACAGCAAACAGGATGTCCAAATCCCTTCAGACATCCCGTCATTGCCGTTTATTTAATTTTATTTACTTTACTTTAGCTGTTAAAGCTGACAAATCAAGCCCTTTTGCTTCTAAAGCTGCAACTGTTTCTTCATTTACTGTTAATGCACAGTTTTCTGCTGCAAGATATCCGATTGGCATCTCTGCTGGATTTGCACCATTGGTAAGGATTTCCACTGCCATCTGACCTGCAAGGTATCCTAACTGATAGTAATCAATACCATAGGTTGCAAGACCACCTTCGTTAACCATTCCCTCTTCACCACAGATCACAGGAATACCGTTTTCATTTGCTACCATAGCTACAGTAGCCATACCTGCTGCGATCATGTTATCTGTCGGGCAGTACAGAGCATCTACTTTTCCAACAGCAGATTCAACCACTGTCTGGATCTCATTGGAATTTGAAACTGTAAGGTCTGCATAAGCAATACCAAGATCGTCTAATGCTGCCTTAGCCATATCTGCCTGTAATACAGAGTTTGCTTCTGCTGAACAGTAAAGAATACCAACTGTTTTTGTTTCAGGAAGGACTTCTTTTAAAAGCTCCATCTGTTCTTTGACCGGTGTCAAATCGGAAGTACCTGTCACATTTGCTCCCGGTGCGTCATTGCTTTCTGCCAGTCCTGATTCTGCAGGATCTGTAACAGCTGTTAAGATGACTGGAATTTCTGTTGTCTTACCTGCTACCGCCTGTGCTGCAGGAGTTGCGATTGCAAGGATCAGGTCGTTTCCGTTATTTACCAGTGTATCTGCAATGGTATCACAGGAAGCTGCTTCACCGGCTGCATTCTGCTGATCTGCTTCATAAGCGATTCCTGCATCATCCAATGCTGCAAAGAAACCTTCATTGGATGCATCCAATGCTGCATGCTGTACATACTGGAGAACACCGATCTTGTAAACATCGCCTGTTGCTGCTTCATCTGTTACGTTTTCTTCTGCTGCCGGAGTATCTGCTGCCGGAGCTTCTTCTTTTTTGGAGCCGCCACAAGCTGTCATACTAAGAACCAGTGTAGCTGCCATCATGAGTGCTAATAACTTTTTCATAATACCCACCTTTTCTTCATTATCCTTTTTCACAGCTGTTCATATTTCTAAACAACTGTTTATTCTTCATCGCTTCAACGCTTTTATGTAGTGAAGCAATGACTTGGTTCACATCATACACCTATTAAGGAATGAAGTCAAGTAGTTTTCACAAAATCTTTAGAAGCCTCTTCCACCGCCTCCATGACTGCGTCCTGAGGATGAGGTATGCACGGAGCTTCTGCTGCCTCCTCCACTGCTTCCCTGATCCTTTGGGATACTTCTATGGGTCACAAAAGTATTGATCAGCCGGTCTTCTTTCACCTTTAAGTCTATATCTGAATCTGTATAGGCATCGTAGTGAAAATCTTCGAATTTCAGCTGATACCTGGCTGTAATGGCTGCCACTGTGCCACCGGCCGCAACAAGTCCTAATACCAGTGCCACGAGAAACTCTCCGAAAGTCACCTTTTTCGGGGGCTCTTCTGCCTGATAGTAATCCCTCTCCCCCGTTTCGGTATCGTAATTATACTGGTTAGAGGGGATGCCCTTCTTCAGATATTTTTCTGTCTCTTCAAAAAATGCCTCAAAGGTTCCAAAATAATCCCCGTCAGCTGCTTCTTCATAGGCAGCGTCTAAAATCCGGTCGATACGCTCATCTGTCAGATAACGGATCGCACTTCCGCAGGTGGATACATAGATCTGACGGTGATCCATATCGATCAGATACAATATGCCATCTTCTTTCGTGCTGTCCGGATACTTTTCGTCATAGAAGTCATCTGCATACTCTACGGTACTTTTCCCATCCGTATCATTTGTAGTCACCACTAAAAAATTCATGCTCCAGCTTTCAGAAAAATCTTCAGCGTAGCTTTGAAGCTTCTCTTCTTCTTCATTAGTCAGAAGATCTGCCAGATCGTACACATTCTTAGTCTGTGCCCCTGTTTCCATTCCAAAAAGCAATCCGATACCTAAAAACGCTGCGATCATCCAATGGATCCATGTCCTTCTCATAACAAAAATCCTCCCAGCAACAACAGTCCAAAGACTGCCAAAAATATGACAGCCGAAAGAATTGCCATCTTCTTTCGATCTACCGGCAACTTTCCAATGATCTCGCCAGTCTGTCCATTCATGGCAAAATAGTATACCTGATTGCCTCTCTCCCGATAAGTCAGTACCCATACCGGCAAAAGAACATACTGAAAATTTTTCTTTCCAAGCTTATGTTCCTGGCCTACCAGGTCAAAGCTGTTATGTCCGGAAATGGTATCGCGGATCCTTTTTTCAGCAAAGCCCCTGACCTCACTATCCACGGACTCGTTCAGGGTATCACTTTCAATATCCCTCTTTTCTGCCTGAAAGCCTGACAGATAGCCCATATGGAATTTTTCCAGAGCCCCGAATTCATAAGGAAAGATTCCCTTTAACATGGCATTTTGTGCCTTTTGCAGGGCAGTTTTGGGAATGTGCCGAAATTTCAGGGTTCCGCTTCTTCGTACTGCAAAGGTCTTTGTTTCCGTATATTCGGTATCTCCTACACGCCAGATTCTGATATCTCTGGCAGTACCGCTCATGGTACTTTCGCTCTCACAGTCACAAAGCCAGTAGGGAAAATACACACCACTCATCTTCTCAATCTGCCGTGGAGAATAAAACCCTCCGGGAATAAACCATTTTTTTTCAATCCACTGGCGGAACCGATCCATGGCCTCATCTTTGGAGATCTTAAACGGAATCACTCCATCCGGCAAATATTTTCCTTCCAGTTTTCCCGAAAGGACAATTGGATTGTGGCAGTAGAAGCAAAAGGTTGCCGCTGTCGTTTCATCGGTCATAACTTCCGCCCCACAGCTTGGACAGTGATAAACAAGCGCACTCTGCTCCTGGGCTTCTGCTGTCTCTGCAGCGTCCTTTGTTTCTTCCCCGGACTGTTTCTTCCCTGCCAGCTCTGCCTCTTCAAATTTTGACAGGCAGTACTCGCAGGTAAACATACCTGATTCCGGATCAAAGACCAGCCCACCGCCACAATTAGGACATTCATAGGTAATTGCAGACATTATCCTCTCGCCTTTCCGCACTCCTGACAGAATTTTCCTGTATTTTTCGCACCACAGGAGCAAATCCACTCTGCCGCCGGTGCCGGTTTGCCACATTCACTGCAGAATTTTCCACTGTTTTTTGTACCACAGGAACAGGTCCATTCTGCTGCCTTTACAGGATTTGGAACCTGATTAGCCTGCTGCATCTGTGCCTGCTGCATTTGCATCT
>CALZFY010000064.1:0-13035 GCA_945786935.1 uncultured Lachnoclostridium sp.
GATCAGCCGGTTGGCATTGTGATGGATCTCCTTTGCAAATCGTCTCGTATCCTTCTCATCAGTCATGCCGTTTTCAATCAGCTCCGCATAACCGGAAATAGAAGTCAGAGGGGTCTTTAGTTCATGGGTAACATTGGCAGTAAAGTCCTGCCGCATCTTGGCACTTTTTACAATGTTCTGATGCTGCTCTTTAATGGTCTCCAGAAAAGGGGCAAGCTCCTTATAGGAACCCACCTCCACCTGTCCGTCCAAATTTTTTGCCACCCGCTCAATGGGTGCAATGAAGCTTTTGGTCAGAAAATGTGCCAGAAGGGCACAGAATACAAACAGCAATAAAGTCACCAGACCCAGAGATGGCAGGGCATCAAAAAAAATACTGTAAATACTGCCTGTTTCCTTTGCCACACGAAGAACATTCCCATTTTCCATACGCATGGCATAATAAAAGGTGCTTTTTTCCAATGTCTGGGATTTGCGGATATCGCATCCCTCTCCTTTGTTAAAGGCCTCCCTGATTTCCGGACGTCCTCCATGATTTCCCATGCCTCCGATATCTGCATTGGTATCGGAAAGGACGGCCCCTTCTGAATCGATCAGCGTGATCCGAAGGTCTCCGTCTATCAGCTTTGCCGGCTGCGTCCCGGATTCATCCTCCGCAATGCCTGCAGCCAGCACATTAGCACAGGTTTTTAAGCTGCCAAACACTTCCGTCTGAAAGATCTTATAATAGGTAAAGGTCACCAGGATACTGGTCAGAATGATGGCCACTGCGGCAATCAGCACCAGCTCCGTATTGATTCTTTTTCTCATCCTTCGTTACTCCATACGATATCCCACGTTACGGATCGTTTTAATATGACCTGCACTGTCTCCTAGCTTTGAGCGAAGGGTCTTTAAATGCACATCCAGGGTTCTTGATTCCACATCACAGTTCATATCCCAGATGCGGTCCATGATCACATCCCTGGTCAGAACGATTCCACGGTTTTGCATAAACAGACGTAAAAGCTCATATTCCTTAAAGGTCAGATCACAGGGCACATCAGAGACAAACACCTGATGGCGTTCATCGTCCATGAAGATTTCATCTACCTTCCAGACTTTCTCCTGTTCCTTATCCATACTTCTTCGAAGAACAGCTTTCACCCGGGAAATCAGTTCCATGACGCCAAAGGGCTTTACAATGTAATCATCTGCTCCGCCATCCAGTCCCTTGACCCGGTCAAGCTCCGTGGACTTTGCGGTCACCATGATCACAGGAAGCCTCCTGGTATCCGGATTTTTCCGAAGCTTCTGTAAGATCTCCATACCGTCTTCTTCCGGAAGCATAATATCCAGCAGTACAAGATCCGGTCTGATTACCTTCATTGCCTGATAAAACTCTGCAGCATTGGAAAAATCCCTGATCTGATAGCCACTGTTTTTTAACGCAAAGCTTTCGATCTCCCTGATATTCTGGTCATCTTCTACTATATATATGAGTGCCATAAAGCACCTCCTTTATCGATAACTGATCACTGTTTCTGCCACATTAGAACAATGGTCTACAATACTCTCCATACTGGTCAGAAGGTCTGACTGGATAAATCCCATCTCAATGGTACATTTTCCTTCCCGCAGGCGCCTGATATGATTTTTCTTAGCTGCAGCACTCTGTTGTTCCGCCACATCTTCCATAGGGAAAATGCTTCCTGCCACCACCAGATCCTTGTTTCTGAAACAATTTAAGGTGGCATTCATGATTTTCTGTACCTGAACCATGTATTCATCAATTTCCTGCTGTGCATGCTCGGAGAATTTTGTTCCTTTTAAAAACATCTCCTTCGCCGCATTCCGGATGGTCACCGCATGGTCGGAAAGACGTTCAAAATCTCCCAGACTGTGAAGCATCATGGAAAGAAGCTGACTTTCATGCACCGGAAGGTCCTTTCTGCTTAGGTTCACCATATAGGCACCCAGCTCTTCCTCGTAAGAGTCCACCTCTTCTTCCAGATCAATGACCTTGTTTGCAGTATCCTCATCATATTTATTTAACAAGGACATAGCTTCCACCACAGCCTTTACACTAAGATAAGCCATCTTCTCTGTAGCTTCCATACAGATTTCTGTGGCATAGGCCGGCATTTCCAGAAAACGGGGTTCCAGAGTTTTTACAACGCGGCCCTGATTGTCCGGTGCTGCTCCTGCTGCATCATCCCGGATCGTCAGACAGGCAAGCTTCACCAGCACCTTGGAAAAAGGAAGGAGAAGCACTGTAGCTGTCACATTGAAAATTGTATGAATGGTTGCAATTCCCGCTGCATTTGCCGGTGCATCCAGAAAAGAGAAGTCAAACACTGCATTTAAAGCATAGAATGCCAGCATAAAAATGATCGTACCGATCAGGTTAAAGTAAAGATGGATCAATGCGGTTCTTCTTGCATTTTTGCTGGCACCGATACCGGAAATCATGGCAGTCACACAGGTACCGATATTCTGTCCCATAATGATGGGAAGGGCGGTACTAAATGATACTGCTCCTGTCATACAAAGTGCCTGTAAAATACCGACAGATGCGGAAGAACTCTGAATAATTGCCGTAAGCAGTGCACCTGCCACCATACCCAAAATGGGGTTTCGAAACATCAGAAGGATATTTGTAAATTCCGGCACATCTGCCAAAGGCTTTACAGCAGCACTCATGGTCTCCATCCCTGTCATCAGGATCGCAAAGCCTACCATGATCATACCGATGTTTTTCTTCCTGTCACTTTTTAAAAACTGCAGGAAAACAACACCCACCATGGCAAGCACAGGGGAAAAAGAAGACGGCTTCAAAAGATTCATAAAGAAATTGCCGCTTTCAATTCCTGTTAAGCTCAAAAGCCAGGAAGTCATGGTGGTACCGATATTGGCACCCATGATGACACCTACCGCCTGGGAAAGCTTCATGATCCCGGAGTTTACGAAACCTACCACAATGACCGTTGTCGCCGAAGAGCTCTGGATTACTGCCGTAACCACTGCGCCTAAGGCCACAGCTTTTAACGTATTGGAGGTCAATGTTTCTAACATTTTCTCCATTTTACCACCAGATGCCTTTGCAAGTCCATCTCCCATTAAGTCCATTCCATAAAGAAAAAGTGCAAGGCCTCCTACCATTCTCAAAATTCCAAAAAAGTCCATAAATCTACCTCTTATTTCTACATCCTGTGTAATAAAATTTTGCCCAAAACTGTTGGCTGTTTAAAATGTACAGCCACAATTTTACTCCTATAGGCTATCGCGTCAAAGTTAAGGGCATCAGGTATTCTATGTAAAGTCTATGTAAAATTTAGGATGTTATGAAATTTGCACACTTTAGGTTGATTTGTGTGGACTTTTTCCTAAGATTTCAATATAATAAAATTATCGAAATTCTATTCAAAAAAGGAGAAGGTACCATGAAGATTCAGAACATTTCAGACATCGACAAATTTTTCAAAGTTGTTGACAGCTGCTCCGGCAAGGTTGAGCTTGTAACAGGTGAAGGAGACAGATTAAACTTAAAATCCAAATTATGCCAGTACGTTTCCATGGCAAATATTTTTTCAAACGGTGAAATTCCGGAACTGGAAATCATCGCTTACGAAAAAGAAGATATTGACAAATTAATCGCATTCATGTTAGGAAACTAATTTTAAAAAAGGAGCCCTGCAGCTGCAGAGCTCCTTTTTATCATTCATACATAACTTCCACCAGAAACAGTCCCTGGGCCGGTGCGGTAAAGCCTGCCGCTCCCCGGTCTTTAGCCTCCAGAATGTCCTTCATTTCTTCCGGTGTACGCAATCCCCTGCCCACTTCTATGAGAGTTCCCGTAAGGATCCGGACCATATTGTAGAGGAAGCCGTTGCCGGTGTACCTTATGGATACGATTCCATCCTTTTCCTCTATAGTGATGGATGTAATGGTACGGACCGTTGATTTTTTCATCTTTTTGTTGGCACAAAAGGACTTAAAGTCATGGGTTCCAAGAAAAAGTACCGCGGCACTTCTCATGGCTTCCAGATCAAGAGGATTTTCCTCCCGCATAGTATATTTTCTCCGGAATACATTGGCTACTTCTCCGTTGTCGATGCGGTATTCATAGGTTTTGCCCTTTGCAGACAACCTGGCATGAAAACGCTCATCAGCTTTGGAAACCGCCAACACCCGGATATCTTTAGACAGATATTCGTTGAGGTATTTTTTGATTTCTTCCTCAGGAAACTTCTCCGGAGCATGGAAATTGGCCACCTGTCCACAGGCGTGAACTCCTGCATCCGTTCTTCCTGAGCCATGGATCTCAATGTACTCTCCATACATTTTTTCCAGAATAGCTTCTAACTTTCCCTGTATGGTGTTATCTGTATTTCCCTGCTTCTGCCAGCCGTTTAATTTTGTGCCGTCATACTGCAGTATCATTTTGTAATTCATGATTTCTGATGATTTTCCACTGCTTCTCTTGCAGCTTCCAGATATTCCACATTTGCTTTTGCAAATTCCCCTGCATCAGAAAGCTCTGCCAAAGAAAGATCGATCGGAAGCTTTCCAAGCACCGGTAAGGATACTTCTTTTGCAACCTCGTCGATGGTGCTCTTTCCAAAGACTGAGAATTCTTTTCCGCAGTCCGGACATTTGATATAACTGTAGTTTTCCACCAGACCAAGTACCGGAATCTTCATCATATTTGCCATGTTGATGGCTTTCTTTACGATCATTCTAACCAGATCCTGTGGAGAGGTTACCACAACGATTCCATCTACCGGTAAGGACTGGAACACTGTCAGCGGTACGTCACCGGTTCCCGGAGGCATATCTACCAGAAGGTAATCTACCTCTCCCCACATAACCTCACTCCAGAACTGCTTTACCATATTGGCAAGCACCGGACCTCTCCAGATTACCGGACTTTCCTCATCCGGGAGTAAAAGATTGATGGACATTAAACGGATGCCGTTGTCTGTCAGCAATGGTTCGATTCCGTCGTCCGTAGCTTCTGCCGGTCCGTGAACGCCGTACATTTTAGGGATCGACGGACCTGTAATATCTGCATCCAGAATTCCTACCGTATAGCCCTGTTTTGCCAGAAGATTTGCTAAAGATGCGGTCACCATGGATTTACCCACACCGCCTTTCCCACTGACAACTCCGATGACGTGTTTTACATTGGAATAAATGTTTTGTTCTACAAGAAAGCTCTGTGGATTGTTCTTGCTTGGACAGCCTTCACAGCTTTCTCTGGAACAGGTACTTTTGCTTGCGCATTCTTTTTCTGCCATGTTTATTTCCTCACTTTTCTATTCTTCCATTTGGGTGATACAATGTACCTTCAGAAGGTTGGTCGTACCGGAGATACCGATGGGCACCCCGGCAGTCAGTACAAGAATATCCCCTGTAGTTGCCATTGAAGCCTTTTGTACAGCCAGAATCGCCTCCTCAAATTGCTGGTTCAAATCCTCCCGCTCTTTTATGAGCAGCGGGATCACACCCCAGCTTAAGGCAAGCTGACGGTAGGTCTGCTCTCGGGTAGTGCAGGCAATGACCGGACAAACCGGACGGTATCTGGAAATCATATAGGCTGTTCTGCCGGATTCCGTAACGGTGACGATGGCCCTGGCATGTAACTCGATGGCTGCATTGACCGTCGCCTTGGAAATGGCATTGGTAATGCTTCCTTCCGTGGGAAGATTGCTCTGATAAAACCGCTTTCTGTAATCAATATCCTGCTCTGTGCGCCCTGCGATCCGAACCATGGTACGGACACATTCCAGCGGATATTTTCCGGAAGCAGTTTCCCCGGAAAGCATGACGGCACTGGTGCCGTCATAGACCGCATTGGCAACGTCATTTGCCTCTGCTCTGGTGGGTCTTGGATACTGCATCATGGAATCCAGCATCTGGGTAGCCGTGATGACCTGTTTACCCACACCATACACCTTTTTGATGATCTCTTTTTGGATGACCGGAACCTCCTCCAAAGGAATTTCCACACCCATATCACCTCTGGCAACCATAATTCCGTCTGCAAGTGCAAGGATCTCATCCAGATTTTCCACACCCTGACTGTTTTCAATTTTTGCAATGACTTTGATTTTTTCCCCGCCGAGCTCTTTTAAAACATTTTTCAGTTCCCGCACATCCGACGCACTGCGTGTAAAGGATGCGGCAACAAAATCATATTCCTGCTCTACGGCAAATCTCAGGTCATTATAATCCTTTTCGTTGATAAATGGAAGACTTAAAACAACACCGGGAACATTTACGCCTTTTCTGGCTGAAATGACCCCGGTATTTTTCACCAGACAGCGGATCTCCTCCCCTGCCACACTTTCTACTTCCATCTCTACCAATCCATCGTCAATGAGAATCCGGTTTCCCGGTGTCACATCATAGGGCAGACCCGGATAGGTAATGTATGCACTTTCTTTATTTCCAAGAATTTCATTTGTGGTCAGTGTAAAAAGCTGTCCCTGCTTTAACACGATCTGCTTTTGTTCAAAATCTCCCAGCCGAATTTCCGGTCCCTTGGTATCCAACAGGGCTGCCACCGGAAGATTTAATTCCTTCCGAAGCCGCTTTAACATGTCAAGTCGCCTTCCATGCTCCTCGTGGTCACCATGAGACATATTAAACCTGGCAATGTTCATGCCCTCCAGCATCATCTGACGCATGATATTTTCGTCTTCCACTGCAGGTCCCAATGTACATACGATTTTGGTTTTTTTGTTCATTTCGAAGCTCCTTCTACCGGAAGCGATTGCATTCGAAATGCTCCATCGTTTCCAGACAGTTTAATACTTCCTGATATCTTTGCGGAAGAGGTGCATCCTCTACCACAATATCCAAAGAAGCAGCAATGCTGTCCAGAAGATGGTCATCCATTCTCTTTCTTAAGTCTTTGAACATTTCCAGCTTTTCTGCCAGAGTTTCAAGCTCTAAAAATGCCAGCAGTTCCGGATTCACTTCTGCCTCTTCCTCTTTTTCAGGTTCAACATCAGTATTTCCATTTCTTTCCGTATTTATAAGCTCAAAACGATATTTTTGTGTAACCTCAGGATATTTTTCCCGGTCAACCTCACTGAGAAACATCTCATAAGGTCTTACATAGACACTGTAATCTCCATACAGAGCCTGATAGACCACCATTTTTTCCCCTGTCTCAGAATGTTTTGCAACTGCTACGATCTGATACAGCTTATCTTTAAAATGTCTGTAAACCTGCCCCGGCTGTACGATTCTTTCCATCATTACTCTTTTCCATTCCAGCAGTAAGTACAAAGCTTATCCGGCTCCAGTCCTACCGCCTCAATCATGTCATCAAGTCTTAAAAATTCCAGTGTTGTGAAATTAAGCTGCTTACGGATCTCCTCTACCATTGCTTTATATTTCTCACTGTCCGGATCCGCATATTGTGCCAGTACTTCCTCTGATACATCCTCAGTTCCTTCAAAATCACGGATGATTCTTCTGGTAATCAGATCCATAACGGATTTGGAACGGGAGAAGTTTAAGTATTTACATCCAAAAAGCAGTGGCGGGCAGGCAGGTCTTACGTGAACCTCTTTGGCACCGTTTCTGTAAAGGAACTCCGTTGTTTCACGAAGCTGGGTTCCACGCACAATGGAGTCATCGATTAACAGAAGCTTCTTGTCCTTGATCATTTTATGCACCGGAATCAGTTTCATACGTGCCACCAGATTTCTCTGTTTCTGGTTTGTGGGCATAAAGGAACGTGACCAGGTCGGTGTATATTTGATAAACGGTCTTGCATAGGGGATCTTTGTGGCATTGGAGTAACCAATGGCATGGGCAAGTCCTGAATCCGGTACACCTGCCGCATAATCCGGGAATACCTTGCCGGCATCACGTTTTGATAACATTTCTCCGCAGCGGTAACGCATATCCTCTACATTGACGCCTTCATAGGTAGCGGTCGGATATCCATAGTATACCCAGAGGAAGGTACAGATTTTCATTTCTTCTCCACGTTCTCCAATGGTCTTTCCACCGTCTGCATTGAAGAAATATACCTCTGCTGGTCCTAATTCGTAATAGTCTTCATAGTCAAGGTTCATGTATGCAAAGCTTTCAAAGGTAGCACACATGGCACCTTCTCTTTTTCCGATCATCACCGGAGTTCTTCCCAGACGGTCTCTGGCTACATAAATTCCTTCATGTGTCATGATCATAATGGAAAGAGATCCCTGCACCAGTCCCTGTACATAACGGATTCCTGCCAGAATGCTGTGTTTTGTACAAAGAAGTGCTGCAACCAGCTCCGTAGCATTGATCATACCACCACTCATTTCCTGAAAATGACTGGTACCTTCTTCGTATACCTTCTTCACCAGTTCATCATGGTTATTGATCTTACCTACCGTGGCAATGGCAAAGCTGCCCAAATGGGACTGGATCAAAAGAGGCTGCGGTTCATAGTCTGAAATACAGCCGATACCGATATTTCCATGCATCTCGTCGGCATCTTTATCAAATTTTGTACGGAATGGTGCATTCTCAATGTTATGAATGGCACGACTGAATCCGGTTTCTTCATTATAAACTGCCATACCGGCACGTCTGGTTCCCAGATGGGAATGATAATCTACACCATAAAATAAATCTGTTACACAGTCTTCTTTTGAAGCAACTCCAAAAAATCCACTCATGTTTCTTCCTCCTCTAGTTGCACTTTTATGTGCATGACAAATCTGCTTTTACGCAAATTTATTCATAACTTCCTGATTTGTCTTCATGGCAGCTTCTTCCATCTCTGCTCTATGGGCAAGAAGCTTTTCTCTAAGTTCAGTATGCTTCACTGCCATGATCTGCAGTGCAAGATAAGCTGCATTTTTTCCGCCATTGATTGCTACAGTAGCTACCGGAATTCCCGGTGGCATCTGTACAATGGACATCAGTGCGTCCATTCCGTCTAATACAGAGCCTGACAAAGGCACGCCGATGACCGGTGTCACGGTCTGGGATGCTACGACTCCCGGAAGAGCTGCTGCCATACCTGCTGCTGTGATAAACACTTCTGTTCCATTCTGATTTGCTTCCTCAATAAATTTAGAAAGTCCCGCATGGGCACGGTGCGCAGATAAGCATCTGACATCTACCGCTACTCCATAGGATTTTAAGATCTCCACTGCCGGTTCCATCTTTGGAAGATCGGAGGTGGATCCCATAATGATCGCTACTCTCATATTATATTCTCCTCACAAAAAGTGACCTGGTTTTGGGAAATCCCAAAACCAAGTCCGCCAATTTTACTGATTACGTGATGCTGTAGAATCTTTTAATACAACATCGTGTGCGCCGCCTTCTACGATACTTACAGAAGATACCAATGTAATCTTTGCTTTCTGCTGTAATTCCGGAATGGTAAGTGCACCGCAGTTGCACATGGTAGATTTTACCTTTGCAAGAGATAAGTTTACGTTATCCTTTAAGGAGCCTGCATATGGTACGTAGGAGTCTACACCTTCTTCAAAGCTTAACTTCTTATCTCCACCCAGGTCATATCTCTGCCAGTTTCTGGCACGGGCTGAACCTTCGCCCCAGTACTCTTTCATGTACTGGCCATTGATCATCACCTTATTTGTGGGTGATTCATCAAAACGTGAGAAGTATCTGCCAAGCATGATGAAATCACTTCCCATAGCAAGGGCAAGGGTCATATGGTAGTCATGAACGATACCGCCGTCACTGCAGATCGGTACATAAATGCCTGTTTCTTTATAGTATTCATCTCTTGCTTTTGCTACTTCGATGGTTGCTGTTGCCTGTCCTCTTCCGATACCCTTTGTTTCACGGGTAATACAGATAGAGCCTCCGCCGATACCGACTTTTACAAAGTCTGCACCGCATTCCGCAAGGAATCTGAAACCGTCAGCGTCTACGACATTACCTGCACCAACTTTGACTGTGTCACCGTAATGCTCTCTGATCCATGCGATGGTGATCTTCTGCCATTCGCTGAAGCCTTCGCTGGAGTCGATACATAAAATGTCAACACCTGCGTCAACCAGTGCAGGAACACGTTCTGCATAATCTCTTGTATTGATTCCGGCACCAACTACATATCTCTTTTTCGCATCCAGAAGCTCATTCTGGTTTGCTTTTTTGGATTCGTAGTCTTTTCTGAATACGATGGAGTCTAAGTGCTGGTTTTCATCGATCACCGGAAGGGAATTTAATTTATGATCCCAGATCAGATTGTTTGCATCTTTTAAGGACATGCCGACTTTTGCAGTGATCAGCTTTTCAAATGGAGTCATGAATTCTTCCACTTTTGTGTCCATAGACATACGGGAAATACGATAATCTCTGCTGGTAACGATTCCCAGTAATTTTCCATGAGCTGTACCGTCATCAGTGACTGCCATGGTGGAATGTCCTGTCTTTTCCTTTAATGCAAGAACCTCTGCCAGGGTATTTCCCGGAACCAGGTTAGAGTCACTCACTACAAACCCTGCTTTATATGCTTTTACTTTTCTTACCATTTCAGCCTGTGCTTCGATGGTCTGAGAACCGTAAATAAAAGAAACACCGCCTTCTCTTGCCAATGCTACCGCCATGGTATCATTAGATACAGACTGCATAACTGCGGAAACTAATGGAATATTTAAAGATAAAGCAGGTTCCTCACCTTTTTTGAATTTCACTAATGGAGTTTTTAAACTAACGTTAGCCGGAATGCATTCGCTGCTGGAATACCCCGGAACTAACAGATATTCACTAAATGTATGGGATGGTTCACTATAATAGTACGCCATGATAAAATCTCCTTTCTGACAAACACATAATCTTTCGTTTCTATTTATAATAAAGATTTCCCCACGGAACGTCAATCCATTTTTATTAATTAATTCTTATAATAATTTTGAATATAATTTATAAATTTGCTTATAAATGGTTGAAGGACGTAATCTTTCTTAAATATGATATAAAATTTACGGCCAAAGGTATCTTCTGAAAAGTCAAAAGACAACAAACGCTTCTCCATCACCAGATTTTGCGCTGCTTTTTTTGACACAATAGAAATGCCAAGACCTGCAGCCACGGAGTTTTTAATGGCTTCCGGATCATTCATGTAAGCTACCACCTTCAGCTCTTTTTCTGATATTCCTTCTTTTTCCAGAAACACATCTGCTGCCTTCTTGGTTCCGCTTCCTTTTTCCCGCAGGATCACCGGTTCTTTTAACAATTCCCCCATGGATGCATTTCTTTTTTTCAATTCAAAAAAATGTTCGTTGACCGGTGTGATCACTACCAGCTCATCCTGGTAAAAAGGGATACAGGCAAGCCGTTCATCCTCACATTTCATTCCCACAAGACCTACATCCATTTTATCCTCCAGGACACCCTCAAGAATCCCCTGGCTGTCACTCTGGGTAGAATGAAAGAAAATACCCGGATGTTCCTCGCAAAAGTCCGGCAGGATCTCCGGCAGAATATATGCCGACGGAATGGTAGACACACCGATGCGGATGATCTTTTCTTCCTCGCTTTTCCATTTTTGCATCAGATTATCTCTAAGCTCCAGCATTTTTACGGCACATTCATAGGTTTCTACACCTCTCGGAGTCAGCTCAATGCTTTTGGTGGTCCGAAGGATCAGCTTTGACTGCAATTCCTTCTCCAACGCCTGAATATGGGTACTGATGGTGGGCTGGGAAATATAAAGCTGTCTGGCAGCCTCCGTAAAGCTTTTATGTTCTACCACTGCCACAAAGGACTCCAACTGTTTTAATTCCATAAGATTTCCTCCAATGCTTTTACAGCGAAAGACACCTCTTCCTTTGTATTAAAATATCCAAAGGAAAAACGGATGGTCCCTCCCGGGTAGGTTCCCAGTGTTTTATGGGCGTTGGGAGCACAGTGAAGCCCCACTCTGGTCATGATTCCATAACTGGCATCCAAAAGGTAAGCAACCCCTGCCGGATCTCTTCCCGGTGTTACGACAGATACTACGGAAGTTCGGCCTTCAACTGTCTTTTTCCCCACCAGCCGGATCTTTTCACCCTTTGGATCCAGCATTTCTACCTTATTTATAAAGAGCTTCGTTAATTCCATCTCCTTCCGATGAATTTCTTCTATGCCGATTCCTGTAAGCCACCGCAATGCTGCGTGCAATCCAAAAATTCCCGGTAAATTTAGAGTTCCCGCCTCAAATCTGTCCGGCATAAAGGTGGGGATTTCTTCTGTGTGGCTGATACTGCCGGTTCCTCCTGAGAGAAGAGGTCGTATTTTATCTATCATTTCCTCCCAAAGAAGGAATCCGCCAATGCCCTGGGGACCATAGAGTCCTTTATGCCCCGTAAAGCATAGGACATCAATCTGCATTTCCTTCATGGAGATTGGCAGGACTCCTGCTGTCTGGGCGCAGTCTACGATGAATTTAAGACCACGCTCCTTGCATAGTTCCCCCACTTCTTTGATTGGAAGAATGGTACCGCACACGTTGCTGGCATGCAGCATGATGACAGCCTTTGTATTTTTTCTAATCAGAGGCGGAATCTCTTTTAGAAGAAGCTCTCCCTGGTCATTACAAGGCAATCTGTCGAAAACAATTCCCTGTTCTTCTAATTGACGTATAGGTCTCATTACCGCATTATGCTCCATGGCAGATACCAGCACATGGTCTCCCGGTTTCAAAAAACCTTTCAGCACAATGTTTAAACTCTCCGTCACATTTTTCGTGAATACCACGTTTTTACAATCCGGCCCGTCGAAAAGTTCTGTTAACAGTTCTCTGGTCTCTATGACCACCTCTTCAGTCTCATAGGCCTGTTCGTAGCTTCCCCGACTACAGTTGCAGCCGTTTCCTGTCATGTATTCATATACGGCCTTTGCCACACGTTCCGGCTTGGGGTAGGTGGTGCTGGCCTGGTCTAAGTAGATTTTCTTCAATGTTTCTCTCCTTATGGTACTTTTGCATCATTTTCTTTCAGGGGACGCCTGACTGACCGGGATACCCTCACTTCGCAGGCTCCATCCTCCTCGACTAATTCAAGAAACACTAGCCGCTCACAG
>CALZFY010000065.1:0-12952 GCA_945786935.1 uncultured Lachnoclostridium sp.
TCTTGGATTAGTTGGAGCCGACGACGCCTGCGAAGTGGGGTAACTGTAGTTTCTCGGAGCGTCAGTTAAGAGATATGGGAAAAGATAGTGAACTAAAGGGGAATATATTCAACAAATTGAGATGCAAAGGAATGGGAATATGAGAGATATCCATGTGATTTTAGAAGAAATTATAGAAGCCGCAAAGGATTGTGGTCAGGTAATGATAGGTGCTGATAGAAATGATATCGGTATAAAAGATAAAGCAGGCAAGGCAAATTTTGTTACGGCATATGACTGCAAGATTCAGAAGATGATTGAAGAAAAACTGCGTCAGATACTTCCTGAGGCAGAGTTTTTAGGAGAAGAAGAGGATTACCAGATCAATAGAAATGCAGAATATATTTTTGTTGTAGATCCCATTGATGGTACCACAAATTTTATCAAAGATTATCATATGAGTTGTATATCCATAGGACTTATCCGGAATGGAAAAAGATATCTTGGTGTAGTGCATAATCCGTATCTTGGAGAAACCTATTATGCAGTTGCTGGTGAGGGTGCATATATGAATGGTCAACCAATCCATGTATCTAACGAAAAAATGGAAAATGGGATTGTCCTGTTTGGAACCTCACCATATGATACAGAACTGGCAAAAGCATCCTTTGATCTGGCCTATGAGTATTTTCAAAAATGTCTGGATATTAGAAGAAGTGGTTCCGCAGCTCTTGATTTATGTGCTGTGGCAGCAGGCAGAGCAGAAATATTTTTTGAGTTAATTTTGTCTCCCTGGGATTTTGCGGCAGGTGCGCTGATTGTAGAGGAAGCAGGTGGCATCGTGACAACATTGGATGGAGAGGAGCTTCCATGTCTGGACAGAAGCCCATTGCTTGCAAAAAATAGAGAATAAGAAGTCAAATATGTGGAAATAGAAACTTGTAATTTTAGAGTATTTCCGCTATAATATGTAAAGTTATTACCGGGGCAAAGCATTATGCGAAAGGTGCTGTGAAATCACCCGTAAAAATCAAAAAATTTAAGAGGGAATCAGGTGAGAATCCTGAACAAGTCCGTTACTGTGTAGATGTACATGCATCAAAGTCAGATACCTCGAACCTGTTTTACTGCGGCAACCGGTAAACAGGTGCATGAGTCGTTGTCGTTAGATAACGGCTTTTTTGTTATGGCGACGAGGAAAATGCAATGTGCTCGCACAATTGCATTTGACGACCGCTAATCAGCTGATAAAACTTGCGAAGCGTGTTTTATCGCTGTTGCAGAAATTATAGAAGGATATCGTTTCATCAGCCGTTTTTTAAAGAGACGAAGCCAATGAGTGAATCGATAGATGAAAAATGATGACACTTTATGCAATTTGGATTGGATTTATTTTAGACTTATTATTTGGGGATCCTCATTGGATGTATCATCCGGTACGTCTCATAGGAAAATTGATCACAGTTTTAGAAAATGGATTACGGAAGGTTTTTCCTAAAACTGAGGCAGGAGAGAGAACTGCCGGAAGAATGCTTGTAATTCTGGTGTGTTCCCTTACAACACTGACTGCTTGGATTTTATTGAAATTTGCTTATAGAATCAATTTTTATATTGGATTTGCATTAGAATGCATGATGTGCTACCAGCTTTTTGCCGTAAGATCTTTAAAGGATGAATCCATGAAGGTTTATGACCGATTAAAAGCAGAGGATCTGCCCGGTGCCAGAAAGGCAGTTTCCATGATCGTGGGACGGGATACGCAGTCTCTTACGGCTCAGGGAGTTACAAAGGCTGCAGTAGAGACAATCGCGGAAAACACTTCTGATGGGACTATGGCACCCCTTCTTTTTATGTTTTTAGGCGGACCGATCTTTGGATGGTTTTACAAGGCAGTCAATACCATGGATTCCATGGTGGGCTATAAAAATGATCAATATTTATATTTTGGAAGATGTGCCGCAAAGTTTGACGACCTGTTAAATTACATTCCGGCAAGATTATGCGGCTGCTTCATGGTTCTTGCCGCTTACATACTGAAACTCAATGGAAAACACGCATGGCAGATTTTCAAAAGAGACCGTTATAACCATGCAAGCCCAAACTCTGCCCAGACGGAGGCAGTCATGGCGGGTGCTTTGGATGTACAGCTTGCAGGGGATGCATGGTATTTTGGAAAACGATATGAGAAACCGACCATCGGAGACGATGTAAGACCCATTGAAAGTTATGATATTGTGCGGGCAAACCGGCTGCTTTATACAACCGCACTGGTTGCCATGATGGTGTTTAGCGGTGCAGTGCTTCTAATAAAGAAGATTATGATGGCTTTATAAAAAATAATCTGGAAGGCACTGTATAGAAAGAACCTATTTTCATCTGGAAGGAGTTTCTTTTAAATGAAAAATCAAATACATGGGGGAGATATTTATTCCCGAAATATCCGACTGGATTTTTCGGCTAATATCAATCCCTTTGGGATGCCGGAAGGTGTGAAAAATGCGGCAATACAAGGTGTGGAGCAATCCATCCATTACCCGGACGTTTCCTGTGACAGATTAAAAACTGCCATCAGTGAAATGGAAAATGTCTCAAAAGAATGGATTATCTGCGGAAATGGAGCGGCAGAGCTTTTATTTTCCCTGGTACTTGTAAAAAAACCGAAAAAAGCTCTTTTGGCAGTTCCGGGATTTCAGGAATATGAGCAGGCATTAAAAACTACCTCCTGTGAGATTTCCTATTATCAAATGACAAAAGAACATGGATTTGCCTTACGGGACGAGTATCTTACGAGGCTTACAGATGACCTTGATATGGCATTTTTATGTAGTCCCAATAATCCTACTGGCCTTATGATCGATCCACAATTGTTGGAGCAGATTATTGCAACATGTGAAACTAAGAATATTTTTCTGGTGCTGGATGAATGCTTCCTGGAATTTGTAGGGGAAGGGCTTCAAGCTTCCGGCAAAATTCATCTACAGAATATGAAAAACATATTTATCTTAAAGGCATTTACCAAAATGTATGGAATGCCGGGACTTCGGCTTGGCTATGGCCTATGCAGTGACAGTGTACTTCTTAGACAAATGGAAGAAGCTGTACAGCCATGGAATGTGTCACAGCCTGCCCAGCTGGCAGGGATTGCTGCCTGTAAGGAGCAGGACTTTGTGACAAAAACAAGAGCCTATATCAGTTCAGAGCGTAAATTGTTAAAAGATGAATTAGAAAAGCTGGGTTTTTATGTTTACCCTTCCAAAGCAAACTATCTGTTTTTTGAAGCACCGGTAGATTTATATGAAAGGTGTCTTGAGGAGCAGATTTTGATTCGCGATTGCAGTAACTATCGTGGTTTAGGGAAGGAATATTATCGGATTGCAGTGAAATCCCATGAAGAAAATATGGAACTTTTACAGATATTGAACAGGAAATACAGTAACGAGGTGTAATCATGGCAAAAGCAATTATGATACAGGGAACCATGTCCAATGTGGGAAAGAGTCTGATCACCGCCGGTTTATGCCGTATTTTTAAACAGGATGGTTATCGGGTGGCACCCTTTAAATCTCAAAATATGGCTTTAAATTCTTTTATTACAGAGGAAGGGCTGGAGATGGGAAGGGCTCAGGTCATGCAGGCAGAAGCTGCCGGTGTGAAGCCCTCGGTATTAATGAATCCGGTACTTTTAAAGCCTACCAATGATGTGGGAAGCCAGGTCATTGTAAATGGTGAGGTGTTAGGCGTTATGCCTGCAAGGGAATATTTTTCTTTTAAAAAGAAGCTGATTCCGGAAGTGAAAAAAGCTTTTGATACATTATCCGAAAACTATGATATTATCGTCATAGAGGGAGCCGGTAGTCCGGCAGAGATCAATTTAAAAACAGATGATGATTTTGTAAATATGGGTATGGCAAAGCTTGCCGATGCCCCTGTATTGCTCGTAGGAGATATTGACAGAGGCGGTGTTTTTGCACAGCTGATTGGTACGGTGGATCTTTTGGAGCAAGAGGAGCGCGACCGGGTAAAGGGTCTGATCATCAACAAATTCCGGGGCGATAAAACGATCCTTGAGCCGGGTGTCGCCATGATTGAGGAAAGAGCAAAGATTCCTGTGGTTGGTGTTACCCCTTATATCCATGTGCAGGTAGATGATGAGGACAGTCTAAGTTCCAGGTTAGAGAATCATGGCGAGGTGAAGCTCATTGATATTGCAGTCATCCGTCTTCCAAGAATCTCTAATTTCACAGATTTTAATCCATTTGAGATGATCGAGGGAGTGTCCCTTCGTTATGTAACTCATCCGGGAGAGCTCAGGAATCCGGATATGATCATTCTTCCGGGAAGCAAAAATACCATGGAAGACCTTCTATGGATGCGGCAAAATGGGCTGGAGGCATCAGTTCTTAAAAAAGCAAAAGAGGGTACGGTAATCTTCGGTATTTGCGGAGGCTATCAGATGCTGGGAGAAGAAATCAGTGATCCCCATGGGGTAGAAGCCGGCGGCACGATCCGCGGTATGGCTCTTTTGCCGATGAAAACAGTATTTGAAGAGCAAAAAACCAGAACCAGGGTGGCCGGTGAGATCAGATACATGCAGGGAATCTTTGAAGGATTGTCAGGTGTTACGATTGAAGGATATGAGATCCATATGGGAATCAGTACCTTAGCAGAAAATGCCCATCCTTTGACGTTACTTGGTGAGGAGAAAAAGGCTGATGGGTGTTACCGGGAAAATGTATTTGGCAGCTATCTTCATGGCATTTTTGATAAAGACCAGGTAGTCAAGGAAATCGTGATGGCCCTTGGCAGGAAGAAGGGGCTGGATCTTTCTGAGGTCAGTACCTTTGATATGAACGCTTTCAAGGAAACCCAGTATGACATTCTGGCAGCTGAACTTCGAAAACATTTGGATATGAAAAAAATATATGAAATATTAAACATAAAATCAATGAGAGCTGATTAGAAGCTGTATCTGAAAGTCACTGAACAGATACAATAAAAAAACAATATATTTACATAAAAATATTATGTAACTTAGTTGGAACGTTAAGGAGATAAAAACGATGAATGGTACATTATACGGTGTAGGGATTGGACCGGGAGATCCGGAGCTTTTAACCTTAAAGGCAGTACGTTTGATCAAAGAAGCGGACCTGATTGCGGTGCCGGGGAGTAAAAAGGAAAATACCGTTGCCTATAAAATTGCAGTACAGGCGGTCCCGGAAATTGATGAGAAAGAGTTCTTGGAGCTTCCATGGTCTATGACAAAGGATCCACAGAAGCTGGAAGAGATTTATATTCATGCTACAAATCTTGTAAAGGAACAGCTGGAGCAGGGAAAAAATGTTGCCTTTTTGACGTTGGGTGACCCTTGTGTCTATTCCACCTATCTATATATTCATAAAAAAATTAAGGAGATGGGCTTTGATGTTCAGATTATCAGTGGGATTCCATCCTTCTGTGCAGCGGCAGCAAGGCTGAATATGGGACTGGTAGAAAAGGCGGAACCGCTTCATGTCATTCCGGCGTCTTATGAATCAGAGCAGATCAAAGAACTGACCGGCACCAGAATTTTTATGAAATCAGGCAAGAAAATCGGGCAGGTGAAAGAATTTCTTTCCGGACAGAATGCGGAAGTGACCATGGTAGAAAACTGTGGTATGGAAGGAGAACGGATTTTCCATTCGGTGGATGAGATTCCGGAGGATGCGGGATATTACTCTTTAATCATTGCAAAATAAGCATGGAAACCCTTGCAGAACGGTGGCTGGCGAATTATTTACCGGTTGCTAAAATGCAAGAGTGAGGAATGACTCATGAATACAGGACTGGAAGGTAAATTTGTTATAAAAAATAATAAAAAACTCGCCCTGGGATATACCACAGGAAGCTGTGCAGCAGCTGCTGCAGGTGCTGCCGCAAGAATGCTTTTTAACGGAGACGCTGTCAGAGAGATCGAACAAAAGACTCCGAAAGGAATCACGCTTCATCTGGAAATTATAGATTCTAAAATAGAAAAAGACTGTGCATCCTGTGCGGTAAAAAAATACTCCGGAGATGACCCTGATGTTACCAATGGCATTTTGGTCTATGCAGCTGTAGCTTTCGGAAAACCCGGAAGAGAACGAATCGTCACCATTGATGGCGGAACAGGTGTGGGACGTATTACAAAGCCCGGGCTGGAGCAGAAGATCGGCGAAGCCGCCATCAATCGGATTCCCCGCCAGATGATTACGGAAGCTGTCACAGAGGCCATGGAGGAATATGATCGCTACGGAGAAGTTCTTGTAAAGATTTCTGTCCCGGAAGGCGTCGCACTTGCAAAAAAGACCTTTAATCCAAGGCTTGGTATTGAAGGCGGTATTTCGATCCTTGGTACCAGCGGTATTGTGGAGCCCATGAGTGAGGAAGCACTCATTGCCAGCATCCGTCTGGAAATGAAAATGCATCGAAAAAACGGTGATAACTATCTTGTCATTTCTCCCGGAAACTATGGGACAGATTATCTTTGCAGTAGCTTTCCTGTAGCGTCAGAAAAAATTGTCAAATGCAGTAACTATTTGGGAGAAACCATCGATGCAGCAGTGGAACTTGGATTTGAAGGCATTCTTTTCGTCAGCCATATCGGGAAGTTTATCAAAGTGGCTGCCGGAATTATGAATACTCATTCACGGTGTGCAGATGCCAGAATGGAGATCCTGACAGCAAATGCCCTGAAAGCCGGGGCACCCATAGAAATATTAAAGGCGCTGATGGAAGCTGTCACTACGGAAGAAGGCCTGAGAATCTTAGCAGACCATGGATATTTGGAAGCAACCATGAAATTTGTCATGGAAAAAATAGAATTTTATTTAAACAATCGGGCTTACGGAAATCTCAAATTATCCTGCCTCGTATTTTCCAATGAACTTGGAGAACTGGGAAGGTTTGGGGATGTGGAAGAATTTATAAAACGATCCGGTGCCCGTAAGGAGGAAATGGTATGATACATTTTGTCGGTGCAGGTTCAGGAGCAGCAGATCTTATCACCATCCGCGGACAAAAATTATTACAGGAAGCAGATGTGATCATTTATGCAGGCTCTTTGGTGAACCCTGAACTATTGGAATACAAAAAAGAAGGCTGCGAGGTACATAACAGTGCTTATATGACCCTGGAAGAAGTCATTGAGGTCATGAAACAGGCAGAAAAGGAAGGAAAAACAACGGTGCGTCTTCATACCGGTGACCCATCTATCTATGGTGCCATCAGAGAACAGATGGATACTTTAGATCAGCTTGGAATTTCCTATGACAGCTGTCCGGGTGTCAGCTCCTTTTGTGGTGCAGCAGCAGCATTAAATCTGGAATATACGCTGCCAAATGTTTCCCAAAGCGTGGTCATTACCCGTATGGCAGGCAGGACTCCGGTACCTAAGCGGGAATCGATTCGTTCTTTTGCTTCCCATGGTGCTACCATGGTGGTGTTTTTAAGTACCGGACTTTTAAAAGAATTAAGTCAGGAGCTCATCGCCGGAGGATACAGTAAAGATACACCGGCAGCCATCGTTTATAAGGCTACCTGGGAAGATGAGAAGAAATACATCTGTACCGTAGGGACTTTGGCGGAAACTGCCAAAGAGCACGGAATCACAAAAACAGCATTGATGATCATCGGAGATGTGGTGACACATCACAGTTATGATCGTTCGGAACTATATAATCCAACATTTACCACAGAATTTCGTGAGGCAAGTAAATGATCAAAAAGATGGCCATCCTTTCCTTTACTGCAGGAGGAAAGTCTTTAGGCGAAAAACTATCTTTGCTGCTTTCAAAAGCTCAGGAAGATGTTCGCTGGAAAATTGAGAATGTACATCGTCCCATTCCTTTGGATACATGGATGAAGGAACACTTTGAGTCTGTGGATGCCCTGGTGTTCATTGGGGCCATGGGAATCATTGTTCGTGGAATGGCTCCCTATCTTCGGGGAAAAACTCTGGATCCGGCAGTGGTTGTGTTAGATGAAAAGGGACAGTTTGCCATATCCGTATTATCCGGTCATTTGGGCGGTGCCAATGCATTGACTGCTGAAATTTCTAATTTGTTGGGGGCAGTTCCGGTGATTACGACTGCATCAGATGTGAATCAAAAAATTGCCATTGATGTATTTGCAAAGAAAAATTATCTGGTCATCGATTCCATGAAGCAGGCAAAGCAGTGTGCAGCAGCCATTGTTTCAGGAGAAAAGGTAAGCTTTCAATGTGAAGGAAATGTTTTCGGAAAGGTTCCGGCAGAATTAGCTTCCAAACCTGAGGAAGCATCCTTTCAAGTCCATGTAACTCCTCGTATGAGACAAAAAGATGCGTCAATGTTACACCTGATCCCCAAGGCCTATGTTCTGGGAGTTGGGTGCAAGGCAGGTACGCCGGAACATGTGATCGAACAGCGCATCAGGGAAGAACTGGATGCCCTGGGAATAGACCTTCGAAGCATTGATTGTATGGCATCCATTGATTTGAAACGTTATGAAACAGGACTTTTGGATTTTTCCAAAAAACAGGAAATTCCCATCAGATTTTTCAGTGCCGAAAAGCTTTTAAAGCTTCCCGGAAACTTTACTTCCTCGGAATTTGTCAGTCAGGTTACCGGAGTAGATAATGTATGTGAGCGTTCCGCCTTTGGACTGATCTATCAAAATGAAACGATGAAACCGGAAGATTATATGGTGCTCCCAAAATCCGGAAAAGATGGAGTCACCATTGCTATTATGAAAAAAGATTGGAGTGTTAGCTTTGAGTAAAGTATATGTAGTGGGCATTGGCCCGGGAGCTTATGAAAAAATGACGATTCAGGCAGCAGAGGTTTTAAAAAGCTGCGATACCATCGTGGGATATACGGTCTATGTGGATCTGGTAAAAGAACATTTCAGTGATAAGGAATTTCTCACAACCCCTATGAGAAAAGAAGTAGAGCGCTGTGAGCTTGCTTTTGAAGAAGCTGCCAAAGGAAAAACTGTGGCTATGATCTGCAGTGGTGATGCCGGTGTTTATGGAATGAGCGGACTGATGTTAGAAATTGGAAGTCGTTATCCTGATATTTCTGTAGAAATGGTAGCCGGTGTGACTGCAGCTATCGGTGGAGCAGCTGTGTTAGGAGCACCATTGATCCATGACTTTGCGCTCATCAGCTTAAGTGACCTTTTAACACCATGGGAAAAGATTGAAAAGAGATTACGCTGTGCTGCAGATGCAGACTTTGTGATCTGTTTGTATAATCCGTCCAGCAAAAAGCGTCACGACTATTTACAAAAGGCATGTGACTACATTTTACAGTATCAGCCGGAAGACCTTGTATGTGGTTTAGTGGAAAATATTGGACGTGAAGGTGAAAAAGCTACTATCTGCACCTTAAGGGAACTTCGTGATACCCAGGTGGATATGTTTACCACCGTATTTATCGGAAACTCCCAGACCAAGGTCGTAGATGGCAGAATGGTAACTCCAAGAGGATATTTATTCTAATGAAAAAAGTATTGTTATTTGCAGGTACTTCTGAAGGACGTCTTCTGGCCAAAAAGCTGTTAGCTTCAGAATATCTTGTACATATTTGTGTTGCAACAGAATACGGAAGAGAAGTGCTGGAATCCCATGAACACCTGACGATCCATGAGGGACGTATGAATGTGTCTGAGATGGAACAACTGATGAAAAGTGACTCCTGGTGCATGGTAGTGGATGCCACTCACCCTTATGCAGTAGAGGTTTCGAAAAATATACGAACAGCCTGCGAAGCTGACGGTCAGACTTATGTAAGACTACTTCGAAGAGAGGAGTCCCCCATCAAATATCAGAATATTACCTACGTGGATTCCATCGAAGAAGCGGCCAAAGTTCTGAATGAATCAGAGGAAAATATCCTTCTTACCACAGGAAGCAAGGAACTTTCCAAATATGTTGAGCATATCAATGATCAGAACAGAATCTATGCCAGGATTCTTTCCGACACTGCCAACGTAGAACATTGCCGTAACCTGGGTTTGTCCGGAAAACAGATCATCTGTATGCAGGGACCTTTTTCTGCTGAGTTGAATGCTGCCATGTTAAAGCAGATTCAGGCGAAATATCTTGTAACGAAGGATACGGGAGCTGCCGGTGGTTTTTCTGAAAAGCTTCAGGGAGCAAAAATGGCAGGTGCTAAGGTTCTTGTGGTGCGTAGACCTGTGGAGGAGCAGGGCTTTTCCATGGAGCAGGTGTTGGAAATGCTTGGTGCAGGTAGAGAAGCTTCCGGCGAAATCATAGAAAAACGGGAGAGTGTCGAGGTTTCTGAATCTGTAAAACAGGAGAATTCTGAAAAATTACAGCAGAAAATTACAATTCTTGGTATCGGCATGGGAGGCCTTGATGACCTGACCCTTGCGGGGAAAAAAGCTTTAGAAGAAGCCGACGTCATTCTGGGTTCTTCGAGACTGATTGAAAGTCTGAAATGCTTTGGAAAAGAAACTGTTCCAATTTATGAGGCTGATAAGATCATTGATTATATTCAAAAGCATCCTGAGAAACGAGATATTGTTGCAGCATTTTCCGGTGATGTTGGATTTTACAGCGGTACAAAAAAACTGCAGATGCGGCTTGCTGAGAAAGGTATTTCTCCAAGAATCCTTTGCGGAATTTCCTCAGTCGTATATTTTGCCTCCAGGCTTGGAATTGCCTGGGAGGATATGAAGCTGGTGAGCATTCACGGACGCAATCAGAATGTGATTGCGGCGGTGAAGGATTATAAAAAAGTATTTTTACTGGCAGGCTATCAGGAAACCATTCGAAATGTTTGTCAGGAGCTTTTAGATTTTGGCTTATCATCGGTGAAATTGTCCGTAGGCTGTCAGCTGGGTTATGAAAATGAATCTGTCACCTGCGGTACACCGGAAGAACTTTTAGCGTTTTCCAAAGAAGGGCTTTGTGTGGCAGTGATAGAAAACGAACTGGCAGGACATCTCCCTGTTACCCACGGACTGCCGGATCCAACCTTTGAACGGGGAAATGCACCTATGACCAAGGAAGAAATCCGCAGTATCTCCCTTTCAAAGCTTGCATTGACAAAGGATGCCATTGTTTACGATGTAGGTGCCGGTACCGGATCCATTGGACTGGAATGTGCCCTGCAGGCAACAGATGGAACGGTCTATGGGATTGAGAAAAAGGCTGATGCACTTTCTTTACTGGAAATCAATAAAAAGAAACTGGGTGTCTCTAATTTTACCATTGTTCCGGGGGAGGCGCCGGAGGCTTTGAGAGAGCTTCCTGCTCCGACTCACGCCTTTATCGGCGGAAGCAGTGGAAATTTAAAAGAAATCGTAGAACTTCTGCTTCTAAAGAATCCGAAGGTTCGCATGGTCATCAATTGTATTGCCATGGAAACTGTTGCGGAAGTGATGAATCTTTTGAAGGAGATTCCATTTGAAGAACAGGAAATTGTTCAGGTATTTGTAGGTAAATCAAAGGAACTGGGACGTTATCATATGATGATGGGACAGAATCCGGTTTATATTATCACATTACAGAGGAAATAACATGAATCTTCCAAGAATCATGCTGGCAGCACCTGCCAGCGGAAGCGGAAAAACATTGATTACCTGCGGTATTTTGCAGGCATTAAAAAATCGGGGGATAAAACCTGCTTCTTTTAAGTGCGGACCGGATTACATTGATCCGATGTTTCATGGCAAAGTATTGGGAATTTCATCCAAAAATCTGGATACCTATTTTACGGATGAGAAGATGACGAGATATCTTTTCGGCAGGGAAGCGAAGGACGCTGAGATTTCTGTACTGGAAGGTGTCATGGGATATTATGATGGCCTGGCGGGGAGCAGCACGAAGGCCTCTGCCTATGATGTGGCAAGTGTTACCGATACACCTGTGATTTTGGTAGTTCCTGCCAGAGGTATGAGTGTTTCGGTCATTCCATTGATTCAGGGCTTCTTAAATTACAGGAATGACAGCAGAATCAGAGGTGTCATTTTAAATCAGGTATCTGCTGGCATGTACCCACGTATGAAGGAACAGATCGAAGCAGAACTGCCAATCAAAGTGTTAGGTTATGTGCCTGCCGTTTCTGAATATGTGATTGAAAGCCGTCATCTTGGTCTGGTGACTCCCGATGAGATTACAGATATTCAGGATAAAATCCTTGGGCTTTCCAAAGTGCTGGAGGATACACTGGATATTGATTCTTTATTACAGATCGGTCGGGACGCATCGGAGTTTTCCTATGAAGAACCGAAGCTTCCAACCTTTACGGAAAAGAAAGTGCGCATGGGAGTTGCGAAGGACGAAGCCTTTTGTTTTATTTACCGGGATAATCTGGAGCTTCTGGAACGAATGGGAGCAGAGCTTTGCTATTTTTCCCCTATCCACGATAAAGAGCTTCCGAAGGATCTTTCAGCTCTGATTTTTTATGGTGGATATCCGGAGCTTTATGCAAAAAAGCTTAGTGATAACCATGGAATGATCCTGGAAATTCAATCAGCGATCCATGGCGGCATGCCTTACCTGGCGGAGTGCGGCGGCTTTATGTATCTACATGAATATATGGAGGATATGGACGGAAATGTATATCCTATGGTGGGAGTCATTTCCGGAAAGGCGTATAGGACGAATCGTTTGACACGGTTTGGATATGTGGAACTGGAATCGAAAAAATCAACAATTTTAGGAGCACAGGGCCTGTCCTGCCGTGGACATGAGTTTCATTATTTTGACAGCAGTAATAATGGAGGGGACTTCATGGCTAAAAAGCCACTGAGTAATCGAAGCTGGGACTGCATCCATGGGGATGAGAGAAGCATTGCGGGGTTTCCGCATTTGTATTATTACTCCAACCCTGAGATGATTGCCCGGTTCATCAATCGGTTATAATAATTCCCCTTTAGGTCACTAATTGGTTTATCATTTTCTTTCAGGGGACG
The DNA here is from genome assembly GCA_945786935.1 of uncultured Lachnoclostridium sp. Lineage (GTDB taxonomy): Bacteria > Bacillota > Clostridia > Lachnospirales > Lachnospiraceae > HGM12587. The sequence goes on from CALZFY010000065.1 coordinate 12,922, forward strand.
CCCGGGGCAGCCTCTATCCGTGCCCCGCAGG
>CALZFY010000066.1:0-12640 GCA_945786935.1 uncultured Lachnoclostridium sp.
TAAATGCACCGAGAATATAGTCCGGAGCTTCCATAATTCCTACCACAACCAAGGGAACCACAGACAGGATGCAAAGTACTACGCCAATGGCAATCCCTCTGGTAAAGGTAGCCTCATAGGCACGTCTTCTTTCTTTCACCATGCCGGAAACCCCAAGCTTTTCTGCCAGCTCTTCCTGAGACCAGCCATTCTTTTTTCGTTCTTCTGTAATTTTGTCTGCTAAGATCATTGTATGTCCTCCCTACACTTTCGATATCAAATATCATGATTTCAGATATCTGCATTTCATTTTCATAACATTACAATAGCATTTCCGGTGGTTGCAGACCACCAAGCCGGGCTTTCAATTTGTCAAATCATGGTTGCAGACTGAAAATTGCAGTACAATGGCTTATTTTTAATTCACCGTTCCCAACTCACTACAAGAATATTTCATTTTTTCAATCACACAGCAATGTTTTTTCGTCTTTTTATCATAATTAATTCCTGCAAGAATCAAGTTCCCCTTGTAATCCTTTAATGCATCCGCATAGTTTTTTTCTTTGATCTGATTGATCGCCCCGGCTGCACTTTGATCCCATTTTAGTTCCACGATCATGGCTGGCTTATCAGCATACATTTGTCTTGGAAGAAAGCAAACATCTGCAAACCCTTTCCCTGCAGGCAATTCACGAATGACTGTATAATATTCCCTTGCAAAGTAAAACGCCAGATGAATCGTACAGCTTAAAGAATTCTCGTCATTATACTGTAAAATAGATATTTCTCTATGGGCTTTATCAATTCCTTCTGCCACTGCTTCAGCATCCAGTTCCCATAATGCCTTCAAAAGCTTTCTGGAATTCTCCACAGAGGCGATCACTTCATGCCAATCCATGGTACTGATTGCATTCACAAACTCCTGTGAAACCTCTTTATTTGGAATAGACACAGTCTTATCGCTCCAACGATAGCTCAGATATCCCAAATGCACCAGAAGGGTCAGCACGTCATCTTTTCCCTGAAAGGTCGTCATATCATTGGAAAAAGTTCCTATATTAATCGGCACACTGTCCCCGGAAAGCATTCGTACCACAGCATTCTTTAAACCGTCAAAATTCATTTGGATATAAATTTTTAATGCCTCATAGGTCTCTGTCTGATTCCAGTAATTATCAAACAGCCCGCTAAGCATTGCATCCACGACAGACTTGGGACTATACATAAAAAATGTTTTGGGCTCGTTATCCTGTACCGTCATCAGTTCATATCCGTCATACCAGGCCTTCGTTTCCTCAAAGCTTCTATGATATTTTTTACATAATTCTTTCACTTCATCTTCAGTAAATCCAAAAAACTCTGCCATATCCCGGGGATTAGTCATGGAATATTCCGTAAACATATTAAGAGCAGAATGAGATCCGTACTTTTTAATCGGCAGAATCCCCGTCATATATGCCAATGCAACATATTCTTTATCTTTTAACCACGACCGGAGAAAATCAAGATATTTCTTCTGTGCTTCTTTATCATCTTTATATTCCCGAAACAGGCAATCCCATTCGTCAATCAGGATCACGAAAGATCTTTTTGTGTGTGCATAAATGTCCTGCATTGCAAAAGACAGATACTCCAATGTCACATACTCTGGATATTCTGCCTTTAATTCGGCCAGTATCCTCGCCTGAAAAACCTTCAGCATCTCATCTATACTATGAGTAATGCTTAAAAATTCCTGCACATTGATTTTTAAAACATCGTATTGATTCAGGTGCCTTTTGTAAGATGGTTTTTCACAAATCATCAGGTTACGGAACAAATGATCTGTCTGAATGCTTCTGTCATAATATGCGGCGATCATATCTGCGGCCATGGACTTTCCAAATCTTCTGGGGCGGCTGACGCAAATATATTTCTGCCTTGTATGAACCAGTGCATTTACCTTATCCAACAGCCCTGTTTTATCCACATAAATTGCAGAATTTAAACTTTCCTCAAATCCCTTACATCCCGGATTTAAATAGTATCCCATGAATTACCTCCATTTTTCCGCACTTCGTATCTGTTCAGTACCTTCCAGATAGTGGCTTCTGAACAGTTACCACATTTCTTTATCTATCATGATAGCATAAACTGGTTAGAGGGTAAAGCATGGGATGGCACCTTTTCCTGTATCAATTATCAGATAGCTCTCCAAAAACCTCCCTGCATAACTGCTCACAATATTCCAGGGTAAATCCGGAATCCTTCTGACTCATTTCATTTTCCGATACAAGTTCTTCTGTATACTCTTCAAGCGGGTAGACCGTCGGTTCCTGACTTCCCGAAACCATATGGGAAATCAGCGGAACCACATCGTAGTCCTCGATAAAGGCACCTTCTTCATTCTCCGTAATGGTCACCCTTGCCATGGCACCCACTGCACGCTGGCCAACTCCGGCACCACTGGCACTGGTGAAATTAATATAATTTCCCAGAGAATAATAGATCAGCATGCGGTCTCCTTCCTCATTCTCCATCCATTCCACAGGCTGGATGACGTGGGGATGGGTTCCGATCACCAGATCCACTCCATTTTCCAAAAAGAGCTCTGCCCAGTGTTTTTCTGAAGCTACCGGAACATGGGTGTATTCCTCGCCCCAGTGAGGTGTGACGACGACAAAGTCTGCATTTTCATCTGCTTCTTTCAAATCTTCAACCACCTTTTTCTCATCCAGAAGATCCACCATATAGGGCTCCGGAAGTGGAATTCCATTTGTTCCGTAGGTATAATTTAAGATAGCAATGGTCAGTCCATCCTTTTCATAATAAAAAATATTGTCATCCTGGCTCTCCTGACTGTCATGAATACCCAGTACTTCTATTTCAGGATGGGTACTTTCCCAGTATGTAAGGCAGCTTTGCACACCTTTCTTTCCCTTATCCAGTGCATGATTCGTCCCATGGAGCACCACATCAAAACCGGCATCCACCAATGCATCTCCTACCTCAAATGCCCCGTTAAATGCAGGATATCCTGATAATCCAAGGTCTCTGCCGCCAAGGATCACCTCCTGATTTACAATGGCAAGATCCGCCTCGGAAATCAGATCCCTTGTATGGGTAAAAAAGTGGTCGTAATTGTATTCTCCACTGTCCAACAGCCCGCTCTCCTGCAAAGGTGTATGGAGAAGGACATCTCCTACCATGATAATGGACACCGATGATTCTTCATTCTTCGAATCAAGGATATCTGTTTCAATGAAATTTTCGTTTTGCTGCAGGTTCTCTCCCAGTTCTTCTATGGTATCCTTACCCGGAATAGAAGTATCACTTTCTGCCAAACTGGTTTTTGTACCACACCCTGCTGCAGACAGACACAAGATGCACATCAAAAGAACTGCCCAGTGTTTTCTCATAAGCAATCACGCTCCTTCTTTGCTGTTTCAACAATTTCTTCAGGATATTCCAGATACGATAGCAGAGCAATGGCATTGGAACTTTTACTTTTTCCCTGATGTATCCCGTAATCAAAAATGATATCATTTTTCTGAATTATACTACAGAAATAGTAATTCTCATACAGCTTATTTTCAGGTATTTTGCTTCACGATAATCCAGGCAGATAGTCAAACGTTAAGAGAATTATTTTCTAATTTCTTCTCAGTGCCTCGATAGGGCTTAATTTCGCGGCTTTCTTCGCCGGATAAACTCCAAAAATGATTCCCACACAGGAGGAAAATAAAGTAGCTAAAACAATGGTTGCCACACTGATGCGGGGTTCAAATCCAAGCATTGGTAAAGAGCAGACTGCCCTGGCACCTAAAACGCCCAAAATGATGCCGATGATACCACCAATATAGGTAATGATTGCCGATTCTGACAGAAACTGCAGCATAATAGAGCCGGTTCTGGCTCCCAGGGCCTTTCGGATGCCGATCTCTCTGGTCCGTTCCGTCACCGATACAAGCATGATATTCATAACACCGATGCCTCCTACCAGAAGGGCAATGGCTGCCACCAGAGCAATAAATGCAGTCAGCATATCCAGCACGTCCGTAATCATGGAAATCTGACTTTCTGCATCCTCTACATAGAACTGATCCTCTCCCTGCACCTGATAACGCTGTTCTAAAAGCCTTACAATCTCATTACTCACAGCCCGGCTGCTGTACCCGTTTTCTGCAATGACATAGATGCCATAAAATTCATCCAGAATATATCCAAAGGCATAGTTTGAGGTGTAGGGCATGTAAAGGGTACTCTGTTACCATTGTACATCATACTGTCCACCAGACCGCCACTGTTTTTCCTTGAACACACCAATGATGGTCACTTCTTTTGTTGTTTCAAAAATGGTCATTTCCACGCTGAGTCCCGTCACATCATCGGTGCCGAAAATTTTCCGTGCGTCATTTTCCCCGATGACTGCTACCAGATTCATGGCTTCCACATCCGAATCGTTAAAATATCTTCCGTACTTCATTTCGGGATTATGGGTATATTTTAAATCTTCTGTTCCCGTAGAAACACTGACAGCAAACTCCGTACCTCTGGGAGAAAGAAGGGTTCCTGACATTCCGTCAGAAGGGGTAGCTCCTTTCACACCTTCGATTTCCTTAATTGCTTCTAAGTCACCTGTATTCAGATAAATCATCTCATTGTCGTTATAAGCTCCACTGACGTAGATCTGCCCTCCTGCAATGGCATTTAACTGGTCCCCGATCTCTCCCTTGGCTCCCTGTCCGATAGACATGATCATAATGACAGAGGAAATACCAATGATGATACCGAGCATGGTAAGGAGAGAACGTCCCTTGTTGGCCCGGATATTATCCAATGCCATCTTGAAATATTCCATTAATTGTGCCATGCCTATTCCTCCACAGTATTGACCTTCATGCCTTCTTCCAAAAGCTCTGTGCCGATTTTAATAACCTGGTCCCCGGCTTTCAGACCGGACTTTACTTCTATGAGGCTGGCAGATGAAAGACCTGTCTCTACTTCTCTTTTAACTACTACACCATTTTCTACGACGTAGCAGAAGCTTCCGTCTTTTCCCGTATTGACAGCTTCCACCGGAACAATGAGAACATTCTCTGCCTTGTGTCCCTCCACCTTTACCTTGGCTTCCAGACCAAGATAAATACTATCATCCGGATTTTCAATCTGAATTTCCGCACTGACTACCGGAGTTCCTTTGGCATTTTCTGCTGCCAGACGGCTCAATCTGCTGACAGTCCCCTCATAGTTCTTTCCTGCCAGAGTAATTTTTGCATTCTGTCCAACCTCCAGCTTTTCCAGATCATAACGGGTCACTGACATATCTACTACAACCTTCTCATTGCTTGCCACGGTAAACAGACTGACACCCTTTGCTGCCGGACCACCGGACACCGTACTGACTTCCATCACTACACCCGGAAATTCAGCCTTGATTCCCTTTTTACCTTCGGTAATATCTTCCTTGGTCATCAGAACCTCCAGGCTGCTCAAACTATTGTTTGCCGCCAGCTGCTGCTTTGCTGCCGTAGAAAGAATGGATGCTTTGGAAGAATCTTTGATGCTTTCTTCTTTTGCCTGACTGCTCTGAAGCTCCTGCAGCTGCTCGTTAGATGCTTTCAGGCGGTCTTCATAGCCGTTCAGCTTTTCATCGATGGATTTTTGCTCCTTCTGAAGCTTTTCGATTTCAGCTAAGGCTTGGTCACGAACCGGCTGCTGGGCTGCAATGGTCTGCTCCGCAGCAGCAATCCTTACCTCTGCAGCGTCGATCTGAGTCTGTATGTCTGATGAAGGAGTACCCGTACCTGTTCCCGGTTCCGGGGTGGTTTCTCCCTCGGCAGTCGCTATTTCATTAGAAGTCTGTCCGGAGGTTCCACCGGATATCGTTTCCTCTGTTGCTTGTTCCTTAGTACCATTGGATGTCGTCTGCGGTTCGCTACCTGTACCGCCCTGTGTACCTCCTCCCTGAGTAGCCAGCTGCTGCTCTAGCTGGATTTTTAATGCCAGTGCCTCCTGCTTCTCCCGTGTCGCATCTTCGATCTTTAACAGAGCATCCGCTGCAACTGCCTGATACTGGCTGATGCGAAGGGCCACATCTGACTGTTTTCCCGTATATTCTACGATGCGATCCTGAACATGCTCATTTTCGTCCTTTTCCGCTTCCAGGTCTTTTCTGATCTCTTTCAATGCCTGGGAGGAACGCTGATATTCTGATTCTGTCTCCTGGTTTTTGTTGATAGCATCCTGATATCCGTAATTTGCCACACTGCCGGTAAGCCCTGCCTGTTTATAAAGCTGATCCAGTTCTTTCTCATCAAATGTAAGGAGCAGATCTCCGGTTTCCACCAGATCCCCTACCTTCAGCTGACAATTTTCCACCGTGGCAGAAACAGGGGAGAAATAAGTCTTTACTTCCTCTGATTTCACCGTACCGCTGCCTTCGATCATCTGCACCACATCCCCGGTTGCCACCTGCACCACATTGACTGTAGGCAGTACCTCCGGAGCAAAAACTTTTGGAAGCACCACAGCTGCCACAACTACGATTGCAACCGTTCCTATGAGAATTTTGTTTCTTCTCTTTTTCTTTTGCTCTTTTGTCAGAGGGATTCTCTCCCTTTTTTTCTTTGTTTCTACAATTTCTGTTATTGATACTTTCTCATTGTTTTCTTTTTTATGTAAATGAAACATGTTACTCCTCCTCTTTCCATGTAGAATTGATATAATCTGACTCTATCCGTCCATCCATAATACGGATGATCCTCTTTGCCCGGGCTGCGATCCCATTGTCATGGGTAATCAGAATCACAGTCCTTCCCCCTTTGTGAAGCTCCTTTAATATCTGAAGAATTTCTTCGCTGGAAGCAGAATCCAGATTTCCCGTAGGTTCATCTGCCAGAATGACCGGGGGCTTTGCCGCAATGGCTCTGGCAATGGCCACTCTTTGCTGCTGTCCTCCGGACATTTCATTGGGCCTGTGATGGATTCGATGGGACAGCCCCACCATTTCCAGAGCCTCCAATGCCAGCTTTTCCCGCTCTTTTTTTCCTACACCCCGGTATATAAGGGGCAGTTCCACATTTTCCTTTGCCGTCAGATTTCCAATCAGGTTAAAGCCCTGAAAAATAAAACCAATCTCCACATTTCTGATATCAGAAAGCTCATTGTCACTTAACGTGGAAACATCCTTTCCGTTTAAGTAATACTGGCCCGAGGTTGGCACATCTAAGCATCCCAGCATATTCATCAGCGTGGACTTTCCGGAACCTGACTGACCAATGATCGCCACAAATTCTCCCTTTTCTATGGAGAGATTGACATGGTCCAGAGCCCGCACTTCATTTTCCCCGGGATTGTATATCTTGCAGATATCCTTTACTTCTACCAAAGCATTCAATTTCTTTCCTCCAAACTAATAATTCCTTTGATTTCCAAAAATTACAATATCACATCTTTTTCCAAGTGCAATAGACTTTAGAAACTCTTAAGCTATTGTTATGATAATCTTTCGTACTTCAAAACATTGTATTGAAAAATATGGACATCTGTCTTCTTCAACGCTGTATATTTTTTCAAGCAAGCGCTTGATTTTTTTGTAGGACATGCTATAATGTATTACAATATCAAAACCATTCGGGAACGGAGATTACTACATGAACGAAGATAAGAAAAATGAAAAACGAAAGGAAATCATCGGTGTCTGCCTTGACTGTTTTGTCGAAAGGGGGTTGACTGTCACCACGACAAAAGACCTCTGTATGGCGGCAAATCTACAAAACGGAGGTATCTATTATTATTTTTCCACCAAAGAAGAGATCGTTCTTGCATGTGCCGAGGAAGCAATCAATCGGATTGAAAAAAGTGCGTTCGACATTGTAATTGAAGATATCAGCGATATCAGAAGCATGCTGGATCGCCTTGGCACACTGGCAGACAAAATGTCGCCGACTATGCGCTTTCTGGTCAGCGTATGCGTGTCGCACGAATATGAAGAACAGATAAAGCCTTCTCTTGTTCGGCTTGCAGCAAGATACCCCTATTACACAGACAAAATTGCGGAGATTCTTGGCTGTACGAAAGACGAGGTTGAACCGTTTATTCACCTTTCGATCCTTGCCATCAACAACTATATGATCTTTGCCGAGCGAGCGCTGTTTGATCCGCAGATCGAATCCGTAAAAAAGGAACTGTTGAGGCTTGCAAAGAGAAATAAGTCCACAATAGAAGAAAATTAAGGGGGTCTATATGAAAAAGATACTAGCTATTTTGCTTACGGCACTCACACTGCTCTCCTGCGGATTTCTTTCCGCCTGCTCATTTGACAAAACAGAGCCGGACACAGACACCGTGTGGGAACTGGTCAACGATGCATATATCTATGCGTTCCCGCTGGTTCTTACAGATGCAACCAAAACATTGTCCACTAATACAGAAGGAACATTGTCCGGTCGTGCGCCCGTCAATCAATTCAACCATGCAAAAAATCTGGCGGACGCTTCTTTTCGTACAGTCGTGACGCCGAATGTCGATACGGTCTATTCGCAGGCATGGCTCGATATCAGTAAAGAACCCATGATTTATGTTCTTCCGGAAGCAGATCGTTTCTGCAATGTACAACTTCTGGACGCCTGGACTAACACCGCCGCTGTGCTGGATAAAGCGGGCGTATACGCCATCACGCTTCCCGGCTGGGAAGGCGATTTGCCTGACAATGTAACGCGTGTGGATGTACCTACAGCAACTGTGTGGACTATTGCTCGTATCGTGCTTTCCGGAAGCGAGGATCTTACTAATGTCTATGCCATTCAGGAGCAGATGCGACTTCTTCCCTTTTCAGCCTACGGGCAGAAAGGGGAATATACTGCACCAAAGGGAACCTATACGGCGGAAAATGACTTTGTTCCTGTAAACAAGGTTCTTTCTATGACGCCGGAAGAATTTTTCAACACTGCAAATGCGCTAATGCTGGCTAATCCGCCCGCTGACGCTGACAAAAACCTGTTGAAAACACTGTCCGCCATCAATGTGGGTGCCGGCATGACCTTTGATGCTTCCATCTTAGGTGAGGATGCAGCCGATCGATGGACACAGATGCTTCAGCAACTGCGTACCACACTTGCTTCTGACGGAGCAAATTATGCCCAACAACTTGGTCAGTGGATTTACTACGGCAAACCCATCGGAGATTTTGGGACAGAATATACCTACCGCGCTATGGTCGCACTGGTGGGGCTGGGAGCCAACACGGTGGATGTGGCGATTTATCCCAAAACCACAGTGGATAAAAGCGGTAAGACGTTGACTGGCGAAAAGACATATACACTTCACTTTGATACACTTCCCCCAACGATGGCGGGTGGTTTTTGGTCAGTGACCGCATACGGAGAAGATGATTTTCTCATTGATAATCCCATCGATCGCTACTGCATAAACGATCGCTCTGATTTCAAACTGAATGCAGACGGCACACTGGATATTGTCCTGTCGAAGGAAGCCCCTGAGAATGTTTCCAACTGGCTGCCTGTTTCTGACGGAGAATTTCATCTGTTTATGAGAATCTATATGCCGGATATGGACGCATTGGATACATGGCAATCGCCTGGTATCTGTGAATCTTAAAAAAAGGAGGATAATTATGTTCATGAAACGAATCGCAACCATTCTTCTTGCAGTGACACTGCTGTTATTCTGTACTTCCTGCGCACAGACAGGCAGCAAAGAAGAGAACACAGAAAAAAGAAATCTCGGACTGAATACCGAAGTCAAGCCTGCTACAGATTTTACGGCTAAGACAAATGCCGCAGTTTATGATCAGCTTGATTTCAACGATAAACAGGAATATGAGTTCGCAACACGCGGCCTGATCGATGCGCCGGAAACACTGGAACTAAAGGACGAGGATGGAAACATTATCTGGAGTCAGGAAGCCTATGCCTTTTTGGACGACTACGAAAAGGCTCCCGACAGCGTGAATCCCAGCCTTTGGGAAAACACAAAGAACAATCATGTCTACGGACTTTTTGAGGTCTGTGAAGGCATCTATCAGGTACGGGGCTACGACATGGCCAATCTCACTGTTGTCAAGGGCGACACAGGGTGGATCGTCTTCGACACACTGATGAGCGTGGAATGCAGTCAGGCGGCAATGCAGCTGATAGAGAAAAATTTGGGCAAGTTTCCCGTCAAGGCCGTCATCATTTCTCATTCTCACGCCGACCATTTCGGAGGTATTACCGGTATTATGGCTGAGGAAGACAAGGCGGACTCATCGCAGTCCATCGAGGAACAGCTTGCCAGCGGTAAGATTCCTGTCATAACCCCCGAAGGTTTTACCGAACATTCTGTCAAGGAAAACGTCTATGCCGGCAAAGGAATGGGACGTCGCACCAATTATCAGTACGGCGTGCTTTTGACCCCCGGTGTGAACGGCAAACTGGCACAGGGCATTGGCATGGGGCAGTCCACAGGCACGGTGTCATTCCTTACTCCCAGCTATGAGATCAGAGAAACCGGTGAAAAGATGATCATTGACGGCGTTGAACTGGAGTTCCAGCTAACTCCCGGCACCGAAGCACCCGCGGAAATGAACACATGGCTGCCTCAGCACAAGGCACTTTGGTTGGCAGAGAACTGTAACGGAACACTCCACAACCTCTACACTCTGCGCGGCGCTGAAGTGCGCGACGGAGCGGCATGGGCAGGTTACTTGACCGAGGCAATCTCCCTTTACGGTAAGGATGTTGCAGTCAGCTTCCAATCCCACAACTGGCCGCACTGGGGCAATCAAATCGTGAACGATTACATGGTCAATACCGCGGCAGTGTATAAGTACATAAACGATCAAACTCTGACCTATATCAATCAGGGATACACAAGCGATGAAATCTCCAACATGATCGAGTTGCCCGAAACCCTCAATAAGATCTGGTACACCCGCCAGTACTACGGCACGGTGGCACACAACTCCAAGGCAGTCTATCAGAAATTTATGGGCTGGTATGATAGCAATCCTGTAAACCTCAATCCTCTCACTCCCAGCAATAGTGCGAAGAAATGGGTGGAGTATCTCGGCGATACCGACAAGGTGCTGCAGATGGCTAAGGCGGATTTTGACAAGGGTGAGTACCAGTGGGTTGCCGAAGTCACCAACACTATCGTTTTTGCTGACCCGACGAACACCGATGCTCGGTTGCTGTGCGCCGATGCACTGGAGCAGTTAGGCTATCAGGCAGAATCCGGACCGTGGCGCAATGAATACCTGACTGCCGCACAGGAACTGCGCTATGGCAATGCCAATTTCACCGATTCAACCAAGAGCACCGGCTCCATGATCAAAGCACTTTCCGCACCCATGCTGTTTGACTATATGGCTATTGTAATGGACAAACAGGCATTGGCTGACTATGACTTCATCATGAACGTATCACTGCCCGACGTAGGCGAGCAGCACATGCTCCGCGTGAAAAATGGCGTAATACTTGTGTATGCAGATACGTTGTCCGATGCAGCGGATATCTCCATCACCTGTCCAAAGAACGCTCTCTTTGCCATCCTGACCAATAATCAGGAAACAGTGGCTCAAGCCGTCAAGGTAGAGGGAAAAGTTGAACTGCTGACGCTGATGATGGATAATATGAACCAGTTCCCTATCACCGGAACCAACCCGTTCAACATCATCGAGCCGTAACATTTTGACCGATAGAACACAACTGCTCAATAACTTACCGTCTTGTGCGGTGAGTCATTGAGCAGTTACATTTTATAAAATGTGCATTATTCCTTCTTTAATAAACAAATAAATCAGCATTTCCTTCTGTTACGTTTCAATTTACCATACGGTTATCAAATTTATCCAGATTCCGTGCAATGGTTTTGATTACCTCATCTATCACAATTGGCTTTGACAAATGTCCGTTCATTCCGGAATCCAAAGAAGCCTGTACATCCTCGGCAAAGGCATTTGCCGTCATTGCAATGATAGGGATTGTAACGGCATCCGAACGATTCCGCATACTACGGATGGCTTTTGTCGCCTCATAACCATTCATCTTCGGCATCATAACATCCATAAGAATTAAATCGAATGTGCCTTGCAGGTTTTCGGTAAAGAATCTTACTGCTTCTTCCCCATCGACAGCCCTTGTAATTTGCATTCCCAGTTCTTCCAGCTGAACAATTGCAATTTCCGCATTCAGGTCATTGTCTTCAGCCAAAAGGATCTTCAAACCTGCCAAATCTACATTGCCGACAGAGTAATCCTTTTTCTTAACCGCACTGGCATCCGTGATCTCCATAGGTAACTCAACCGTAAAGGTTGAACCAATGCCCTTCTTGCTCTCCACAGAAATAGTTCCACCCATCAGGTCAACATACCGTTTTGTGATGGCCATCCCCAAACCGGTACCCTTATATTGCGTCCTGGCTCCATGCTCTTCCTGTGAAAACTCGTCAAAAATATGGTCAACAAATTCTTCGGACATACCGATACCGGTATCGGAAATCCGATATCGTACATGGATGTATCGGTCATCTTTTCCGGGATGGTAGCTGACTGAATAGGTGACAGTACCTCCGTCATTCGTAAACTTTACTGCGTTTCCAAGAATGTTTACAAGCACCTCCCGAACACGAACTGCATCGGTCAGCACATAGCACGTTTGCGGTTCTTCCAGTTCGGTTT
>CALZFY010000067.1:0-11683 GCA_945786935.1 uncultured Lachnoclostridium sp.
TCGAACCCTGGACACCCTGATTAAGAGTCAGGTGCTCTACCAACTGAGCTAAAGGTGCGTATTCATTTTTCAACGCAATAATGATTATATACAACTGCGTTGAAAAATGCAAGTATTTTTTTTGAAAAATTTTCAAAAAATTTTATGGAATTCTTATCGGTCTGCAATCAGTTTGCAAATAGGGTTCCCCATAGAGGAGAATTTTTCCTCATATTCCGTCATAATATTCCCCTGATTCATTTCCTCATGATGATGAAGATCGAAGGTATAGGCTACGAGATTCCATCCGGCTTCCTTTACAGACTCCAGGGAAAACTCAAACAGTGGACGGTTGTCTGTCTTAAACTCCACCTTCCCGTCTTTTTTCAGAATGTGGTCGTAGCGTTTAAAAAATGCTGTACTTGTAAGACGTCTCTTGGCATGACGATCCTTTGGCCATGGATCAGAGAAATTCAGATAAATCCCGTCTACCTCTCCTTCTGAGAATACCTTCTCAATATTTTCCGCATCCATACGGATAAATACAAGGTTTGGAAGCGGTGTTTCCTCCTGCTCCATTTTTTCTAATGCACGCAAAAGTACACTGCTGTATTTTTCGATCCCCACATAATTATTTTCCGGATGACGTCTGGCAAGCTCCATCAGAAACTGTCCCTTTCCCATACCTACCTCAATATAGATGGGATGGTCATTTCCAAAAATTTCATGCCAGGTACCGGCCTTTGTTTCCTCCTCATGTACCACATAATTGCTGGCCCCGATCACTTCCCTGGAACCTTTAATATTTCTTAATCGCATTGCTGGTCTCCTCTTTTAATTCGAAATATTCTGACATTTTCAGTACTCAAATTCTATTTTTTGACATCCCAAATGTCAACATTTTTTTACAAAAACATATCCACATTTTTCATGTTTATGTAAAATACACAAAACACCTGTTTTAAAAAAAACTATGTAAACCGAAACTTTTCACCCAAAATTATGTGGATAAAGTGGATAACTTGGTTGATAAGTCCGTTTATCTAATGTTTTTCACATTTTCTTATGTGGATATCTTTTTTACCTGTCCCCGCTTTTTGGTTATTTTTTTTTCGACAAAATTCCACATTTGTGCAAACTGACAATTCTGACTTTTTCATCCACATCATTTATCCACAACCCCATGTGGAAAGTGTGGATAAATAATGTGGGTAACTTTTTTTCTATTTGGATCCTGCTGTTTCGTCTGGGGTTCTCTTTAAGACAAATTCTTCCACTGCCCTGGAAACCCCGCTGTTTTCATTGGAAGCTGTGATATAATCAGCAATATTTTTGACCTGGGCAGTGGCATTTTCCATGGCTACTGCAATATGGGCTGCTTTCAGCATAAACATATCATTTTCCGAATCTCCGCAGGCCATGGTCTGATCCATCCCAACTCCAATTCTTTCCGCTAAAAATTTGAGTCCTGTTCCCTTAGTCACTCCCACCTTTGTAAACTCCCAGTTATGATATCCTCCGCACAAATACTGAATCTGAGGATAGCTGTCCAAAAGTTTCGTTGTCTTATCACGGTCAAGATAAGTTCCATCCGGCTGCAGGGCAAAATTAATGGTAGTCTTTTCTACCTGTTTTCCACAGCTTCTCACATATTCTGTCAGATCATCCACAAAAATTCTTGTATTTTCAATCATTTCATGAAGTGACCCCGGCATATCCATTTTTCGGATCACATGGGCCACGGACTTTGGACAATATACCAGTCCCTCGATATAAACATCATAATATACATCCAGTTTTTTCAGTTCCTCTAAAATTTCGCAAACCAGCTCTGTATCCAGACAGTCTGTAAACACACATTCCTTATCCGGAAATTTATAAACCCCGGAACCATTTCCTGTAATGGCATAATGTATACCCATTTCATAAAGCATTTCCACCGGAAGCTCACTGTATGATCTGCCTGTAGCTACGGCAACTGCCACCCCTTCTTTTGTAGCCTTTAAAATGGTTTCTCTATCCCTTTTGGAAATTTCCCCGCTGTTATTAAACAGGGTTCCGTCCATATCCAATGCAATTAATCTGATTTCACTCATTTGTTTTCCTCTGATCCTTTCATAATATAGCTTTTAAAATTCCATTCAAAATCTGCTTTGTAAACAGACTAAAAAACAGGATCGACATCGTCATGATACCAATCCTGTTTTTAAGTTACTGTTCAAGCTTTCCCAGTAACATGATGCGTATTATTAGAAAATTCGTCTGACAGCAAGTACCTGTCTGTAAGTTACAGGAGAAGTAAATTTAATACCTGTTTTGGCTGTACTTGCATGTACAATGGTATTATTTCCTACATAGATTCCTACGTGACCTGAGTAACAGATAATGTCACCCGGCTGTGCATCGCTTAAGGATACTCCATATCCGACACTTCGAAGTGCACTGGAGGAGTGTGGCAGGGATATACCAAAGTTTGCATAAACACTCATTACAAAACCGGAGCAGTCCGCACCGTTTGTCAGGCTGGTACCGCCGTATACATAAGGATTACCTACAAACTGGCTTGCAAAGTTTGCAACTGAACGTCCTGAGGAAGATCCTGAAGAAGTTCCAACAGACTGTGTACTCTCTTTCTTTCCTGTCTTTTTCGCTGCCGCTGCATTAGCTGCACGTCTCTCTGCCTCTTCTCTGGCAAGACGGGCTTCTTCCTCTTTCTTTGACTCTGCCTCTACATACTCTGTATGCAGCATTACATAATCAATGGAAACCCAGCCTTCACCTTCTTCGATGGAAACCTTTACCCAGCCTTCTACTTCTTCTTTCACTACCAGATCTTCTCCCATAGGTACCTGACCCAGGATAGAGCTTTCGGTGGTAGCCTCCTCACGGACACGAAGCCCTTCGGTAGTTACTGTGGCCATTCTGGTACCTACTTCTTTTGCAAGTGCTTCTGCTTCAGCACCAACAACCACATATTCCTTCTTTACATATCCTTCAGAAATGGAACCGGAAGAAATCTTATACCACCCATCTACCTCTTCTAAAACCTGTCCTGCAGATTTGTCGTATAACTTTCCTACGATCTCCTGATCCTCACCGGGACCTTTTCTCACATTTACATAGTCATTGACCTTTGCAATGCAAAGATTTTTATTGACAGGTGCAGCATCTAAATATTCCATGATTCTCTTTTCAGAGTTCATGGTGTTCTGCTCGTAGCTTTCTAAAACTGTTGCGATTCCTGCATTGCTGCCAAGACTTAATGATGCCGCCTTTGTATCCAGACTTCCCATAGAAAGAACCGCTGCTGCTGCCAATGTGTATATTAAAAATTTGTTTTTCATGCGTACCTCAATTTTCAGATCATGATTCTTTTGTTCAGGTTCTTCCTTAGAAGTTTTCCGAACAGTTACTATTTTGTTACAAATTTATTACAACCGCTATTACTATAACAATTTTAATCTTTCTTGTCAACCTTTTGAATTATTTGGTAATAACAAAACCCCGGAAAAATCCGGGGTTTTCATGTTTTTTATGAAATTTGGTAACTGTTTTAATATAATTTTGCACCTGCAGGAATTGCGTCATCCAGCATTACCAGATTCAGTTTTTCTTCTCCGTCCACATTGTGAACTGCTGACATCAGCATACCACAGGATTCAATTCCCATCATTTTTCTTGGCGGGAGGTTTGTAATTGCTAATAATGTTTTGCCTACCAGCTCTTCCGGTTTGTAGTATTCACGGATTCCGGAAAGAATGATTCTGTCTGTTCCTGTTCCGTCATCTAATACAAAGTGTAAAAGCTTTTTGCTCTTCTTTACTTCAGAACATTCCTTCACTTTTACTGCACGGAAATCAGATTTGCTGAAGGTATCAAAATCTACGGCTTCTTCTGATAACGGCTCAATTTCAATAGTAGGTACTCTGTTTGCAGCTTCTTCTGCCGCTTTCTTTTCTTCCACCTTCGCAAGAACTTCATTGATATCCAGTCTTGCAAAAAGGATTTCCGGTTTCTCTACCACTTTGTTTCCTGATGGATAGAGACCAAAGGTCTTTGTTTCCTCAAGACTTCTAAGGGTCGTGTTAAGCTGCGCAGCAATCTTTTGTGCAGTTTCCGGCATAAAGGATTCCAGTAAGGATGCACCGATGGTGATGCTCTCTACCAAATTGTAAAGAACGGTTGCCAGACGGTCCTTCTTTTCTTCATCCTTAGCCAGTGCCCATGGCATGGTTTCATCAATGTATTTGTTGCAGCGTTTGAACAATGCAAAGATTTCTGACATTGCATCTGCCACACGAAGCTGTTCCATCTTTGCAGATACTTTATCTGCTGTTCCAAGCACTGTGCTCTTAAGGTCTTCATCAACCTCTTCGGATACTCCTGCATTGTTTACAATGCCGCCAAAGTATTTATTGGACATGGAGATCGTACGGTTTACGAGATTTCCTAACGTATTTGCAAGATCGGAATTTAATCTCTCTACCATTAACTCCCATGTAATCACGCCGTCATTTTCAAACGGCATTTCATGAAGTACAAAGTAACGAACTGCGTCTACTCCAAAGAATTCTACCAGCTCATCCGCATACAGTACATTTCCTTTGGATTTACTCATCTTGCCGTCACCCTGTAAAAGCCATGGATGTCCAAATACCTGTTTTGGCAGAGGAAGATCCAGAGCCATTAAGAAGATCGGCCAGTAAATCGTATGGAAACGGATAATGTCCTTTCCAATCAGATGTAAATCTGCAGGCCAGTTTTTATTGAACAGTTCCGAGCTGTTTCCGTCACAGTCATAGCCGATACCGGTGATATAGTTTGTCAGGGCATCCAGCCATACATAGGTCACATGCTTTGGATCAAAGCTTACCGGAATTCCCCAGGTGAAGGAAGTTCTGGAAACACAAAGATCCTGCAGACCCGGAAGCAGGAAGTTGTTCATCATTTCATTTTTACGGGATACCGGCTGAATGAATTCCGGATGTTCATTAATATACTGGATCAGTCTGTCTGCATATTTGCTCATTTTAAAGAAATATGCCTCTTCCTTTGCAGGCTGAACCTCTCGTCCGCA
Organism: uncultured Lachnoclostridium sp.; assembly: GCA_945786935.1. Classification (GTDB taxonomy): domain Bacteria; phylum Bacillota; class Clostridia; order Lachnospirales; family Lachnospiraceae; genus HGM12587. The sequence goes on from CALZFY010000067.1 coordinate 5,057, forward strand.
GTCAGGACATTTTCCGTCTACCAGCTGGCTTTCTGTAAAGAAAGACTCGCACGGAGTACAGTACATTCCTTCATAATATCCTTTATAGATATCTCCTTTGTCATAGAGATACTTAAAGATTTTCTGAACCTGTTCTTCATGGTCTTTATCTGTGGTACGGATAAATTTATCATAGGAAGTATTCATCAGATCCCAGATATCCTTGATCTGTCCTGCAACACCATCTACAAATTCTTTTGGTGTTACCCCAGCGTCCTGTGCTTTTAATTCGATTTTCTGTCCATGCTCATCAGTTCCCGTCTGAAAGAACACATCATATCCCTGATATCTTTTGTATCTTGCGATGGCATCTGCAAGAACGATTTCATAGGTATTTCCAATGTGTGGTTTTCCGGATGTATAAGCAATGGCAGTGGTCATATAAAACTTTTCTTTTGCCATGTCAAATCCCTCATTTCTCCATAATTATAAGAAAAAGACTAACACAACCGAAAGTATTCGTCAAGGATTGGCCATTTAAAACATACACTGTATCAATGACATGCCGGAGGTTTTTATGAAAGGCCGCACCCGACTCTACCTTATTTTATTTTCTTTATGTGCCTTACTTTTTGTGGGGCTCTTATGGACTTCCCTTTCCTCCCAGACAAGGTTTACAAAATTTTGCGATTCTTTTTTTGCGGAGGAACTAAAGGGGAATTCCCTGACACTTCACTACACCCTATCTGACCCCAAAGCCTATGGTATTACCCAGGAAAAAGTCACTTTAGGAACCTATGATTTTGACGTATCTGCCCAAAAAAGAAAGCTTCTTAAAAACTTCTTTATTCTTCAGACCATTGCCAGAGGTCAGCTGTCAAAGGAAAATCAAAAAGCCTACGACTGCCTCTCCTACTGTTTCAAAACCGAGCTTGACCGCCTTGACTTTTATTTACTGGAAGAGCCTTTGGTTCCTTCCATTGGCATCCAGTCCCAATTACCTGTTTTGTTGGCGGAATATTCCTTTCAGACAGAAAAGGATGTGGAAAATTATCTTTCCTTATTAAAGTGTATCCCTGATTATTTTGCTTCTCTTTTAAGATTTGAAGAAGAACGGTTAGAGAACGGGCTTTTTATGGATGAAGCCACTGCCGGGGAACTGATTACCTACTGTCAGGATTTTCTAAATCAGAAAGAAACACATTTCTTAAAGGAAACCTTTGAAGAACGACTGGAAGACTTACCCCTGGACACCGAAAAAAAACAGTCCTACATCAAAAAGCATGCTTCTATTTTAGAGCGGTATGTTTTCCCTTCCTATGAAACCTTACAAAGCTTCTTAAGCAAACATGAAAAGGATGGACACAACGCAGACGGACTTTTCTATGAACCTCAGGGAACAGATTATTATCAATGGCTTTTGCGTTCTGAGATTGGAACTACCCGTTCCTTTGAAGAAATTGAAACCATGTTAAATGATGCCCTGACAAAGGATGCAAAAATCATTGCTGCATTGACGAAAAAAGATCCATCCCTGCTTTCCAGGGCTCAGTCTGTAACTATGGATACCTCCAATCCGGCAGCGCTGACCTCCTACCTTGCCAAAAGATCAACCAATGATTTTCCAAAAATACCGTCCGTTGGCTTCGAGGTACGAAATGTGCCGGAATCCATGGAGCCCTACCTTAGCCCTGCCTTTTATCTCATACCTCCCATAGATAATTCTGACAACAACGTGATCTACCTAAACAACGGCTCTTTAACGGATGGTCTTTCCTTTTTTACAACACTGGCTCATGAATCCTATCCCGGACATTTATATCAGACCATTTATGAAAATGAAACAGACTCTCATCCCATCAGCCGCCTCATGTACTTTGGCGGCTACAGCGAAGGCTGGGCAACCTACGCGGAGCAGCTGTCTTACTACTATGCACCGATCCCCACCGATGTGGCAACTTTGTTATCCACAACAAGAGCCATGACACTGAACCTTTATGCACATTTGGATCTTTATATCCACGGCTACGGCTGGACCGAGGAAGACTGCTCTGCTTACCTTAAAAAATTTGGTATCACCGCAGCCCGCTCCATTCATCAGATGTTTTTGCTTGTAAAGCAGCAGCCTGCAAATTATTTAAAATATTATCTGGGATATCTGGAAATATGTAATTTAAAATCCCAGGCAAAAGGCTGCCTGGGAAGTGATTTTGATCTGAAAGAATTTCATGAATTTATCTTATCCTCCGGACCGGCTCCCTTTGAGCTTTTGGAGGTCTACTTTAAAGAATGGCTTCAAAGCCAGTGAGAAATGATTATAAACCATAAAACCGGTACCAGAAGGCATGGCAGCATATTTAAGGTCTTACAATTTTTGATTCCTAAAATAGAAAGACCGGAGCTTGCGATCAAAAAACCTCCTACAATGGAGACCTCTGTCATCATATCTGCTGTCATAAAGTTACCAAGCATTAGAGCCAGACAGTAAATGGCTCCCTGCCATAAAAACAATACCGGTGCTGCCAATGTCATGCCAATGCCATAGGTGGATGCAAGGACTGCTGAGGTTACCAGATCCAATGTGGCATTGGTAAATAGATAGGTATGATCTCCATACAGGGCACTGTTTACCGGTCCTAAAATGGACAGCGTTCCGATACAGTATAATAAAATACCGGTAGAAAGCCCTTCACCCAATTTACCAAAGGAAAACTTAGCGGACATCCTCTGAAATTTTCCATCCAGGTCAAGAATCGTTCCTAAAAGGCTTCCCGCTGCAAGACTGATGATAAAAAGTACCGGGTAATTGCTCTTTGGCATGTTCTGTACTACCGCATTGATCCCAAGTCCTGTGGCTGCCAGTCCCATGGCATTAAAAAGAGCTCCCTGGTACTCTTCCTTAATTCCTTTTTTGATAATGCTTCCAATGATACTTCCGGTTAAAATGGTTCCCGTATTTACGATCGTTCCTAACATAATTTCTCCCCTCATTTCGCTTACCGGGTGTTATTATCCCGGAGCCTTCACTTCACCGCTTTAATGTAGCATATTTTTAGTTTTTCGTAAATAAAAGAAATTATACTCTGTGAACTTTCTATTGTCCTAAATAAAAATGCACCCAAAGGTGCATTTTCAGATATCTATGAAGTTATCGAAACGGTATAGGTCGTAACTTTATGAATGTGGCAGATTCTTTGTGATTTTTAATGCTGTAGGTGTCACTGCAAGACCGCCCTCGGCAGTCTCTTTATATTTTCTTGGCATATCCCTGCCAATCTCTCCCATGACATCGATCACCTCGTCCGCCGGAATCACGCTGGATACCCCCGCCATCACCATATCTGCGGCAGTTACCGCATTGACGGCACCAATGACATTTCTCTTTACACAGGGTACTTCCACAAGTCCTCCGATAGGATCACAGGTAAGTCCCAAAAGTGCCTTTAAGGAAACTGCCACACCACTGCAGATTTCTTCGTTGGTTCCACCCTGCAGGTAAACAAGGGCGCCTGCTGCCATGGCACTGGCAGAACCGATTTCCGCCTGACAGCCTCCAAAGGCTCCTGAAATAGAAGCCCTATGGGCAATGACCTGACCGATTCCCGCGGCTGTATACAGCGCTTCCACAATTCTGTCTTCATCCTTGTTGATCTGGTCTTCATAGGTTAAAAGAACTGCCGGTAACACACCGCAGGAACCTGCCGTAGGCGCTGCCACGATCCTTCTCATACAGGCATTGGATTCTCCCATTTTCACTGCCCTCTCCATAACCTTTCCCACGAAGGAGCCGCTCATAGCCTTTCCTGAGGCCACATAAGCTTCCAGACGTTTTCCATCTCCTCCCACCATACCACTGGTAGATTTTCTCGTACCGGTGTAAGCTTCGTCCGCATGCTTCATTGCATGGTACATGGCTCTCATCTGTTCAAAGGATTCCGATTCCTCCACATTTCTTTCCGTACAGTCATCTCTCTGGATCACCTTCCAAAAAGGAATACCTGCCTCTTTCGCAATCTCACATATTTCATTTAAGGATTTGTATACCATTTTATTCTCCTGCTATTTCATACTATAATAGGTTACACGTTCTATCCCTGCCTGGTCTTCTAACCAGCTTACGGATCCATTTGGCACCTCTCTGTCACATTCCACTACCATCACTGCATCGCCGCCACGGCTGTCTCTATAAAGCTGCAGAGTTGCAATGTTGATTCCAAGGTCACTTAACATGGTGGTAACCTTTGCTACACATCCGGGCTGATCTAAATTCTGAATAATAAGAGTCGGGTATTCCGCACAGAAATTTGCCTCATAGCCATCGATCTTACAAATCTTCATGCGGCCTCCGCCCAGGGACGCTCCCAGAATCTCAAGCTTCTTTCCCGATACCCCAGTCATCTTTAAAACCACGCTGTTTGGATGGGCTTCCTTTAAATTCGCTTCTCCAAAAACATATTCCATGCCTGCCTTTTTTGCTTCCTCGAAGCTGAAGGGAATCCTCTCGTCATCCGGCTGCATGCCCAAAAGCCCGGCAATCAGTGCACGGTCTGTACCATGTCCCTGTCCCGTCGCCAGAAAGCTTCCATATAACAGAATCTGAACCGATTTTACCGGCTCTCCTAAAAGCTTTCGTGCAACATATCCAATGCGTACTGCACCTGCCGTATGGGAACTGGACGGACCTACCATGACCGGTCCTACAATATCAAAAATATTCATGATCTTCTCCTTTAGTATAGATTGCCCCGAATTTCATAATCCATTCGGACAACAATATCGTATCGGTTCAATTCCGGATTTTCTTTTGAAAACCTTCGCAGAATAGTAACTTCTTAACAGTTACATAGTATCATAAATCCTCTTCAATGAAAACCGCTCGTTTAATAGAAGCCAGTTTGCCCGAAACAGCTGCATAATATTCCAGTAGCCTGCTCCTCTTAATTGATATTCTTCAATCAGATCAAAGGTCGCATTCATACTGCGGACATCCTCAAACCATACCTCATGCTCCATGCCATCTGAAATATAATGGTAAAAAGGTGCCTGAGCTGTTTCATCATATTCAATGGGTGCTCCAAAGGAAATGGCACGCTGTACGGCCTGAATATTTCCCAACGTCTCTGCCCTTGTAGTTCCACGGACAAAGGGCAGCGTCCAGTCGTATCCATAGTTTGGGATTCCCAAATTGATCTTCTCTGCCGGAATTTCCGTCAAAGCATATTCCACCACCTGTCTTACCTTGTTAAGAGGTGCCACAGCCATGGGCGGACCATAGGTATAACCCCATTCATAGGTCATTAACAGGACATAGTCAGCCGTTCTTCCAAGGGCTTCATAATCCTTCCCCTCATATAGAAGCCCTTTTTGATCCGCGGAAGATTTCGGTGCCAGTGCTACCGACACGGGATAACCTAAAGCATTTACCGCTTCCCGCATATAAGCCACAAAGTCTACAAAGGCCTGTCGGTCCTTAGCCAGAATATATTCAAAATCAATATCAAGTCCTTCAAAGCCTCTTTCTCTCATCTGATCGATGATCTCATTTTTCAGGGTTTCCCTGGCGGCCAAATCATTGACCACAGAAGAAATGAGACGGTTATTAAACTGACCATCCGGACCAAAAGGAGTTAATGTAAGTATAGGAGCTACCCCGTACTGCCTGGAAAGACTGATCATCCAGCTATCATCCAAAACAGGCGGAATCAGCATTCCATCTGATGTAAATCCATAGGAAAAAATCAATAGATCTGTAAGATAGGGAAGTGTCTGCTCCAAAACGTAACGGCTGATAAAAGGATAGGCATACCCTCCCACGGAAATGAAACGACTGTCAGGATCTGATGGAACCAGAATCTCACCCTCCTCTCCGATTCCTGTTTCTGCAGATAATAGAAGTGCCTGCCCTATAGTAAGACTATAAGGGGCAGGCAGCTGATTGTTATAAATCACAGATTCCGAAGAGATACCATAGTTTTCCGCAATTGAATTTACGGTATCACCGGATTTTACAATATAAATGAGCATAAAATCACCAAATAATTTCATTCATATTATTTTATGACAGAAAATCCATTTGCGAAGCAAATTCTGCATAGTTTTTACAATATACATCACAGAACCATAAATAAGGTTCCCGCACCAATCAAAATACATCCAATCACAGATTTCATTGTAAACTGTTCATGCAAAAACAGATATGCCAAAACCAGAGTAATGACAACACTTAGCTTATCCACAGGAACTACCTTGGATGCCTCTCCAATCTGCAATGCTCTGTAATAACAAAGCCATGATGCTCCGGTTGCAAGCCCTGAAAGAATCAAAAACAGCCAGCTTTTTCTACTGATTTCAGAAAGTCCGCTCTGTGCATTGGTTAAGAAAACCATTCCCCACGCCATCACCACGACTACCACAGTTCTGATGGCTGTTGCCAAATTGGAATTTACTCCATCAATTCCGATCTTTGCCAGAATTGAAGTCAGTGCTGCAAAAACTGCAGACAATAACGCAAATACAAACCACATAATCTTTCTCCTTTGTAATAAAAAATAAGAGAAATGCTGATATCTCAACATTTCTCCTGCAAATTATTCATGCCGGCGACCGGAATCGAACCGGTACGGGAGGTAAGTCCCGCAGGATTTTAAG
>CALZFY010000068.1:0-11623 GCA_945786935.1 uncultured Lachnoclostridium sp.
ACGCCACACCGACGAAATGCAAAGCATTTTGGAGGTTGGCTCTGAACAGTTTCATGTTTCCATACACTTATCCTATGACTATATTTCTCGACTCTCCGTGTAAGAATGCCTTAATATTCTCTGTCACCTCATCCACGCAGCGCTGTCTTGCTTCCGAAGTAGCCCACGCGGTATGTGGGGTAATGAGAAGCTTCTGGCTGTCCTGGATTTTTAACAGGGGGCTTGTGATGGGCAGCGGTTCCACACATAATACATCAAGACCTGCTGCACGGATCAAACCTTCTTCCAGAGCCTTCACAAGATCTTCTTCTACCACGATCGGGCCTCTTCCCACATTGATAAAGTAAGCACTTCGTTTCATTTTTGAAAATGCTTCATAGTTCATCATCCCTCTGGTAAATTCATTTAAAGGGGCATGAACCGTTAAGATATCCGCTTCACTTAAAAGTGCATCAAAACTCACCTGTTCATAGGAAGTCTCATAGGTTTTTCCCGAAGCAGAATAGCAGATGACCCTACATCCAAAGGCTGTGGCGATCTGTGCCACCTTTCTTCCGATGGCTCCCATGCCAATGATTCCCCAGGTCTTTCCTGCAATCTCCGGATAGATCATATCCACACAGGAAAAGCAGTTGCTTTTGCTGTAGGTGCCATTCTTCACATAATCATCGAAATATCTTAATTTCTCTACCAGATAAAACAGCATGGCAAAAGTATGCTGTGCCACAGAGTCAGTTGAATAGCTTGGTACATTGGCTACGCTGATACCCTTTGCATTGGTATAGTGAAAATCCACATTGTTGGTTCCTGTGGCTGTCTGGGCCACAAATTTCAAATTCACTGCATCTTTTAACGTATTCTCATTTAACGGCAGTTTATTAGCGATAATGATATCCGCATCCCCAATATGCTCCCCAGCATTTTCCACGGTGGTAGCTCCGTATACACTCACCTCGCCCAGCTTCTCGATTTCCGACATATCCACGTCCAGTCCCAGGCTGTCCCGCTCTAAGATACTGATTTTCATAAGTTTCTTCCTCCCAAAAATCATTAGGAAAAGCTTTATTCTCTAAGGATTTCCATATGTTATTTCTATGTTTACAACATTCTATCATACCGAATTAAGTTTTTATAGTGTATATCTGTCAAAACCACCATACGTTTTTACAGTGTATCATGATTGCCCTTATCACATAAAACAGCGGAACAATACAGGGAAAATTCCCCATATTATTCCGCTTAAGTTTACTTTTGATGTCTAACCCGACAAAGAAAAATCACGAAGCTTTCAAAGACAATCTCCATAGCGCTTTGCATGATCTTATGAAATTTTGCCCGGCTCTAAACAATTACACGAATTAGATATTTAATAAATCGCTGTACTCTTTTAATGCTCCATCTGTTTCATGTGCAAGTACGCGTTTTGCAAGTACCTTACCAAGCTGTACACCTTCCTGGTCGAAGCTGTTGACATTCCATAAGAAGCCCTGGAACATGATCTTGTTTTCAAAGTGAGAAAGAAGTGCTCCCATGGAAGCCGGTGTTAACTGATCACCGATGATGATGCTGGATGGACGTCCGCCTTCAAATTTCTTATTCTTGTCTTCGTCATCCTTACCACAGGCAAATGCCACAATCTGAGCCACCACGTTGGCGCAAAGCTTCTGCTGGCTTGTGCTTCCCTGAATCACCACATCGCTGCCGCACTGGTTGTTCTTAAATCCGATGAACTGTAATGGCACGATGTCTGTTCCCTGATGGAGAAGCTGATAGAAGGAATGCTGTCCGTTGGTTCCCGGTTCACCAAAAAGTACCGGTCCTGTGACATAGCTAACCGGTTCTCCGAAACGGTTTACGGATTTACCATTGGATTCCATATCTGCCTGCTGTAAATGTGCAGGGAAACGGCTCAGTGCCTGGGAATATGGCAGCACTGCTGTGCATCCGTAGCCTAATACATTTCTCTCATACATGCCGATGATAGCATCCAGCATTGCAGGGTTTTCCAGTAAGTTTTCATTTTTCGCAAGCTTGTCTTCTGCTGCTGCACCGTCTAAGAACTGTGCAAATACTTCCGGTCCGAATGCCAGAGATAATACGGCACCGCCTACTGCAGAGGTAGAGGAGAAACGTCCTCCGATATAGTCATCCATGAAAAATGCTGCCAGATAGTCATCACTCTTAGCCAGTGGTGAGGTTTCACTGGTAACTGCTACCATATGTTTGGAAGCATCCAGTCCTGCATTTTTGAGAGCATCCTTTACAAAGGATTCATTGGTCAAAGTTTCCAATGTTGTACCGGATTTGGATACCAGTACGAACAGAGAATGTGCCACATCAATAGAATTTAAAACTGCTGCAGCATCATCAGGGTCTACATTGCTGATGAATTTTGCTTCCATCTTGTGGGTGCCATTCTGTTTTGCCCAGTTTTCCAGTGCAAGATAAATAGCACGGGGACCTAAATCACTTCCGCCGATACCGATCTGTACAACGGTTGTAAATTTTTCTCCGTCTGCATTGGTGATTTCCCCAGCATGTACCTTATTTGCAAATTCAGCGATCTTTGTCTGCTGTTCTACATAAAATGCACGCTTGTCTACGCCGTCAGCTACCACTGCGTCTCCTAACTGTCCACGGGTCAGCTGATGAAGTACAAGACGCTTTTCTCCTGTGTTGATCACTGCACCATTGTAAAGCTCTTTGAATTTTTCTGTAAGCTCTGCTTCCTTCGCAAGAGCTGCCATTGCTTCTAATACGCAGTCGTCCACCTGCTTTGCAGCATAGTTATATACCATACCCTCAGCCATAGGAACGCTGTACGCTTTTACACGCTTTGCACCCTCTTCTCCTGACATCACCTGTGCAAGCTTTACCTTTTCTACTTTTGCAAGTGCTTCATAGGATGAAAGTGTATCTAAGTTCTTCCAATTTACCATGTGATAATCCTCCATAGATTTTATTAGATCGTAAGGGCAAATGTTTTGTCCTCTTACTTACAGTAGTTCTATGAAGATGATTATAACCTCAAACGAATGTTTATGCAACTTTTAACCGAAAAATTCACTCATCATTTCCTGTAAAACCGCCATTTCCTTAGGATCTACACTCCCCTGATTTCTCACCGCCTTTTCTGTTTTTACCTGAGGTTTTGGCTTTTCAAATTTCACCACGGGAATGTCTGAGCTTCCCTTTTTTACTTCATCTTTCAGCTTATTTAACTGCTCTTTTTTCTGGCTTCGAAGCCGCAGCGTTTTCTTTAAAAGACCGTTGGTGCGAAGTGACAGCAGCAGTAAAAAGAAAAGCTCCGCCGCTATGAAATATCCCACCAGATCCTTCATCTGTATCATCTGTTCCAACATAAAAAAGCCCCCTTACCGTACAATGTTTGTCCACATCATACCGTAAAGAGGCTTTTTTGAAATGAAAAATATGTCGCTGTCTTTCGTCAAATTTTACAGTTTGCGAATCATTTCCTCGGTGAGTCGTACACTGTGTAAGATTGCCTGTTTCTCAAAGGTTGGGTAATCCATTTCAGCACTATTGTCTGCCTTGTCGGAAATGGCACGGATGATCACGAATGGTACCTTATTTAACCAGGCTGCCTGTGCAATGGCTGCACCTTCCATCTCAGTGCAAAGTCCGTCAAAGTTTTCCTTAATGCGATCCTTTATCTCACTGCTTGCCACAAACTGATCTCCGGTCACGATCCTTCCGGTAAATGCATGAATTTCCGGATTCACCTTTTCACAAGCTTCTTTTGCCACTTTCACCATGGTCTCATCTGCCGGGAAGGCGAAGGTCTCCATTCTTGGAATCTGTCCCAAAGGATAACCAAACTGGGTGGCATCCATATCATGCTGCAGGGCTTCTGTGGAGATCACAATATCCCCGATATCAATTTTTGCATCCAAGGATCCTGCAATTCCTGTGTTGATCACCATCTTCACATCAAATACATCCACCAGGATCTGGGTACAAAGTCCTGCATTCACCTTTCCGATCCCGCTTCGAACGACCACCACTGGTTTTCCCTGCAAAGTTCCTTTATAAAATTCCATGGAAGCCTTTTTTAAGACTCCGCTGATCTGCATCTTGTTTTTTAAGGCTGCAACTTCCTCTTCCATTGCGCCGATAATACCAATTACTGCCATCTGATCTCTCCTTCACTTTGTCATCATGTTTTAGAGCCAGTCTCCTAAATGCCTTATACTTTACGCCTGTTTCCTGATATTTTGCCTGACTCCGAACAACTACTGATTATAAAGGATTTTGTCACTTTCTGCAAACAATAGATGGTAAGAAGAGCATACTTTTTCTTGACATGAAAAGGCGGAGCTTATAAAGCCCCGCCCCGAACCTGTTAATACTTATGTTTCTTTTATCAAAGCATAATTTGGATTAATACGGAAATGAGTTCTGCTTTTACCCTTTGTTAAGGGGGAACTAATCGATAGTTCCTAAAAGTTTTGTTAATTATTAATTGGTTTCACTTTTTGTTGGATGTTTGCTTTTCCAACTTTTTTGTTTTTGATAAAAATTCTGTTTGACCCTTCGATTTTTGGGAAGAAATCTTTGGGCCTGCTGCGTCATCGCAGAATGCGATGAATGTACTGTACCCCCAGTACGCTGGTTTTTGATGCTGTTCTGTCATGACTTAGAACATCAAATGAATTGTTTTGGTTACCTTAAGACCCTATGGGAAATAAATCGGGTTGGTAACACTGTCTGTGCATTCTGTAGTACCGTTATGGGTTACAGAGTGGACTGCTAAAACTCTGTAATAATAACCACCATCCACAGGAATATTTGAAATTCCTTTTGCAAGCTGATATACATTGTTTGCTGAGTAGGAATAGGTCTTATAAGTGCCATATCCTGTTGCATAGGATTTAGAACGCTCCAAATACAAGGTCAGTCGCACTGTGTCAATGGTTCTGGTTGCATTGGTGTTACCAGAAATATTCACATGACTGCCATCTTCTCTTGTAATGGATGAAGCTCCACTTGCAAGATATGCACCACGAAGGTCTACCTGCCAATCATCACTTGCAAAATCTTCGTTAGCGGTATAGGTATGGCTTACCTTTGGATAGGTTGTTTCCTGTGCAAAGGCATTCATCTGAAAACATCCTAAAAGCAGTGCCATACTAAGTAGCAAACTCAATAATCTTTTCATTGGCTTTCTCTCCTTTCTTTCGTATTTATAAGTACTTACACTATAAATACGATTGAGAAACAAAAACCTTACAGACTTTTAAAATAAATCCCATTTAAAATTTCTAAAAACTCATTTTCATCCATAAAACACCCTAAAATACTATAATATCCATTTCCAAAAGTAATATTAGCAGTGTAATTATGATGCTCTTCATCAATGCAATAGGCTTCTATATTCTCTGTAAATCCATGTAGATTTGAAATATTATCTAATTTTCTAGAATTTCCATCCCATTGTATATTGCTGGAAGATTCTTTATTTCTCTTTGCCATCTGAATACAAATCAGATTACCATCATACAAATAATTTATATTTGCCCAACCAGTATCTTCTATAATAACATAGCTGTCCAGCACAACCCCTTCCGGCATACCTGCTGTTCTCATAGGCACAATCCCCAACTTTTCTCCAATCTCCCGGTAAATCTCCTCTTCTTCTCTCAGAATATCCTCCTTCTCATCGGTATCTACCTTCGTGGTCACCTCCGTCTCCCTTTCCAGATCATTACTGTCCGAAATCCACGCCCGGTCACCCACCACAGCACTGCCAAAGAGCATGGACAGGACGGCTGCCAGCACCACGATATAACGTTTCTTTAATCGGAAATGCCTTGTTTTCTTTCTCTTTTCTCTTTCCATGGCCTCTGCCTTCGCCATCAGTTCCTTTAAAGCATGCTCTGACATCCCTTCGGTATTTTCCCAGTCACCACATGCTTTTTCCATTTCATCGGCAAGGTCATAAAATTCCTGATACTTCATAATTTTTCCTTTTTTATGTTTAGTTGACTTTTCTTTTTTTGCGTATAATAATATTGGTAATCACACAATTACAATCCATAACTATCAGGGAGGATCTTATGAAACGAATTGTCTTAACAGGCGGCGGTACAGCCGGCCATGTGACCCCAAATATTGCATTGCTGCCAAGATTACAGGAGCTTGGCTATGATGTTCACTATATCGGTTCCTATCAGGGAATCGAAAAAACATTGATGGAAGGCTGCCATATTCCATATTACGGAATTTCCTCCGGCAAGCTTCGCCGTTATTTTGATCTGAAAAACTTCTCAGATCCTATCAATGTCATGAAAGGCTTTTTTGAAGCCTCCAAACTTCTTAAGAAGTTAAAACCTGATGTTGTATTTTCCAAGGGTGGATTTGTCTCTGTCCCGGTAGTTTTGGCTGCCAAAAAACAGCACATTCCGGTAGTCATCCATGAATCTGATATGACGCCGGGTCTTGCCAATAAGCTGTCCATTCCTGCCGCTTCTTATGTATGCTGTAACTTTCCGGAAACCTTAAGTCACCTTCCAAAGGAAAAGGCCGTGCTTTCCGGTTCTCCCATCCGTAAGGAGCTGCTGAGCGGTGATAAGGGCAAGGCTCTTCATTTTACCGGTCTTTCCGGGAAAAAGCCTGTGCTTTTGATCATCGGCGGCTCTTTAGGTTCCGTCATCGTCAATGAAGCAGTTCGAAGCATTTTGCCCAAGCTTTTAAAGAAATTTGATGTCATTCATCTTTGCGGTAAGGGCAAGCTTGACCAGACCTTAACGGCCATGGACGGCTATGTACAGTATGAGTACATTGACAGGGAATTAAAGGATCTCTTTGCACTGTCTGACATTGTCATTTCCCGTGCAGGAGCAAATTCCATCTGTGAATTTTTAGCACTTCGAAAACCTGCACTTTTAATTCCTTTATCTGCCGCTGCAAGCAGAGGCGACCAGATCTTAAATGCACGCTCCTTTGAAAAGCAGGGTTTTTCTGCTGTCCTTGAGGAAGAAGCATTAAATGGAGACAGTCTCTACGATGCACTTCTTTCCCTTTGGGATAAAAAGGAACAGTATATCAGTGCCATGGAAAAAAGCCCTATGGGCAATGCCATCGACACCATCATCTCCCTGTTGGAAGAACTGACTGCTTAAAGAATGTCTGAAAAATCCTTTCCCAGATGTTTTTTGAGATACTTTCTTGCCCGGGAACGGATCACATCCACATTTCCCGTGGTAAGATGCAGTGCTTTTGCGATCTCAGAACTTTTAAGTCCCAGAATACCGCAGTCAATGAGCACAAAACACCAGACAGGATTCTTCTCATAGAGAAGCTGACAGGCAGTCTCCAGTAACCGGTTGGCTGCCTTTCTTTTTTCCTCCTGTTCAAAGCACGTCTCTGCAGAATCACCCTGATGATTATTAAGCATTTCCTGCTCCAGAGTATTCATGGTATGAAGCTCTGTTCTGCCCATTTTTTTCAGGTAATCCTTTGCAATATTTCCAGATACAACAATCAGCCACTGTTTGACCGTGGATTCATCCAGATATTCCATATGCTGGAGCATCTTTAAAAAGGTATCCTGTGACACATCCTCTGCTGTCTGATGATCCACAAATTTTTCCGCATTGACCATGATCAGTTTCTGATAACGGTTTACGTAGCTATTAAATCTTTCCAGTATTTGATTCATCTTTCGTCTCTTTTATTATGATCTTAATTTATTAATAATCTCTTCACGGTCTTCCTCTGTTAAGGAACCCGGTGTCCAAAGCTCTCCCACAGAATCTCCCTCATAGCGTGGAATCAGGTGCATATGAAAATGAAACACTGTCTGACCTGCTGCAAGACCGTTATTTTGCACCACGTTCATTCCGTCTGCATGAAGTGCCTTCACAAGCTTTTCTCCAAAGCTCTTTGCAAGCTTCACGGCTTTTGCAAGAAGCTCTTCGGGCATTTCAAACAGATTTGCATAATGCTCTTTTGGAAGGATCAGCACATGCCCGAAGGTGGCCGGTCCGATGTCCAGCATGATTACAAAATTCTCATCCTCATACACTTTTGCGGACGGGATATCTCCGTTTATGATCTTACAAAAAATACAGTTTTCATCTCTCATTTTTTCTCTCTCCTTTTTTATGTCGAAATTTGTCGTACGATTTTTCTTGTCAGATTCTGTAGGATAATGCTAGGATTTCTACAGAGGTGACTGCAATGTCTGAATGTATTCCTACAAAAGAGGACTCTCTTGAGCTCTCAAAAATGTTTCATGAAATTAAAAATCCTCTGGCTCTTATTATAAGCTCCCTGCAGCTGATCGAAAGCGATCACCCGGAAGTGCATAGCTTTCGTTTCTGGGATCAGACCATGGAAGATATAGCGGCTCTTCGCCGTCTCATTGATGAGCTCTCCTCCTTCCAAAAGGGCGACCTCATTTCTCCCAAACTGATCAATTTATTTGACTTTACAGAGGATCTTTTAGAGTCCACTGCCGCTTTTTTAATGGAGACAGGCACACCCCTTACCTATGAGTCCTCCATCGATGACCTGGACTTTTATGGTGATGAGGTAAAGCTTCGTCAAGCAGTGATAAATCTTTTAAAAAATGCTGCGGAAAGCACGCCGCCGGGAAAGGGGATCACTCTAAAGATCTCGGCAGATGAACACTATCTTTCTCTGTCTGTGATCGATGAAGGCTGCGGTATTCCAAAATGTCAGCTCTCCAAAATTTTTGAACCCTTTCACACAACAAAATCCTACGGCACAGGTCTTGGTCTTCCCATCGTGAAAAAGATCGTGGAATCTCACCATGGAAAGCTATCCATCCACTCTGTGGAAGGAGCAGGTACCACCGTCAGGATCTTATTGCCTCTTTCTTAATATCAACAGATTGTTTCCCTTCTCTTTCCAAAAAACATTCTGTTACATAACCTTTTCTACGAAAAAAAGAGCCTGTGGTTACAAGCTCTTTTTTGATTTATAAATTCTACCATCCAATTAACCAGCGATAGATTCCTGCATATTTTTCTGAAGATACCTTCCAGGAGTAATCCTTTGCCATACCTCTGTCAACCATCTGATTCCACTGTTCTCTCTGGTCAAAGTACACTCTCTTGGAGTAGTTGATGACATTTAACATATCCCCTGCGTTGTAATCTCTGAAGGAGAATCCATCACCTGTATTTTCATATTCATTATACGGAACGACTGTATCTTTCAGTCCACCGGTTTCACGAACGATCGGCACGGTACCATAGCGGAAGGAAATCAACTGGGTCAGTCCGCATGGCTCAAATCTGGATGGCATTAAGAATGCATCCGCTGCTGCATAGAGCTTCTGGGCAAGGTCATTGGAATAACAGATATTGGCTGATACCTGTCCCGGCTTGATCCATGCATAGTGACGGAACATATTTTCATAACGCCCCTCACCGGTACCGATGACTACCAGCTGTGTATGGTCATCTACGATGCCTTCCATCACTGCGTTAATAAGGTCCAGACCCTTCTGGTCGGTAAGACGGGATACAAGTCCGATCATGTATTTATCCTTGTCCACCGGAAGTCCCAGATCCTTTTGAAGTCTCAGCTTGTTTTCCACTTTCTTCTCGCGCCAGTTTTTCGCATTGTAATTTACATAGAGGCTCTTGTCTGTCTCCGGATTATAAACATTATAGTCAATACCGTTTACAATACCGCACAGATCAAAGTGGCGTGCCTGTAAAAGACCTTCCATACCTTCGCCGTATTCCATAGTCTGGATTTCCTGTGCGTAGGTCTCGGATACAGTGGTAATGTAATCAGCGTAGGTAAGACCACCCTTTAACATATTGGCATCTCTTTTGTACTCCAGCTTATCCGGTGTAAAGAGGTAATCGCCAAAACCGCTGATCTCCTTCATGGTCTTCACATCCCAGATACCCTGGAATTTCAGATTGTGAATGGTGAATACCGTCTTAATGTTGTGGTAATATGGATCAGCTGCAAACTGATTCTTTAAATATACCGGGATAAAACCTGTCTGCCAGTCGTGACAGTGAATCAGGTCCGGTCTAAAGTCGATGGTTCTTAATACAGATAACACTGCCTTGGAGAAGAAGGTGAATTTTTCCACGTCTCCTCTGATATCACCATATGGCTTTTCACCGCCAAAATAGTACAGGTTATCAATAAAGTAATAGGTGATTCCGTCTAATACATAACGCATGACACCACAGTGGGTATCTGCAAATTTACCACCCATTCCCAAATAGAAATGTCCTAAATATTCAAATTCATTTCGATATTTGGCAGGAATGCAAAGATAGTTTGGCAGGATTACACGTACGTCAAATTCGTCTTTATTTAAAGCCTTCGGAAGAGCTCCTGCTACGTCAGCAAGTCCACCGGTCTTCACAAACGGTACGCATTCAGATGTCGCGAATAAGATCTTTTTCATTGAACTTTCCCCCATGTTATATTTGTATCTGTTCCCAGGCTTTTTACTTTCGGATTCTGAACAGATATATTTCTTTCATCATACTCTAATTTTTACTAAAATACAATGCATTCTTTCAGATATTTTTAAGCAAAAAGCTCAATTTTTCTCCGGCAGCTGTGCCAGAATAATGGCCAAAAACATCAGCACACACCCTGACAGTTCCCGGACACTTAAGGTCTGATGTAAGATGACCCAGCCTGCCAGCACAGAAAATACACTTTCCAGACTAAGGATCAAAGAGGCCACTGTGGGATCCATATTTTTCTGGCCCACGATCTGTAAGGTATAGGCTACACCACAGGATAAAACACCTGCATAAAGAATCGGAAGCCAGCCTGATATAATTGCTCCAAGGTCAGGAGATTCGAATAAAAATGCACCGATCATGGAAATGATGCCGCACACAAAAAACTGGATACAGCTCATGCGAACCCCGTCTACCTTTGGAGAAAAATAATCTATGATCAAAATATGTAACGAGAAAAATCCGGCGCAGATCAGCACCAGAAAATCGCCTTTGGACAGTGTCAGTTTTTCACTGGTCATGCAAAGCATATAAAGACCGATGGTAGCAAGGACAACGCCTGCCCATACTTTGACTCCCACTTTCTTTTTCATAAAAAGCCCAAGAACCGGTACGATCAGAATGTACATGGCAGTGATAAATCCGGCCTTTCCTACCGTCGTAAAGGAAATACCAAACTGCTGAAAATTGCTGGCAATGCAAAGCATGATACCGCAGCAGATTCCGCCCGTCAAAAGGGTCTTTCGATCTCCCTTCCCGGCCGGAAATTTTTCTTCTCCAGGCTCCTTTTTTTTCTGTCTATCTAAAAAATAGATCACCGGAAGCAGTACCACACTGCCGATCAAACATCTTACACCATTAAAAGTAAAGCTTCCTACTGCATCTCCGCCTACACTCTGGGCCACAAAAGCCACACCCCAGATAAATGCTGTTAAAAGCAGCAGCAGGCTGTTTCTCATTTGTCCTGTTTTCATCACATCATTCTCCTCAAAATTTTGTTTTCAATTTATCTTATTTGTGAATCAAATCCTGCACCGATTTTTCCCATATCCGGAAGCTGCCACACAAATATTTTACCTGAATTATTCACGGAACAGCATCTGAACTAAAAACTGAGCCATGAATTAAAA
>CALZFY010000069.1:0-11356 GCA_945786935.1 uncultured Lachnoclostridium sp.
ATATCCTCGTCTGTTAAGGTACAGTTTGCATTCAGCTCTTTTCGAAGCTTCTGTAAATTTTCCTTCGGCAAAGACATTCCTGCCGCCATGGGGTGGCCGCCAAATTTTGTCAGCAGGTCACTGACCTTGCACAGCTCCTCAAACATATGATAGCCCGGAATGGAACGGCCGGAGCCCTTGATTCCTTCTTCGGCATCGGTCAGCACTATCGTAGGACGGTAAAAACGTTCCTTTACCTTCCCTGCAATGATCCCTGCAATACTTTCGTGACAGTCAGGAAGATAGATCACCAGTACCTTTTCACTTCGCCTGCCTGTTTCCAATACCTGCCGGATGGCTTCCTCCACACCTTCCGCTGTCAGCTCCTTACGGCTGTCATTTAAAGCCTTCAGATCCCCCGCCAGACGGTCTGCCGTCGCCTTATCGCCACTGGCAAACAGCTCCAGTGCACGTTTGGCAGTGTCTAAGCGTCCCCCTGCATTGATACAGGGGCCTAAAACGAAGCCAATGTGATAGGCACTGATGGCATCCTGATCCAGTCCGTTGACCTGAATTAAAGACTGAAGTCCCAGATTTTTTGTATGCTGAATCCTTTTCAGCCCCTCTTTCACAATGATCCTGTTTTCATCCTGAAGCTCCATAATATCTCCAACCGTGGCAATGGCTGCAAATTCCAGAAGCTTGTAAGCTTCTTCCCTTGCAATGCACCAGTCCTCATACAAGGCATCTACCAGCTTCCATGCAACGACTCCTCCACACAAACCTTTCCATGGGTAGGTACATCTCTCCTGCTTCGGGTTAATGACCACCTCTGCCGGAGGAAGCTTCTCCTGTCTGGCTCCATCCAGTTCCACAAAAGGTACCTCATGATGATCTGTCACCAGCACCTTCATGCCCAGTGTATTGGCGTAAGCGATCTGCTCACTGGCACTGATACCGTTGTCACAGGTGACGATGAAGTCCACACCATCCCGATTTGCCTGATCAATAAGCTGCTCGTTGATACCATAGCCATCCTTGATCCGGTCCGGAATCACAGTATCTACATTTGCTCCTGCTCTTTTAAGACCTGTCAGCAAAATGTAGGTAGAACACACACCGTCAATATCATAATCACCGATGATCCGAATCTTTTTTCCGGCTTCTATGGCACTTCGAAGAAGATTGATTGCCTCCCTCATGCCAGAGAGTAACCATGGTGAATACAGATCATCCACTGTACCGTAAAGATATTTGCGGATCTGCTCGTCTCCAATGACATCCCGATTCCTGATAATACGGGCTGTCATGGGCGTAATATGAAATTTCTTTCCTATTTCCTGAAAATCTGCTTTTTTTGCAGATACAAACCATTTTTTCATAAATACAAAACCAAAAAGGGCATGGAGCCAAAAGCCACATGCCCGTCACTTTATTTTATTTGTCAGCTGTTGCTGCCTTGATCATGATGGCACATTCCACACGTTTTCTCTGTAAGTCACATCCAATATCATAGGCATCCATAATAGAGCCATGGAAATTGTAGGAATTGGCTGCACATCCACCACTGCAATAGAATTTTGCAAAGCACTTTTTACATTTTTCTTTTGCATAAACATTGCATGCCTTAAATTCACGGCAAATTTCCGGTTTCACGATACCTTCATCCACATTTCCCAGAAGGAATTTTTCATTTCCTACAAACTGATGGCAAGGATAAAGATCACCCCACGGAGTAACTGCCAGATATTCTGTTCCCGAACCACATCCGGAAAGTCTCTTGGCAACACAGGGACCTCCTGTTAAATCAATCATAAAATGGAAGAAGTTAAAATCCTTATCTGTTTTGTATCTTGCAACCATTTCTCTGGCAAGGTTGTCATATTCTTCAAAAATCTTTGGAAGATCCTCTTCTCTGATGGCATAATCTTCCTCCGGCTGTGCCACAACCGGTTCCACGGAGATCTGTTTAAATCCAAGATCTGCCATATGGAGTACATCTTTGGAGAAATCCAGATTGTGTCTTGTAAAGGTTCCGCGAACATAATAATTGGTCTGATTTCTGCTCTCTGCCAGCTTCTGGAATTTTGGAACGATGAGATCGTAGCTTCCCTGTCCTTTTCTGAACGGACGCATATAATCGTGAACATCTTTACGTCCATCGATACTAAGAACCACGTTGCTCATTTCCCTATTGGCAAATTCCATCACCTCGTCATTTAACAAAACACCGTTGGTCGTCAGGGTAAAACGGAATTTCTTGTTATGGATTTCTTCCTGGCTTCTTCCATAGGCAACCAGATCCTTCACTACCTGCCAGTTCATCAGTGGCTCACCGCCAAAGAAGTCTACTTCCAGGTTTCTTCTGTTACCGGAGTTTGCAATAAGGAAATCCAGTGCTTTCTTTCCAACCTCATAGCTCATGAGGGCACGTCTTCCGTGATATTCGCCTTCTTCCGCAAAACAGTAGCGGCATGCCAGGTTACAATCGTGGGCAATATGTAAACAAAGTGCCTTTACAACAGTTGGTCTGTCGGCAAAGCCGTCAATATATTTCTCATAAACATCTTCGGTAAATAATCTGCCGGCATCCTTTAGCTCTGTGATCTCATCCCAGGCTTCCCCGATATCCTTTGGATCATACTGACCGGAAAGCTTATCTGTAATTTCTTCTTTCGTGTATACTTCATACATTGCGATAATGTCATAGCTCATGTCATCCACTACATGAATGGAACCTGAATTGACATCCATTACAATGTTATATCCATTATTCTTGTACTGATGAATCATCGTTTTTTCTTTCTCCCTAAAAAAATCAAATGTGAGAAACGAAGATAAGCAGCGACAAAATGTCGCTGCTTACCAGTTTATTGCCTCACTTATTTGTGGTTTTCGCAAGTCTGATTTCCTACTGTGCAGGAAGTCTTACATGCTGACTGGCAAGATGTCTGGCATTCTCCGCATCCGCCTTTTTTCATTGTATTCTGTAATACCTGTGTATTCAAAGTCTTTACATGCTTCATCTTCATGTCCTCCTGATAATCATACTTGTAGTAATTATAACACAACCCTATAGAAATGCAATCTTTTTTTATTTCAGGAAATCATTCCGCCGATCATTCCGCCACCGAGACAGAGCAAAAGATTCAGCACGAACTGGGACAGATCGGCATGGAATCCTTTCTTTACGATCAATGTAATACCAAGCAGCACGATCACATACAAAAATCCCATCAGCATTCCCCAGACAAACTTTTTCGTTCCCTGAACCTTCCCTGCAAAGAAGCCGCCCACCAGACAGGACACTACATACACTACACTGATTCCTATGGAAATCACTTTCCCGCCCGGTTGGAGCTGCCATACAAAAAGTGCCAGAACAAACAGCAATATTGCAGTTGTCACAAACATGGCAAGCATGATCTTCCCCAGACTTTTTGCGTGATCCAATAAATAATTCATAGACATCCCCTCGCCTTTATTTACCTGTTACTTTCACTCCGCTCCGGTAACCCCAAAAATTACTGTTCACTTCGTTCCAGTAACGAGAAAATACTTTATACATATTTAATATATGCGGTCACTTGAAATATTAGGAAAAATATTGTATATTGTGGGTTGATTAACTAAAAACAGTATAAGTACAAAAGGAGTGAACTTATTTTGGGTCCCAGTGATGCCATACAATTTATCGTATTAATTATTTTATTAGTGTTATCAGCGTTTTTTTCTTCTGCGGAAACAGCACTTACCACGGTCAACAGGCTCCGTATCCGTACTCTGGTAGATGAGGGGGATGCACGTGCCATCACACTTTTCAAAGTGATCGATGATCCCGGTAAGCTGTTAAGTGCAATTTTAATAGGAAACAACCTTGTAAATATTTCCGCTTCTTCCCTGGCAACTGTCCTTGCGACACATTACTTCGGAAGTGCCGGTGCCGGAATTGCTACCGGTGTTTTGACCATTCTGGTCCTCATTTTCGGAGAGGTGACACCGAAAACCATGGCTTCCTTAGAGGCAGAGAAGATGTCCCTTCGATATGCGAAAACCATTTACACACTGATGGTTATATTTACCCCTGTGATTTTTGTGTTGGATTTTCTATCCGGCTGTATCTTACGTCTTATGGGCGTAGATCCGGATGCACGAGATGATTCCGTGACAGAAGAAGACTTGCGTACCATTGTTGAGGCAGGTCACGAAGACGGTGTTCTGGAAACAGAAGAACATAAAATGATCAATAATGTATTTGATTTTGGAGAGCATCAGGCCAAAGATATTATGATTCCCCGTGTCGATATGTGCTTCCTGAAACTGGATGCCACCTATGAAGAGTTTATGGAGATCTATCGGGAAGAAAAATTCACACGTATTCCGGTTTATGAGGAAACCAGAGATAATGTCATCGGTATTTTAAATGTAAAGGACCTTCTTCTTTATGACAGAAAAGAAGAATTCCACGTAAGGGATTTTCTCCGTGAAGCCTATTTTACCTATGAGTTTAAAAACACCTCCGAGCTTCTGGTGGAAATGCGTAAAAACTCCATCAGTATTGCCATTGTATTAGACGAATACGGTGCAACGGCAGGTCTTGTTACTTTAGAAGACTTAATTGAGGAGATCGTCGGTGATATCCGTGATGAATTCGACGAAGCAGAAGAAGAAGAGGTTCTGCTCCTTGGCGAAGGTGAATATCTGGTAGAGGGCTCCTGCAAGCTGGAGGATCTCAATGATATGATCGGTCTGGGAATTGAATCTGAGGATTACGATTCCATCGGCGGTATTGTCATCGATGCCCTGCAGCATCTTCCTTCTGAGGGTGAAGAGGTCACCATAGAAAACGGTACCCGCCTGATCGTGGAAAAGGTGGACAAAAACCGTATCGAAAAGGTACACATTTATCTTCCGGAGCCACAAAGTGAGGAAACAGAAGAAACTGATGATTCCGAAGAATCATAGCCGTATTACAGTATAAGGATTTTTAAGAGGACTCCCATTGGATTGATGAGAGTCCTTTCAATTTCTCAATCTGTGTTTCCTCCAATTTATATTCCTTTTGAATCTTCTTAAAAAACCCATCTTCACGGCAGCCGTTATCTTCCCATAAAAAGACGCATTTTTCCTTCCATGGAAGAAGCTGCAAATAGATCTTATCACATTCCTCCAAAAGCTTTGGCATGGCCACCATGATCTGATCGGCCTCATTTAAGATCGATTCCATCCCTTCCCTGCGATGGCTTTCAATATATACGATCTGCAGATTTTTATTCTCCTTTTCAAATAATGTATCAGGTGTACTCACAGGCGGCGTCCCATACAGCTCCACCTGCTTTGCCTGCCTGGAAGGAAGGCAAAACTGCTGAGATCGGTTACAAAGCCATTGATAAAAAAATCTTGCATTTCCCTGACACCCGGACGGCAAAAATGTCTCCCAGGGATTTGCGCATACTACTGCAATTTTCATTTTAGAAACTCCTTAAAACAAATGGATATTTTGGAAGATACTTCCATGAAATTAAGATAAAAAGAAACTGTCCGCTACTGTTTCCTGCGTTCCAGTAACGGGCAGTCACCATAGATTTATTATAAAGGGAGATGTATCATTTGTAAATTCCCTTAAAAAGAAAAATGTTAAAATTACATCGTGGTCAAAAAGGTGGTGTATCCCCGGTTTTTCAGCCTTTGCTCCATATCGGCGGCCTGATCCAGTTCCCCATAGCTTCCGACTCTGACACGGTACAGGTTATCCATTTCATCGATCCTTGCAGGATATCCCTGCCTCTTTAACCGAAGCAGCAGATTATCTGCATAAATCTTACTACGGAAAGCTCCCACCTGAACGGTATAGCGTGGGGAAGGGTTATTTTCCGGATGTTCCACGGAATTTTCAATACCGGCTGCAATGGCCTGTGCCATTTCCTGAAAACGGGAATCAAAAAGCTCATTGTCCTTATCACTGTCGATAAATCCTGCCTCCACCAGAACCGCCGGCATCTGTGTTTTGTTCAGCACCACAAGCTCCGGCCGGTTTTCCACTCCAAGATTCTGAAAGCCAACAGTTTCCAGCTCATCTACAATGTTTTGTGCCACCTCTTGGCGAAGTCCCCCCGGACCGTAGATCAGGGCCTGCACTCCATTGTAGAGGTTATCCCTGGCAGCTGCATTTCTGTGAATGGAGATAAAAAGATCTGCACCGGATTCATTGGCAATGGCTGCCTTATCCCTCACAGACTGGGTCTCATCATCTGTTCTTGTGTAGACCACGTCAAACCCGTCGTCAGCAAGAATCCGGCCAACAGCCATGGCAAGGCGGAGAGCATCCTCGCTCTCCTTACGGCCCTCGTAAGAAGCACCGGGGTTTTCTCCACCATGCCCTGCATCAATGATTATTTTTTCTACCATATGATAAGCTCCAAAAATACTCTTTATCATATAGTATGCTATACGAACTTATTCAGTTCCTCGTCATACTCATAATCGATACTTGCAAGCTTCTCTTCAATCTCGCCCCGATCCACATGGAAATCATCGCAAAATGCATCCAGGCTTGCAAATTCATCCCGAAGCTTTGTATTGACAAAACTCAGTAATATCATAGGCTGGTTTGGCAGCATCGTTTCCTCTTTCTAACGGACACTGGCACTCAAACCATTTTCACCTGCCGTGATGACAATGGTATCACCGGAGGAAACATCACCCTGCAAAATAATTCTGGCAGTCAATGTCTCCACGTATTTTTGCACATAACGCTTCAGCGGTCTTGCACCGTAAACCGGATCGTATCCCTGGTCCGTAATATAATCTTTTGCTTCCTCTGTAAGCTCCAGATGAAGCTCCTTGTCTGCAAGACGTTTATTTAAGTCTGCAAGCAACAAATTGATAATGCTACGAACATCGGATTTTGTCAACGGTTTAAATAAAATTGTTTCATCCAGACGGTTTAAAAATTCCGGTCTGAAATGTGCACGCAGATCATTCATGACAAGACTTTCTGCTTCTGGTGTGATCTCACCCTTCTCATCAATACCTTCCAGCAGATAGGAAGAACCAATGTTAGAGGTCATGATCAAAATAGTGTTTTTAAAATCCACCGTACGACCCTGGGAATCTGTGATCCGTCCATCGTCCAGCACCTGTAAAAGCACATTGAACACATCCGGATGAGCCTTCTCAATCTCATCAAAGAGGACAACAGAATATGGTTTTCTGCGGACTGCCTCGGTAAGCTGACCGCCTTCTTCATAGCCTACATATCCTGGAGGCGCTCCGATGAGACGGGATACGGAATGCTTCTCCATATACTCACTCATATCGATACGCACCATATTGGCTTCATCATCAAAAAGACTCTCTGCCAGAGCCTTGGCAAGCTCTGTCTTACCTACACCGGTAGGTCCAAGGAACAGGAAGGAGCCAATCGGCTTTTCCGGATCCTTAATGCCTGCTTTGGAACGGATGATTGCCTCTGTCACCTTGGTGACACCTTCCTCCTGACCAATGACACGTTTGTGAAGCTCTTCATCCAGATGAAGGGTCTTATTACGCTCACTTTCTGTCAGCTTGGCTACCGGAATGCCGGTCCAGCGGGAAATGATCTTGGCAATTTCTTCATCGGTGACACTTTCATGTACCAGAGTCATCTCATTGTTCTTGATCTTTTCCTCTTCAATCTCCAACTGTTTTTGAAGCTGTGGCAGACGTCCATACTGAAGCTCTGCCGCCTTTTCCAGATCATAGTTTCTCTGAGCCAGCGCAATCTCCTTATTCATGGCCTCAATATCTTCACGGAGCTTGGATAGCTTTTCCACACCGGATTTTTCATTATCCCACTGGGCTTTTTTCACATTGAATTCATCACGAAGCTCTGCTAACTCCTTCTGGAGATTTTCCAGACGTTCCTTACTTAAATTGTCAGTTTCTTTCTTTAATGCAGCTTCCTCAATTTCCAGCTGCATGACCTTCCTTTGCAGCTCATCAAGCTCTGCCGGCATGGAATCAAGCTCTGTCTTAATAAGAGCACAGGCTTCATCCACCAGGTCGATGGCCTTATCCGGCAGGAATCTGTCGGAAATGTATCTGTGGGACAGGGTTGCTGCTGTTACCAGGGCACCGTCTGTGATTTTGACACCATGATATACTTCATAGCGTTCCTTGAGACCACGGAGAATGGAAATGGTATCCTCCACAGTAGGTTCATCTACCATAACCGGCTGGAAACGTCTCTCAAGGGCTGCATCCTTTTCAATATACTGGCGGTATTCATCCAGGGTTGTGGCACCGATACAGTGAAGCTCGCCTCTTGCCAGCATTGGCTTTAACATATTGCTGGCATCCATGGCACCGTCACTCTTTCCGGCACCTACGATCAAATGCAGCTCATCAATGAACAAAATGATCTGACCATCGCTTTTTCTCACTTCTTCCAAAACGGCTTTTAAACGTTCCTCAAATTCACCTCGGTATTTGGCACCTGCTACCAGGGCACCCATATCCAGTGCAAAAAGCTTCTTATCCTTTAATCCTTCCGGCACATCGCCCCGGACGATTCGCTGGGCAAGACCTTCTACCACTGCGGTCTTACCAACACCCGGTTCACCGATAAGTACCGGATTATTTTTCGTCTTACGGGATAAGATACGAATCACATTTCGAATTTCACTGTCACGGCCGATGACCGGATCAAGCTTCTGGTCTCTGGCTCTCTCTACCAGATCATAGCCATATTTATTTAAGGTATCATAGGTAGCTTCCGGATTATCACTGACAACCCTCTGGTTTCCTCTGACGGTGGAAAGTGCCTGCAGGAAACGTTCCCTTGTAATGCCGTATTCCCGGAAAAATTCCTTCATGGACGGGCTTTCATTTTTCAGCATACTTAAGAACAAATGCTCCACGGAAACATATTCATCTCCCATGGCCTTTGCCTCATCCTCAGCATTTACCAGACATTTATTCAGATACTGTCCGATGTAAGGCTGACCGCCGGATACCTTGGTTCTCTTTCCTATATAATCATCTAATCTGTTCAGGAAGTGCTCTTTGTTAATTTCCATCTTTTCGACCAGCTTTAAAATCAGGCTGTCTTCCTGATGCAACAAACTATAGAGTAAATGTTCCTGCTCGATTTCCTGATTACCGAACTCGTAAGCAGCTTTTTCCAGATTGTTGATTGCCTGGATTGATTTCTGTGTAAATTTACTGATGTTCATAAACTCGACCTCCTGTAAAAATTTGTTTTAAGTTCTTTCACAGTGTTAACATAACACTTATTGTTAGCACTGTCAACGGTCGAGTGCTAATTCTTTTGTAAAAAAAATATAAAGTCCACAGAGTATTTGAGTTTTTTTCGATTCGTTCAAACAAAGTGGGGCGGTGTTTCACCGCCCCCAGGAATGATTTCATTTATTTTCCATCCAGCTTATCAAGCATATCCCATACACCAAGCATGTACATCACACCAAGAGCACGGTCATACAGGCCATAACCCGGACGTACATTGCCAGGTTTTTCATCCCACAGATGACGTCCGTGGTCCGGACGGATATATCCTTCATAACCACAGTCATGGTATGCTTTCAGGATATCAAGGATTCCTGTGTCACCATCACAGTCGCGATGGGAAGCCTCTGAAAAGTCACCGTTTTCAAAATGTTTTACGTTACGGATGTGTGCAAATGCAATACGGTCACAGTGTTTGCGCACGATATCTGCCACATTGTTCTTTGCATTGGCATTTAAAGAACCTGAGCAAAGTGTCAGGCAGTTATATGGATCGTCTACCATGGACAGGAAATGATCCACACTTTCTGCATCTACCAAAAGACGCGGAAGACCGAAGATATCCCATGGCGGATCATCCATATGGATCGCCATTTTGATGTCACATTCCTTGCAGGTCGGCATGATGGCTTCCAGGAAATACTTCAGGTTCTCCCAGAGCTTTTCCTTTGTAACCGGTTTGTACAGCTCGAATAATTCATCCAGCTTTGCCATACGTTCCGGCTCCCATCCCGGGAATGTGAGACCGTTTAAGTTGTTTAAGATGTATTCTGCCATCTCCTTTGGATCGTCATGGATTCTGCTTGCTTCATAGTAAAGAGCCGTAGATCCGTCTCCTACCGGATGGAACAGGTCTGTACGTGTCCAGTCAAATACCGGCATGAAGTTATAACAGATTACCTTAACGCCAAATTTGGAAAGATTGCGAATGGTCTGTTTGTAGTTTTCAATGTACTGATCACGTGACGGAAGACCTACTTTGATGTCGTCATGCACGTTGACAGATTCTACTACGTCCATATTGAATCCATATGGTTCCAGCTGTTTCTGTACTTCAGCAATTTCTTCTACTTCCCAGACCTCGCCTGGCATTTTGTTGTGCAGCGCCCAGACAATGCTGGTTACGCCTGGAATTTGTCTGATATCAGAAAGGCTGATCTTATCATTTCCTTCCCCATACCAGCGAAAACCCATCTGCATTGGCATAGAATTTTTCCTCCTTATAATCTTTATTTTAAATCCTGTTGGATTTATTTCTATATTGATTGCTCATTTTTAAGACCCTGCATATACTGATGCATGGATTCTGCAACCACCTTACTGTGTGCAACCGCCTCTACCACGGTACGTGCACCATTCACCACATCACCCGATGCAAAAATTCCCGGCCTTGAGGTATGGCCTGTCTCGTCTGCTGCCAGAAGCCCTTTGGCATTGGCTTTTAAGCCTTCTGTAGTATTTACAAGACGGGAAGCAGGACCCTGGCTGATAGAGACAATGACACTGTCTGCCGGGTAAAGTGTTTCACTTCCCTCCACCTCTGTAAAGGTACCATCCTCATTTTCCATCACATCTGCAAAGATGACGCCTTCGTCTACGATTTCCACCGGTTTTTTATTGTATTCAAATTTTACGCCTTCCAGCTTCGCATAGCTGAATTCATAGTCACTGGCTGCAACCTTTTTACTGATCGAGAAGCAGGTCAGGTCATGGGAGCCTTTACGGATCGCTGTTCTTGCAACATCCATGGCTGCGTTTCCCGCACCGATGACAATGACACGGTTACCCAGCTTATAGCTGTCCGGATTGTTCAGATAGTTGATACCAAAGTGAACATGTCCAAGGCTTTCCCCTTTGATCTTCAGGGAATTGGGCTTCCAGACACCGGTACCCACAAAAATTGCTTTGTAGCCATCCCGGAACAGATCCTCAATGGTGAGTGCACCTCCGATGGTCGTGTTGGGGCGAACCTTAATCCCTTTCAGCTCCAGATGACGGTATTCTATATCATCCAGTACTGATTTTGGAAGCCGAAACTCCGGAATCCCGTATCGCAGCACGCCGCCGATCTTATCTTTTCCTTCAAAGATCG
>CALZFY010000070.1:0-11238 GCA_945786935.1 uncultured Lachnoclostridium sp.
AAAGAAGCTAAAAGGTCCTTGGATACCTGGTGTTCCACCATGTCAAACAGCTCCTGATTTAAATACATGAGTTTTTCAAAGCTGTCCATTTCAGGGTCCATCTCCTGAAGGAGCTCTTCATATTTTTCATCAAACAGGTAGGACAGCGAGCTTAACAGTCCATCCTTTCCATTAAAATAGTGGTAGAAGGTTCCCTTGCTGGTTCCCGATTCTTTGATAATCTGATCCACCGTGGTATGGTCATACCCATTTTCATAAAACAGCTTCCACGCTGCCGATACGATTTTGCTTTTTGTCGTAAGCTTTTTTCCTGCCATTTGATTTCCTCTTTGATTTTTCCTTTTTTCCATTAAACAATCATTTTGATGGTTTGTAAAGGCAAAAAACATTCATTTTAACGTTTTAATGGTCTTTCTTCCTCGCTTGCATTTACACTCAATCCTTGGTAAGATGTATTTACAGTGACGAAAAATCATTTATCTGTTCAGATTCTTTCAAATGACAGCTTCTGAACGGTATCAAACAATCAAAGTATATAATAGGAAGAGAAATTTATGTTTATAGCAGACGGATGGAAAGATTACGAAGTCATCGATACTTCGAAAGGCGAGAAATTAGAGCGATGGGGCGATTACCTTCTGGTGCGTCCGGATCCACAGGTCATCTGGGATACTCCCAAAACCCACAGAGGCTGGAAGAAAATGAACGGTCATTACCACCGCAGCAAAAAAGGCGGCGGCGAATGGGAATTTTTTGACCTTCCGGAACAGTGGACCATCAATTATAAAACTCTGACCTTCAATTTAAAGCCTTTCAGCTTTAAGCACACGGGGCTTTTCCCGGAGCAGGCGGCCAACTGGGACTGGTTTTCAGAAAAGATCAAACATGCAGGCAGACCCATTAAAGTATTAAATCTCTTTGCGTACACAGGCGGAGCAACCTTAGCTGCTGCCGCTGCAGGTGCCAGCGTTACCCATGTGGATGCTTCCAAGGGTATGGTAACCTGGGCAAAGGAAAATGCCCGTTCTTCCGGATTGGCCGATGCACCGATCCGCTGGATCGTAGATGACTGTGTAAAGTTTGTAGAACGTGAAATTCGCCGTGGCAATCATTACGATGCCATCATTATGGATCCTCCATCCTATGGAAGAGGACCTAAAGGGGAAATCTGGAAGATCGAAGATTCCATTCATCCCTTTATCAAGCTTTGCACACAGCTTTTAAGTGATAAACCTCTGTTTTTCCTGATCAATTCCTACACCACAGGATTGCAGCCGGCAGTACTTTCTTATATGCTTGGCACAGAGCTGAAAAAATGGGATGGAAAGATCGACTCTCAGGAAGTAGGTCTTCCTGTATCCTCAAATGGACTTGTACTGCCCTGCGGCGCAAGTGGTAGATGGGAAGCAAAATAAAAGAACAACCAAACTGCAAGGTATCCGCCCGTACAGATATTTTGCAGTTTTTATTTTTTTAATTAACTATTCAAACTTTTTGCTATCCTTCATCATCTATAATAATGAAAGCACTTACAGTTCAAAGAAAGGAATCCTACGCATGCGTGAACAATTTACTGAATTCCTTCTTGAAAATCAGCAAAAATTCTATCGATATGCTTTTACCTACGTTCATCACAGAGAAACTGCCATGGACACGGTGCAGAACAGTTTTTTAAAGGCCATTGAACAGATTTCTACCCTTAGGAATCCGGATGCCATGAAAACATGGTTCTACCGCATTCTCACCAACGAATGCCTGCAGGCGCTCAAAAAGAGCAAAAGAGAAAATCTGGTAGAACCTTGCTGTATTCAAGATGAAATCTATCTGGAAAAAGCCTATGAACCGGCTTTGGAACTTTATGAAGCTGTCAGACAGCTTCCACCTGAAACACAAACAATTATTTTCCTCCATTATTATGAGGAATACACCTTAAAGGAGATCTCCCAAATTACCGGAAGCAATTTAAACACGGTAAAATCAAGACTTTATGCAGGTCTTAAGAAACTCAAAGAAATTGTGAAGGAGGATGTTCAATGAGAAATCTAAAAGATGCAAAAAACATTTATGACCACATCGTTGTCCCGGAAGAATTAGATACCCGTTTACGGGAAACCTTAAAAAACATTCAGGAAACACCGAAGAAATCCAGTAAACTGGTACATTTTTCCAGATGGAGTGCTTCTGCGGCTGCCGCACTTTTCCTGTGCTTTGCGATTGGCTTAAATACAAGTGAAAGCTTTGCCATGGAAATGTCAGGCGTTCCGATTCTTGGCTCAATCGCCAGAGTCCTGACCATTCGCTCCTATGAAACAACAGAGGATACCACTACCACAAAGGTAGAAATTCCTGAGGTTCAGGTAGACGAAGCTTCTGAGGAAGTAAAAAATGTCATTACAGATGTAAACGCCGAGATACAGGCTCTGGTGGAAAAATTCACCGCCGAAAAAGAAGAGGAAATCAGAGAATACAAACAGGCTTTTCTGGAGACCGGTGGTACCGAAGAAGAATGGGCAGAACGCTCCATTGATGTGAATGTAAACTACGAAGTAAAGCACCAGAGTGATACAAAACTCTCCCTGCTGGTGGATGCATGGATTTCGTGGTTTAACTTTCAGGAGGAAAGACATTTCTACAACATCGACCTGGTAACAGGAAAGGAACTGACCCTCACCGATCTTTTAGGCGAAGATGCCTATGAATATGCCAGTAAATGTGTTTTGGAACAAATGAACCAAATGATCGAGGCTGAACCGGATACCTACATTTTCTGGGGTGTCAACGACAACGGAGATATGAATCTTTCCTATGAAGGCGTGAAAGAAACCACTCCCTTCTATATTAATGAAGCAGGAAATGTAGTGATTTCTTTTAACAAATATGATGTTGGCCCCGGGTATATGGGCATTCAGGAATTTGAAATTCCGGCAAGGTAAACTAGATTCACTAAGAAAAGGAGACAGAAAAATCTGTCTCCTTTTTATTTTTTCACTTTTCTCATAACACACAGATGCACCCGACAAATTCTTCCATTCGACGGATGCACCTCTAAAGGGGGGAATCAAAAAAATGATATAAGCAATTTTAAATTTTTATCGGTTCAGCTTGTACATCAGCCACTTCCAGTCTCCATGGAAATACCTTGCCACGAAGCAGATGATTCTAAAGATCCAGTCGATGATCATGGCAGCCCAGACACCGATAGCTCCCATGCCAAACCTTACTCCGAGAATATAACTGAATCCAACCCGGAACAAAAACATGGAAAACATGGAAACAGTCATAGGGTAGCGCACATCATTGCACGCTCGAAGCATATTGGGAAGGGTAAAGGACAATGGCCACAAAACCATGGCAAGCCCGTTATGTATCAATACCAAAGTACGTGCCAATTGAGTCGTCTCTGCACTCAGTCCGTAAATACTTAAGATCGGATTCAGGTTCAAAAGTACCGGAATGTTAATGGCAGCTGTCAAAATATAAGCAATGATGAGCAGCTTTTTTAGATAGTATTTGATTTGATCCTGGTCATCAGCCCCTACACATCTTCCGATGACAGCGATCATGGCAAGATTCATGGCCTGACCTACCAGGCTTCCAATATTATCAAGGCTGTTTGCGACGCCATTTGCTGCAATCTGAATCGTCCCAAAGCCTGAAATGATGCTTACTACCATAACACGGCCCAGCTGAAAGACGCCGTTTTCAATTCCGCTAGGGATTCCGATGTACAGAATCTTTTTAATATTTGCCCAGTCAATCTGAAACTTCTCTTTTTCGAAATAAATTTCATACACAGGCTTTTTCAGCAGGAAATACAGGATCATTCCCATGACCATACGGGACAACAAGGATGGAATCGCCACACCTGCCACTCCCATATGAAGCCCAAAAATACAGATGGCATTTCCCAGCACATTGATCAAATTTCCGATGACTGAAACCTTGAATGTAATGGCGGTTTTTCCCATGGATCGGAAAAGTGCCGCACAGGAATTATAAATCCCTAAAAACGGAAACGAAATTGCTGAGATCGTCAGATAAGTCACCGCAGCAGCCATGACATCCGGCTCCACATTTCCAAAAAACATTTTTAATAGACTGTATCTCAAAAGAATGCTGACAGCTGCCAGAAGCGTGCTGATGCAAAGCACTGTTATCAGTAATTGCTTCGCAGACTTTCTCGCCTCTGATAGTTTGGATGCACCGATATTCTGGCTGACGACAACTGCACCTCCCGTTGCAAGGGCAGATAAGACACTAAAGATCAGCATGTTGAACATATCCACCAGGGATACACCGGACACAGCCGCCTCTCCCACGGAGGAAATCATCATGGTATCTGCCATTCCAACCGTAATTGCAAGTGCCTGTTCCAGCACCAACGGAATAATTAAATTTTTCAGGTCTTTGTTTGAAAATAATCTATTCATATAGCATCTTCCGTTGTCTTTCAGATATCGGCAAAAATCCATTTGCAAATAGATTTTTGCCGCATCTGCAGATAAGTTTTTTCACATTCTCATCATCAATATTAGAAATCCAGATAAGCACCTTTCATTGGACTTACCGCATGTTCACTGAACAGGCGCAGGGTACCGCGTTTATAACGCATCTCCCTTGGCTTCCAGTTTTTCTTTCTCTCTGCCAGAATCTCATCGATCTCTTCGGGAGTCTTTCTTTCACCACCAACACCGATAATGTTGAGCTTTCTTTCCATCACATCGATCTCAATGAGATCTCCTTCTTCCACAAGGGCAATGGGGCCTCCATCTGCCGCTTCCGGGCTGCAATGTCCGATAACCGGCCCTGTAGAGGCGCCGGAAAAGCGTCCGTCTGTGATCAGGGCAATGCTGCGGCCTAATTCCTTATCGCTGCTGATAGCTTCCGAAGTATAGAACATTTCCGGCATTCCGCTTCCTTTTGGTCCTTCATAACGGATAAATACCGCATCCCCTTTTTCCACTTTATGCTTTAAGACTGCATCCAGGCATTCTTCTTCACTGTCAAAAGGTTTTGCGCGAAGGATTGCCTTGAACATTTCCTTAGGACAGGCAGTATGTTTGATGACTGCACCCTCCGGAGCAAGGTTTCCACGGAGAATTGCAATGCTTCCGTCTGTACCAATAGCCTTGTCATAAGGACGTACAATGTCTTCTCTTGTGAGGGATACTCCATATCTTTCATTAAACTCATGGAGCCATTTTTCGCACCTCTCATAATAACCGTTTGCCTTTAATTCCGCAAGATTTTCACCCAATGTTTTTCCTGTAACCGTCATGACATCCAGATGAAGGTGTTCCTTGATCTCTTCCATAATAGCCGGAACACCGCCTGCATAATAGAAGCATTCTGCCGGCCACTGTCCCGCCGGACGTACATTCAAAAGATATCTTGCATTTCTATGGAGGCGGTCAAAGGTGTCACCTGTGATCTCGATACCCAGCTCGTGGGCAATGGCTGGAATATGAAGGAGACAGTTTGTGCTTCCGGATACCGCTGCATGAACAAGAATTGCATTTTCAAAGCTTTCTATGGTCACAATGTCACTTGGACGCATATGTTCCATGGTTGCAAGCTTCACAGCCAGTTTTCCTGCTTCACGGGCATAGTTTAAAAGATCCGGGCTTGTTGCAGGCATCAGGGCACTTCCCGGAAGTGCAAGTCCCAATGCTTCTGCCATAATCTGCATGGTGGAAGCTGTTCCGATAAAGGAGCATGCTCCGCAGCTTGGACATGCATTGTGTTTTGCCCAGTTTAATTTATTCTCATCAATCTCGCCTCTCTGGAATTTGGCACTGTACATACCAAGCTGTTCCAGTGTCAGCATGTCCGGTCCGGCATTCATGGTTCCGCCCGGAACTACTACCGACGGAATGTTTACACGGCATAATCCCATCAGTGCTGCCGGCATTCCTTTGTCACAGCTTGCTAAGAATACTCCGGCATCAAAGGGTGTGGCACATGCCTGGATCTCGATCATATTGGCAATCATTTCACGGCTGGCCAGACTAAAGTTAATTCCATCGGTTCCCTGGCTTTCGCCGTCGCACATATCTGTGCAGTAGTATCTTGCTCCAAAGCCTCCTGCTTCAGCTACCCCTTTTCTTACCTCGTCCACCAAAACATTCAGATGTCCACTTCCCGGGTGACTGTCCCCAAAGGTACTTTCAATAAAAATCTGAGGTTTTGATAAATCCTCCGGTTTCCAGCCGGTTCCAATTCTAAGGGGATCTAACTCCGGTGCCAGCTTACGCATTTCCTGACTCATTAAACAACTCATACAACAAACCCTTTCGTATCTGTTCAGTACCTTCCAGATAGTGGCTTCTGAACAGATGTGTCCTTTCTTCTATAAATTCATGTTTACTTCTATGCAAAGAAGGAAATAATCAATGCAACTACAAATCCGGTAGCACCTACCAGTGTTTCCATAATGGTCCATGTTTTCAGTGTAGTCTTTTCATCTAATCCAATCAGGGACTTTACAAGCCAGAAGCCTGAATCATTAAAGTGGGAACATACGGTTGCACCACCTGCCACTGCTGCTGTCACACATGCGAGGTATAATGGAGAGCATGCTGCAATTCCCGGGATGGCTGCTACGATTCCTGCTGCCATGGTCATGGCAACGGTTGCGGAACCTACACAGATACGAACCATCGCTGCAATGATAAATGCAAGTACTACCAGTGGAAGATTCATGGAAGCTACTGCATTTCCGATTACTTCACCAAGTCCTGAATACTGAAGTGTATAACGAAGAACGCCACCACAAGCTGTTACCAAAAGGATCATGCCTGTTGGTTCCAGAGATTTTGTCATAACCTTTTCCAGTTCCTGCATGCTATATCCATGTTTCACTCCAAGAAGAAGCATTGCTGCGATAGTAGCGATCAGTAGAGCTACAAACGGTTCTCCAAGGAAATCAAATATAGGTTTTACTCCTGCCAGTGCCGGTACTACACCAGCTACAGATTTCATAATGATCAGTACCAGAGGAATCAGAATAATACCAACAATTGTCCAGAACTTTGGAAGCTTGGATTCATCGTAATCTTCCTGATTCATGACATGCTCCGGAACAGGAACGTGATATTTGTTTCCGCAGATGGAACCCCATACAGGTCCGGCTACGATCATGGCAAAGATACCACAGAAAATACCTACTAAAATAACCCATCCAAGATCAACACCCAGCATATTCGCTACCAGGATCGGACCCGGTGTAGGCGGGATGAATGCATGACCAACTGCAAGTCCGGCCAGAAGTGGAATTGCGTAGAATAAGGAAGAACGCTTTGTTTTCTTGGCAAGGGAGAATGCCAGTGGGATCAGGATAATCAGTCCGGCGTCAAAGAATACCGGCATTGCGATGATAAGACCTGTAATTCCAAGTGCCCATGCTGCCTTCTTGTCTCCGAACCACTTTACCATGGAAACCGCCAGAGTCTGTGCACCACCGGATACCTCCAGGATGGCACCGAACATGGACCCTAAGCCTACAAGCAATGCAATTCCCTTTAATGTATTGCCGATACCGTCATTCACTGCTGTAACAATGTCAGTCATCGGCATACCCCCGATGAGACCGATGGAAATGGCTCCTACCAAAATTGAAATCATGGCATGAACCTTAAATTTAATAATGAGGACCAATAAAATGGCCAGTCCTATGATAGCTGCTAATATAAGACGTGTTGGATCTAAAGCTGTCATATGTTTTACTCTCCTTAACTTAATTACCTTCTTGAATATTATTGTTTCATCGGACGTCTGATGTTTTATGTGTTTATTATATATATTGACGTCTTATTCCGTCAATACATCTGATGTTATATTCTTCCGTTTCTCTCTATTACACAAAAAAGGAGAGGTATTTTTGTGCATAAATACTTCTCCCTCTTGTTATTTTCACCAAATTTAAGTCTTTTTTTTTGACATCTTCGAAAATCAGCTTCTAAATGTCCGATGTTTTCTGGTCAGCCATCATTTTCAGAAGTGCCTGTCTGTTATAGGTCAGATGAGTAATCATGGCACATTTTGCACCAATGGAGTCTCTGGCCAGTATGGCATCTGTGATGGCACGATGGGTCTCAATGGTCTCTCTCATTAAAGTACGATGGGTCAGGTTCGCAAAGGTCATGACTGCAGAGTTGATAATGGGCATCAGAATTTCCACCACTTCATTCTTACTGCACCCTGCAATACAGGTATGAAAGTCAATATCCTTTGGAATATGGTTCTTTCCGCTAAGGTAAGTCTCTTCCGTCTCGTCACATAATTGTTTTAATTGCACCAGTTCCTCTTCTGTGGCATTTTTTGCAGCATTGGCTGCAATCTCTGGCTCCAGCATGAGACGTACTTCAAAAAGATCCAGCGCCAGCTTGAATTTATCCTTCTGTTTGGAGAGGCCCAACGGGTCATTTTCCACGGAATTTGTACTGATCACATAGGTTCCCGAACCCCTTCGGACTTCCAGGACCCCTTTGGAAACCAGACCCTTTACTGCTTCCCGGATAGTACTTCGTCCTACACCAAACATTTCAGCCAGCTCAAATTCATTGGGAATCTTTTCTCCGATTTCCACCGGCTGCTCCCATATATATTTCATCAGCTCGTCTTCGATCTGACTGCCTAACAGACGGTTATCCAATTTCCTGCTTTGATACATTTCTACGCCTCGATTTCTCTGATTTGTTCAGACGTCATACGTCTTTTTTCATTATATGAAATGCTGTTTTTTGTGTCAAGGCAGAGTAGTGGAGGTTATCTTCTAATCAGCAGCACTGCCACATCATTTACATTCGTTCCGGTCGCCCCGGTTACAATGAGCCCTCCGGTTTTTTCCAGTGCATGATAGGCATCATTTTCTCCCAGTACCTGATAGATATCTACCCCCATCTTTGCAAGGCGTTCCTTTGTAGTTCCGTCGCAATATCCTCCTGCTGCATCGGTAGGTCCATCGGTACCGTCACTGCCCACACTGAATACTGCGGTATTTTCCATTCCCGCAATGTATTCACCACAGGCCAATGCCAGTTCCTGATTTCTTCCTCCCTTACCTTTTCCCTTCAGATGAACGATCGTCTCGCCACCGGCAAGAAAGGCCATGCTTTTTTCACTGCTGCCATAAGTCCTGGCAATGGATCCTAAGAATGCCCCTGCCTGTTTCGCTTCGCAATCAAGCTGGTCTGTCAGCAATACCGGCTCATAACCAAGCTCCAGACATGCATCTGCCGCCGCTTTACAAAGCTCTCTTACACTGCCGGTAATCACGGTTTCTACATTTTCCAGTACTTTTGGGGTCTCCTGCTTCATACATTCCCATGCATGGTTGCTGAATTTTAACTGATATTTTTTCGCGATCCGCATAGCATCTTCACAGGTGGAACTGTCAGGATAAGCCGGTCCGGAAGCGATCATATCCAGCGGATCCCCTAAAATATCACTCAGGACAATGCTGTACACTTTTGCAGGAAAGCAGCTTTTTGCAAATTTTCCTCCTTTGACCGCAGAAATTCTCTTGCGGATCGTGTTCATTTCCACAATGTCTGCACCGCAGGAGAGCAGCTGTTTCGTAATATCCGCAAGCTCCGTCTCTTCAATCAGCGGCTTTTCAAACAGCGCACTTCCGCCACCGGAAACGAGAAACAGCACGACATCCTCTTTCTTCAGTCCGCGTACCAGTTTTAATGCAGCCTCCGTTGCACGGAAGGAATTTTGATCCGGTACAGGATGTCCGGCCTCATAGCAGACCATATGGGGGATTTCTCCCTTCACATGCTCATATTTGGTAATGACAACACCTGCCTTAATCCTGTCACCTAAAATCTGTCCGGCCGCCTTCGCCATCTGCCATCCGGCTTTTCCAATGGAAACTACATAAATATCTGATGTCCCGAAATCTTTTCCCGCAATAGCACGGCAAACAGCCTCGTCCGGAAGCACTTTTTCTATGGCTTTTTTTACAATATAATCTGCATCTTTCCGTAAGTTCAAAGTACTCCTCCCTGTCCTGTCAATTTCAGATCCCGTTCTTTCGCAGCTCTCTTTTAACTTTTTGAAATATATCCTACAATCTCGTAGTCCACTGACTGCAGTCCCAAACTTCTGTTGCCAGCCCGTCGTAAAAGTCCGGTTCATGGCATACCATAAGAATACTTCCCTTATAATCCATCAGTGCACGCCTAAGTTCCTCCTTGGCATCTACATCCAGATGATTGGTAGGCTCGTCCAGAACTAAAAGATTGGTCTCCCTGTTGATAAGCTTACAAAGTCTTACCTTTGCCTGTTCTCCACCGCTGAGCACTTTTACCTTACTCTCGATATGCTTGGTGGTAAGACCGCATTTTGCAAGGGCGGAACGCACCTCATACTGGGTAAATCCCGGAAACTCCTGCCAGATCTCCTCAATACAGGTAGTCTGCACGTCCTGACTCATTTCCTGTTCAAAATAGCCGATGCTTAAATAATCCCCCAGCGTTACTTTTCCCTCCAAAGGATCGATAAGTCCCAGAATGCTCTTTAACAGTGTTGTTTTTCCGATACCGTTGGCACCGGTCAGCACAATTTTCTTTCCCCGCTCCATTTCCAGAGTCAGTGGTTTTGACAACGGTTCGTCATATCCGATGACCAGATTCTCTGTCTGGAAAATATATTTGGAAGGCACACGTGCTTCCCGGAAATGAAATTCCGGCTTTGGACGCTCCTGTGCCAGCTCGATTACATCCATCTTATCCAGCTTCTTCTGACGAGACATGGCCATATTTCGTGTGGATACACGGGCTTTGTTTCTCGCCACAAAATCTTTAAGATCTGCGATCTCCTTCTGCTGCTTATTGTAAGCGGCTTCCAGCTGTGCTTTCTTCATGGCATAGACTTCCTGGAATTTATCATAGTCCCCCACATAGCGTTCCAGCTTCTGATTGTCCATGTGATAGATCAGGTTAATGACACTGTTTAAGAAAGGAATGTCATGAGAAATCAGAATAAATGCATTTTCATATTCATTTAAATATCGTTTCAGCCACTCAATATGTTCCACATCCAGATAGTTGGTAGGCTCGTCCAGAAGAAGAATGTCCGGCTTCTCCAGAAGAAGCTTTCCCAAAAGCACCTTGGTTCTCTGACCGCCGGATAACTCCGACACATCCTTATCAAGTCCGATTTCCGCAAGTCCCAGGGCACGTCCCACTTCTTCTACCTTGGAATCGATCATATAAAAATCATGGGCAGATA
>CALZFY010000071.1:0-11085 GCA_945786935.1 uncultured Lachnoclostridium sp.
AGGTCTGTTTCGGCAAACTGCGGTTGGATGATTTTAGCGATTTCCTCCGGTGTATGGGAATTTACGTAGTCCATTCCCTTTTGAAGAGCGTCTGTAAAGCTCTGTATGATTTCCGGATTGGCTTCCATATAGCTTTTCTTTGCGGAAAATGCAGTGTAAGGAACGTATCCGGAGGCTTCTCCAAGGGAGGCTACGACATAACCGACACCTTCATTCTCCAGTGCTGTAGCGGAGGGTTCAAATTCAATAGTGTATTCTCCCTTTCCGCCGGAGAATGCTGCGGCGGTACTTCCAAAGTCAATGCTCTGGTCAATAGTGAGATCCTTGGAAGGATCAATGCCATGTTTCTTTAATACATATTCAAAGACCATCTGGGGCATACCGCCCTTTCTTCCGCCAAGTACATAGCAGCCCTTTAAGTCGTTCCAGTCAAAATCTTTCATAGGCTCTCTGGCTACCACAAAGTTTCCGGCACGCTGGGTCAGCTGTGCAAAATTCACCAGATAATCATCGGCATTCTGATTGTACACATAGATGGTACTTTCCGAACCCATAAAGGCGATATCAGCTTCTCCGGAAATGACAGCAGTGGTTACCTTATCAGCACCAAAGGCAGTTACAAGCTCAAGATCAATGCCCTCGTCTTTAAAATACCCCTCTTCAATGGCCACATACATCGGAGCATAAAAAATGGAGTGTGCTACTTCGCTTAAGGTAACACTGGTAAGATCCTTATCTTCTGAAGCACTGCAGCCACTAAGGGCAGAAATTGCCAGAATACAACTCAGTGCAAGAAACAGTAATTTTTTCATATAGAAAACCTCCCATAAGTCATATCCTAAGTATATGCAGGAGAGAAGGAAGATGTGCGGGATAGAAAAATATTGTGTATCCTGCTGTGAAATCTTTATGGAAAAAGAAACAGGCCTGTGCTACACTGAAAATCAGATGATTGATTTGTATTTTCAGAATACGAAATCAATTGGAAAACAGGAGAGAGTGCGCTTTATGAATTTAAATCATTTTGATGAACAGGGCAATGCTGTCATGGTAGATGTTTCGGGAAAAGAGCCTACGTTTCGCACTGCCGTGGCAGAGGGAATTATCAAGGTGTCTGATGAGATATTAACGGCAGTGACAGCTCATACCGTACAGAAGGGTGATGTCTTAGGAGTTGCCAGAGTCGCAGGTATTATGGCAGTAAAACAAACCTCCAATATCATCCCTATGTGTCATCCTTTGATGATCAGCAAATGCTCCGTGGATTTTGAAGTTTTACCGGAGATACATGTAATCAAAGCTATTTGCACGGTGAAAGTGGAAGGAAAGACCGGGGTAGAAATGGAAGCACTGCACGGAGTCAGTGCAGCACTTTTAACCATTTATGATATGTGTAAGGCCATTGACAAGAGAATGGTCATTGATAATATTCATCTGGTGGAAAAACAGGGCGGAAAAAGCGGAGATTTCCACTATTAACAGGTTCTTGGGCTGTCAGCGGGCACATTCCCCGGCACTGCCGCGAAGAATCTCCAACCCGTGGGAGAGTGCCGGAAGGATACATTCCAGACTTTCCCTGACAGCCTTTGGGCTTCCCGGCAGGTTGATAATGAGGGTGCTGCCTCTGAGCACGGAAACACCACGGCTTAACATAGCACGATTGGTAAACTGCATGGAATAGGCACGCATGGCTTCGGAAATTCCCGGTGCCAGTCGATGTGCCACCGCAAGAGTAGCTTCCGGTGTGCAGTCTCTCATGGAAAATCCGGTTCCTCCGGTAGTCAGTACCAGATCCATATTTTTAACATCGCAAAGGCTGATCAGTGTTTTTTCAATGAGAGGCTGGTCATCAGGAATGACCTGATAAACAGCCACCTCATAGAGCGACGGATCTAAAAGTTCCATAATGGCAGGCCCGCTTTTATCTTCTCTTTTTCCGGCGGCCCCCTGATCACTTAAGGTCAGAATTGCCACGCAAAATTTCTTGTTATCTAAGGTGTTCATAGGATCATCCTCCAATTTGAGACATATTTTTCTTTTCTTTCAAAGCATCCCCGGTTTTGGAGCAAAACTGATGCCCGGAGGGCTTTTCGTAAATGATTTGCTGCATCTGTATAC
Organism: uncultured Lachnoclostridium sp.; assembly: GCA_945786935.1. GTDB lineage: Bacteria > Bacillota > Clostridia > Lachnospirales > Lachnospiraceae > HGM12587. The sequence goes on from CALZFY010000071.1 coordinate 2,119, forward strand.
GAATGCTGTCAGGGTCTTTACCTTCTCTTAACATTTGCTTCAGGGAAATCCCCTCTTCATAGTACAGACATGGCTTTAAAAATCCATCTGCCGTGAGCCTGATGCGGTTACACCTGTGGCAAAATTTACCATGAATGGCATCGATAAATCCGATGCTGCCCTTAAAACCAGGAATGGTAATGTAGGATGCAGGACCGTTGCCGTGATAGCCTTTAGACCATTTATAATCCTGATAGACTTTTGAGATCCGATCCAGTAATTCCCCGGAAGAGATTCCTTCATAGTCCCTGCCGTGTCCGATGGGCATAATCTCTATGAAGCGAACATCCAATGCATAATCTTTGGCCAGATGTACCAGGTCCAGGAAATCTTCATCATTGATTCCCTTTAATGGAACACAGTTGATTTTCAATGGAATTCTGGTCTTTCCGGCAGCCAGGATGCTATCCCAAACTTTAGAAAACTGATCCCGCCCGGTAATTTCATAAAATGTCCGGGGATTCATGGTATCCAGACTGATATTGATGCCGTCAATTCCGATTTCTTCCAGTTTAGGAAGCATTTCTTTTAATAAAAGTCCGTTGGTTGTCAGAGTGACCTGCTCTACTCCCGGCAGTTTTTTGAGATTGTCAAGAAGAGAAAGAATGCCTTTTCGAACGAGAGGTTCTCCACCGGTGATCTTAAAACGGGTAATGCCTAAAGATACCGCAAGTCTGCAAATTTCAATAATTTCTTCGAAACGAAGAACTTCCTCATGTCCGATGGATGGAAGTTTGGCAGGCATACAGTATCTGCAGCGGAAGTTACAGCGGTCTGTCACGGATATCCGCATATATTCAATTGTTCTTCCGTGGCGGTCAGTCATTGAATGCCCATCCTTTCCCATCTGTTTTAGAAATCACGAACACATTATAGCAAAAAGCAATCCCATTGCGAAGCAATTTTCAATGAATTATTGATAAAATAATTCTTTACATGTAGTTTTTGATACTATATAATGTAAGAGTCGTAGTAAATGTTTGTAAGCCACTGTATCTTCAGGGTACTGAACAGATACGAGTCACAAAAGAAAAACTCTATGACGAACTGATGTTAGATTGTACAATAGAACGAGGTAATTGTTTTGAAAATAGAAGCTGACAGAATGTTAGAAAGCATTTTAGAGAGTCTTTCCAACATGGAATATATTAAATCAAAGGAAATTCCCAACATTGATCTTTACATGGATCAGGTACTGACCTTTATGAATGGTCATCTGGAGAATGCAAAACGCTACGAGGATGACAAGATCATGACCAAGACCATGATCAATAACTATGCGAAAAACCATCTGCTGCCCCCGCCGGATAAGAAAAAATATTCCAAAGAGCATATGATGGTTCTGATGTTTATCTATTATTTTAAAAATATTTTATCCATCGGCGATATCCAGAGCATTTTAACGCCTTTGACAGACCGTTATTTTGACAAAGGAAAGGATCTGAATCTTACTAAGATCTATGAAGAGGTGTTCAGTCTGGAAAAAAGTCAGATTGAACAGATCAAGGAAGTGATCGTACAGGATTATGAAAGGGCCTGCGGTACCTTTACCAAAGAGTCAGAAGAGGACCAGGAATTCTTACAGCTGTTCTCCTTTATCTGTACCTTAAGCTTTGACATTTATGTCAGAAAGCAGATCATTGAGAGAATCGTGGATACCATGATCAACAAACAGGAATAAAAGCAGATTAAAAAAATTGAAAATTTTGTTGACAGCAGACTCCTATCTATGGTATAAACTTAGGGTAGCAGTTGCGAAGGGATATAGTTCAGTTGGTAGAACGTTGGTCTCCAAAACCAAATGTCGAGGGTTCGAGTCCTTCTGTCCCTGCTAAAGCATTGAGCCACAGTCGTAAGACTGTGGCTTTTTTGTGTGTTTCGTATTATAATGATTTAAGAGCAGGAAGTATTATTTCCTGTAGAATACAAAGAAAGAAGGTAACTGTTCAGAAGCCACTATCTGGAAGGTACTGAGCAGATACGAAGGAAGCAAAATATATGAAATTGATCAAAACGGAAGATTCCGTAGGATGTGTTCTTTGTCATGATATGACACAGATCATTAAAGGGGTGACCAAGGATGCAGTTTTTCGAAAAGGTCATGTAGTTAAGGAAGAGGATATCCCGGTGCTTTTATCCATTGGAAAGGATCATATTTATGTGTGGGAAGCAGACGAGTCCATGCTTCATGAAAATGACGGTGCAAGAATTCTCTGTGACCTCTGTAAAAATGAAGGGATGGAGGAATCAGAGGTTAAGGAAGGAAAGATCGAGCTTCGCTCCTCCTGGGATGCTGTGTTAAAAATTGACAGCGCACGTTTGAAAAAGATCAATTCCTTTGGACAGATGATGGTGGCCACCCGTCATGGCAATACAGTGGTAAAAAAAGGGGATAAGCTGGCAGGAATGCGCATCATTCCGCTGGTCATTGAAAAAGAAAAAATGGAGCAGGTGAAGGCATGCTGCGTGGGGGAACCAATCTTGAAGCTTCTTCCAATAAAGAAGAAAAAAGCGGCCATCATTACCACAGGAAATGAAGTGTTTTACGGACGCATTCAGGATCAGTTTACACCGGTTTTGGAAGAAAAGCTTGCAGAATATGACTGTGAGGTAGTTCATAAAGAAATTCTGCCGGATGACCATGAAAAGATCACAGAAGCGATCCTTAAGAGCATAGAGGAATCTCATGCAGAGCTGGTGCTCTGTACCGGAGGTATGAGTGTAGATCCTGATGATAAAACGCCGTTGGCAATCAAAAATACCGGAGCAAAAATTGTTTCCTACGGTGCACCGGTGCTGCCGGGTGCTATGTTTTTATTATCTTATTATAAGGAAAATATACCGGTTGTGGGACTTCCGGGCTGTGTCATGTATGCAAAACGGACAATCTTTGATCTGGTACTCCCAAGACTTCTGGCAGATGATGAAGTGACCGCCGAAGAGTTGTCCAATCTTGGAGAGGGCGGTCTGTGCCTGAATTGTGATATTTGTACATTCCCCAATTGCGGATTTGGAAAAGGATGGTAAAGATGGAGTCTTTGATCGTTGTGCGGGGTGGCGGAGATATTGCCACAGGCACGATTCATAAATTGCATAAATGCGGTTACAGGGTGCTGGTACTGGAGACAGAAAATCCTTCTGCCATTCGACGGAATGTTGCTTTTTGTGAGGCTGTGTATGAGAAAGAAATGCAGGTGGAGGATGTCCGGGCGAGACTTGCAGGAACCCTGGAAGAGGCAGAACAGGTGATGGCAGAGGGTGATGTAGCAGTGCTGGTGGACCCGGAGGGTCAGTGTCTGAAGAAATTAAAGCCCCTTGCTCTGGTGGATGGAATCCTTGCAAAGAAAAATCTTGGAACAACGAAAGATATGGCACCGATCACCATCGGTCTGGGCCCCGGATTTACGGCAGGAAAAGATGTGGATGCAGTGATCGAAACCATGAGAGGACATCGCCTTGGACGTGTCATCCTGGAGGGGGAGGCGCTTCCCAATACGGGCATTCCGGGAGCCGTGGCAGGTGTGACCAAGGAACGTGTCATTCACTCCCCGGCAGAAGGAATCTTTCGTAATGTCTGTCAGGTGACTGATACGGTAGAAAAGGGAGAGATCATTGCCTTTGTAGAGACTGGGGAAGGAAAAGTGGAAATTCCGGCCACCATTCCGGGACTTCTTCGTGGTCTATTAAGGGACGGATATCCGGTAACCAAAGGATTTAAGGTGGCGGATATTGATCCCAGGATTTCCGAATATGAGAACTGCTTTACGATTTCCGACAAGGCAAGGTGTATTGCAGGCGGTGTATTGGAAGCGATTTTATATTTTCAGCATCAGAAAGGTGTGGTGAGTTCATGAGAGTCATTGCAGTCATAGGTTCCGGAGGAAAGACTACCAGGATTCATCAGCTGACCGGACATTTTCTCAGAGCAGGGAAAAAGGTACTGGTCACAACGACCACCCATATGATGGCGGAGGAGGGCTGTGATCTTTCCGGAAATGTGGAAAACATCCGAAAGAAAATAAAAGACAGTGGATACTGTATGGCAGGAATTCCGGCAGAAGATGGAAAAATAGGTCCTTTGCCGGAAGAACTTTATGAGAAAGCATGTGAACTGGCAGATGTGGTGCTGGTGGAGGCAGATGGAAGCAAAAGACTTCCTGTGAAATATCCGGCTCCGCAGGAGCCGGTCATTCCGAAGAATGCAACCGAGATCCATGTGGTGACAGGACTTTCCGCCCTGGGAAAACCATTGAAGGAAGTGTGTCACCGGATGGAACTGGCGTTACAGTGTCTGAAGGTTTCGGAAGATACGGTATTGCTGCCGATCCATGTGCAGACATTACTTAGAAAAGGCTACCTGGAGCCTCTGAGAGAAAAATATCCTGAAATGGAAATCTGTGTCTGTCCGGCCGGGGGCGATACTCTCTACGAGAAAGTTGTAAGAGAGTTTCTACAAGAAGATGTGGATGTGTCGATCCTGGATCCAAGATGGTTTCATACGAAGGAAAAACTGGTAATCTTAGGTGCCGGTCATGTGGGCAGTAAAACGGCACATTTGGGACATTTTCTGGATTTTGAGGTGACGGTCATCGATGACCGGCAGGAGTTTGCCAATCAGGATGCTTTGCCTGATGCAGATGTTATCCATTGTACGGAATTTGAGGCAGTGGAAAAGTATTTTCCTGAGGATGAAAATACCTACTATGTGGTAGTGACCAGAGGCCATGCGGCGGATAAGATCTGTGTGGAGAAACTATTAAACCATGGGAAATATGCCTATGTGGGCATGATCGGAAGTAAATTAAAGGTTCAAAAAACGCTGGAGGAGCTTCGAAAAGAAGGCTTTTCGGAAAAAGAGATTTCAAACATCCATGCGCCCATTGGATTGAAAATCGGTGGCAGGACACCGGAGGAGATTGCCCTGAGCATTGCGGCAGAGCTGGTTCAGGTAAAAAATCAGGTCACAGTCAGCAGCCTGTCCCATGAACTTCTTCACACAAAGGAAGAGGGAGTTCTTTGTATCATTACAGGGAAAACCGGTTCCTCCCCTAGAGGTGAGGGCAGTATGATGCTGGTGACGAAGGAAGGGATCCTTGGAAGCATTGGAGGCGGTGTGCTGGAAAAGACTGTGATCTGTGATGCAAAGAAAATGAGAAAGATTATGAGGAAGAGCTACAGCCTTTCCAATGATGAAAGTGCAAAGCTTGGCATGATCTGTGGCGGAACCAATGAAATCTTATTTGTTCCATTGTATCAGCATTGCGGCCCTGCTAAATCTATGCTAGTATCAACATAAATACACAAAAGAAATCATAGGGGGATTATTTTGATTACCATTAAAAACTATGTGAAAGTAAACAGCCTGGAAGAGGCTTATGAATTAAATCAGAAAAAAACTTCCAGAGTTCTTGGAGGTATCTTATGGATGAAAATGGGAAAAAGATCCATTCAGACAGCCATTGATTTATCGAATCTGGGACTAAATCAGATTGAGGAGACAGAAGATCAGTTTAAGATCGGCGCCATGGTGACCTTAAGACAGATAGAGACCCATCCGGCACTGAATGCATATACCAGCGGTGCAGTGAAGGAATGTGTCCGTCACATTGTTGGGACACAGTTTCGTAATTGTGCAACGGTAGGAGGAAGTATTTTCGGAAGATTCGGCTTTTCCGATGTGCTCACCTGTTTTCTTGCCATGGATTCTTATGTGGAGCTTTATCCTACAGGAATCATCCCGCTACAGGAATTTGCAAAGATGAAATACGGAAATGAGATTTTAGTTTCCCTGATCGTAAAGAAAAAACCAATGCAGATCGGTTATGAAACACTTCGAAATGAAGCCACAGACTTCCCGGTGCTGGCAGTTGCGGTTGCAAAATGGGATGAGACTTATCATGTATCGGTAGGTGCAAGACCTGCAAAAGCGGCGCTGGTGACCATGGAAAAAATTGAGGATGCCAATGATATTGCCGGACTATTTACTTACGGCAGTAATTTCAGGGCAAGTAAGGAGTACCGAAGGTATATTGCCGGGGTACTGATCGAAAGAATTTATGAGGGACTGGAGGAAAAAGGATGATCTTAAAATGCTTTATCAATGGAAAAGCAGTCACTGCTGATATTCTTCCGGATATGGCTCTTTTGGAATTTGTCAGAAGTCAGGGATGTTACAGTGTAAAAAGAGGCTGTGAGACCTCCAACTGTGGTCTTTGTACTGTCTGGGTGGAAGGAACACCGGTGTTATCCTGTTCCACACCGGCCATGCGTGTAGAAGGAAAACATGTGACCACTTTGGAAGGCTTACAGAAAGAAGCAGAGGAATTTGCAGCTTTCCTTGGAAATGAAGGAGCAGAGCAGTGTGGATTTTGTTCTCCGGGCTTTGTGATGAATGTGCTTGCCATGGTTCGAGAGCTTTCTGATCCTACAGAGGAAGAGATCAAAGAATATCTGGCCGGTAATCTGTGCAGATGTACAGGTTATGTAGGTCAGCTTCGAGCAATCAAAAAATATCTGGCATGGAAGAAGGAGACGGAGGCGTAAGTTATGGCATATGTAGAAAAACCGATTATGAAAAAAGATGCCATGGCGCTGATTACAGGAAAGCCTGTTTATACAGAAGACCTGGCACCGAAGGATGCCCTGGTAGTAAAGGTACTTCGAAGCCCTCATGCCAGTGCGATCATCAAAGAAATTAAAACGGACATTGCGAAGAAGGTTCCGGGCATTGAACTCATTCTGACCCATGAAAACTGCCCGAAACACCGCTTTACCCAGGCGGGACAGACCTACCCGGAGCCAAGTCCTTATGACAGATATATTCTGGAAGACAGAGTGCGCTTCGTCGGGGATGCGGTGGCAATCGTAGCAGGTGTGGATGAAAAATGTGTTGACCGTGCACTGAAAATGATCAAGGTCACCTATGAGGTTTTGGAGCCGGTCCTTGATTTTCGGACAGCCAAAGACAACCCTACCCTGGTTCATCCGGAGGAGGACTGGGTGGCACATTGTCCGGTTGGAGCTGATAATCAAAGAAATCTGGTAGCCTGCGGCAGAGAGGGCGAGGGAGATGTGGACGCTGTATTTGCAGACTGTGACCTGGTATTGGAAAGAACCTATCACACCAAAGCAAACTGTCAGACCATGATGGAAACCTTCCGCTCCTATGCTTATCTGGACGTTTATGGACGTCTGACGGTGGTAAGCTCTACCCAGATTCCATTTCATAACAGACGAATCCTTGGAAATGCGCTGGGCATTCCAAAATCGAAGGTTCGTGTGATCAAACCCCGTGTGGGCGGCGGTTTTGGCGCAAAACAGACCGGTGTTGCAGAAATTTATCCGGCAATCGTTACCTGGATGACAGGAAAACCTTCCATGATCATTTATTCCAGAAGGGAAGCCATGATCGCAGGTTCTCCGCGCCATGAGATGGAGATTACCGTAAAGATGGGCCTTAGCCGGGAGGGAAAGGTACGTGCCATCCGTATGTACACCTTGTCCAACTCCGGAGCTTATGGGGAACACGGTCCGACAACGGTTGGTCTTACAGGACATAAAGCCATTCCAATCTATACGCCGGAAGCTTTTGAATTTGTTTACGACGTGGTATATACCAATGTGCAGGCAGCAGGAGCTTATCGTGGATACGGCGCTACTCAGGGGTTATTTGCAGTGGAAAGTACCTTAAATGAAGCTGCCGATCAGCTGGGAATCGATCCACTGGAGATTCGCCGTAAAAACTTCTTAAAGGTAGGACAGACCATGCCTGCTTATTACGGAGAGCTTCTGGAAAGCTGTACGGTGGAAGAATGTATGGAAACATGCCGTCAGATGATCGGATGGGATGAAAAATTCCCGTCAAAAGATATGGGCAATGGGAAAGTCCGGGGTGTCGGCGTGGGAATTGCCATGCAGGGATCCGGTATTTCCGGTGTGGATGTAGGAAGCGTTACCATTAAGGTATCCGACGAAGGTCATTACAACCTGATGATCGGTGCGGCAGATATGGGTACAGGCTGTGATACGATCCTGGCTCAGATGGCAGCAGACTGTATGGACTGTGATGTGGACAATGTCATTGTCTATGGTGTGGATACCGATACCGCACCTTACGATTCTGGATCCTATGCTTCCAGTACTACCTATGTCACAGGCATGGCAGTGGTCAAAGCCTGTGAGGAATTAAAGAAAAAAATCTGTAAGATCGGAGCTCTGGCTTTGGAAGTTCCGGAAGCTTTTGTCGATTTCGATGGAGAGGCAGTGTATGTAAAGGATGCGGAGGAAAAACGCATCTCATTGAAAGATATCTCTACAAAGAATATGTGCGGCTGTGTGGAAAACCTGGAAGCTACGGCATCTCATTCTTCTCCGAAATCACCGCCACCATTTATGGCAGGTATGGCAGAGGTAGAGGTTGATTTGGAAACCGGTAAGATCGATCTTGTTGATTACGTAGCCTGTGTAGACTGCGGTACCCCGATTAATCCGAATCTTGTCAGAGTACAGGCAGAGGGCGGTCTTGTACAGGGCATCGGCATGACTCTTTTTGAGGATGTGACCTACTCTAAGAGAGGAGCGATCATGGAGAATTCTCTGATGCAGTATAAGATTCCATGCCGTGTGGAAATTCCGAATATCCGTGTTGAGATCATTGGAAGCTATGAACCCACCGGTCCTTTCGGAGCAAAGTCCGTGGGAGAGGTTGTCATCAATACGCCGCTTCCGGCTATTGCACATGCAGTTTATAATGCGTCAGGTGTACGTTTCCGGGAACTGCCGATCACACCGGAAAAAGTAGTCAGAGGACTGCATAAGATCGGAGAATAATATGTTGTACATGATCTATCTGGCGGCTGGCTTGTCCAGCCGCTATGGCAGTAACAAATTACTGGAAACAGTAGATGGAAAACCGATGTATCGGCATTT
>CALZFY010000072.1:0-11044 GCA_945786935.1 uncultured Lachnoclostridium sp.
GTTTGATTCAATCACCTTCCGATACCAGTCAAAGGATTTTTTCTCATAACGTTTGAAGCTTCCTTCTCCGGCGTCATCACGGTCAACGTAGATAAATCCGTAGCGTTTGCTCATTTCTCCTGTAGATGCGGATACCAGGTCGATACATCCCCATGGGGTGTAGCCCCACAATTCTACGCCATCCTCTTCGATAGCTGCCTTCATGGCTTTGATGTGTGCCCTCAGATACTCAATGCGGTAATCGTCATTGACGGTAAAGGAACCGTTTCCGTCCGGAATCAGTTCATCTTTGGCACCCAGACCATTCTCTACGATAAACAATGGCTTCTGGTAACGGTCATACAGGGAGTTCAGCGTAATGCGAAGTCCCAAAGGATCGATCTGCCATCCCCATTCACTTGCTTTTAAGTAGGGGTTCTTTGTTCCTGCAAATGCATTTCCTTTTGTCTTTTCCACGTCATCCCTGGTAGAGATACAACGGGATGAGTAATAGGAAAAGCTGATGAAATCTACGGTGTTTTCTCTCATCACCTTTTCATCCTCAGCTGACAGAGGAAGCTCAAGACTCATTCTTTCAAACATCTTTTTGGCATAATTCGGATAATATCCCCTTGCCTGCACATCGATAAACATCATGTTGGCACGATCCTGCATTTTCGCAGCCCATACATCCTCGGGCATGCAGCAGTAAGGATAATAATCTCCTGCAGCCATCATACAGCCTACCTTGTTTTCCGGGTCGATCTCATGGGCAATTTTTGTAGCCCATGCGGAAGCAATCAGTTCATGATGGGCACTTAAATATTTGGCCTTTTCCTGATCTTCACCCTCATCAAATACAAGACCAGCTCCCATAAACGGCAGATGAAGAATCATATTGATCTCATTAAAGGTCAGCCAGTAATGTACCAGACCTTTATATCTTGTAAATAAAACAGTTACCAGTTTTTTATAAAATTCCACCAGCTGATAATTCTTCCAGCCGCCATATTTTTCAATAAGATGGATCGGGCAGTCAAAATGGGTGATGGTTACCAGTGGCTCGATTCCGTATTTTCTGCATTCTTTAAATACAGCTTCATAGAATGCCAGCCCCTCTTCGTTTGGCTGTTCCTCATCTCCCTTAGGAAAGATACGGGTCCATGCAATGGATAAACGGAAGGTCTTAAAGCCCATCCTGGCAAACAGGGCGATGTCTTCCTTGTAGTGATGATAAAAATCAATACCCTGTAAGGCCGGATAATAATGCTCCTCATCCAGGGATAGCATTTTCATTTTTCCAAGCATCACCGGAAAACGATCCTGTCCGTGAGGGGTTACATCCACATTGGCGAGGCCTCTCCCTCCCTCTGCGTATCCTCCTTCACACTGGTTGGCAGCGGTAGCACCGCCCCATAAAAAGTTTTTTGGAAATCCCATAAAAAATCCTCCTTGTCTGTTTTTTATCTGCTCAGTTCCTTCCGGATCGTGGCTTATGAACAGTTACATTTTCTTAATATGAGTAACGCATCCTGCGCAAAGGGGTGCATATCCAGAATGGTTTTTTCTTCTTTCACAGTAGATCCTAAATAAGCAACAAAACGGTTTTCCAGATCTACGGCCTTAACATCCCAGTCTGTGAAATCTCCCATAAGACGTACCTTTGTATTGCATGGTACATATACAAGCAATAACTCTTCACCGCTCTTTGCCACACGGATATCTGTTGTATTATTTACGAGAAGTTCCTGACAAGGCACCAGTTCATTGATACCCAGCTCCTCTATAAGAGCCTTGAGATATCCGTAATCCCATGCTCCCGGAAACGCCATAGCTTCCTCCCAGGATTTCGGCATATCAAAGCCTTCACCCAAAAGACTTGCGAAGCCCTTCTTTACCTTATGCCAGCTGTAGATACCGGCTGCCCCATAGGTAATGCCTGCACTGGCACCGGACAACACACTGACATAAGCCGCACGTCTTACATCGCTCCGTTTCCAGCGGCCATACATGTTTCCTGAATAACCCATTTCCTCATAGCATGGCTCGGAATTGATCAGAGGCTTTTCCGGATATTCCTCCTGCATCTTTTCACTTAAAGAATAAGGCATGGTCAGATCCTTTGCATTATGTCCGCTCTGATAAAAGCAAAGATCCAGATACTGATACAGCTCCTTCGGAATGTAGGAATATCTTCCCTTGATATGGGTTGTATACAGGCACTGCGGTGCCAGACCTTTTAAGATAGAAGCTACATGAACATAATATTTTTCTGTTTCTTCCGTAGGAAAGTCCGTATCTCCGCTAATAATGTACATCGGCTCCAGTTCTGTAAAAGTCTCATGTACCTTCTTCACATAGTTTTCCAGACATTCGAAAGGTAAGATTCCGTCCGGCAGCATATTGGAAGCCCAGGTTCCCGGTACATAGTTGCACCACAGAACTACCAGGGCAAGCTCGAATCCCTCCTCCTTTGCCTTCCTGCACATCTCATATGCATGTGTAAAATAATCCTCATTGAGACAGAATGGATCTCCGTTTACAAAAGGTTTGTAATCCAGATCTGTCACAGAAGCATCCCATTGTGGGAGAATATTGATCTGAATGGTATTGAATCCCTGTACTTTTCTTTTGTACAAATAATAATCCCATTCCTCATCTGTAATGTTGGTAAAGGCAGACCAGCATGTATCTGCCAGGTAAAAGAACGGCTTTCCGTCCTTTAATAAAGTATGTTTATTATCTGAAACCTGCAGCATAGTTCCTCCTATCTTCCAAGCAGTGTACCAACAGCATCTTTCCACCGTTTTATGTACTTCTCCTGCTGGAGATTCTCTAACTTCTGATTATAAGTAATGTAATCTCTTTTGGCAAACAGCTTTTCCTCATCATAGACTCCGGCTGCAATGCCTGCCATATAAGCGGCTCCGATGGCAGACAGCTCCTCACGACCCGATACAAGCACCTTTGCACCTGCAATATCACTTAAAAATTGCATCAGATACTCATTTTTGCTTGGACCTCCGTCTGCCTTTAATTCATCCAAAGCAAGACCACTGTCATTTTCCATAGCGCTCAGAACATCTGTGATCTGATAGGCAATGCTTTCCACAGCTGCCCTGATCAATTCATTTTTTGTGGTCGTACGGCTCATACCATAAAACATTGCCCGCACATCTTCTTTCCAGTAGGGAGCAGACAGGCCGGAAAAAGCCGGTACCAGTACGGTTTCATCCTCCGGATTACTGTTTTGGATTGCTTCCGTCGTATCCTCCGGACAGCTGATGAGCCCAAGATCGTCCTTCATCCAGGTGATCACGGCTCCCGCGTAATTTACATTTCCTTCAAACACATATTCCATGACACCATCTCTTCTCCATGCCAGGGAAGTGGTGAGGCCATTTTTACTTTTCTTATATTCTTTTCCTATATTCATCATAATGGAGGAGCCGGTTCCCAGGGTTGTCTTCACCTGTCCTTCCCGATGGCAGCCCTGTCCAAATAAAGCTGCATGGGAATCGCCCAGCACGCTGTAGATTGGAATCGGAGTTTTAAAGAAACCATCAAAATCCGTATAACCAAAACAGGCATTGCTGTCACAGACCTCCGGCAGGGAAGCCCGGTCAATGCCAAACAGCTCGCATAACCGTTCTGACCAGGTTCCCGTATGAATATCAAACAACTGCGTGCGGGAAGCATTGGATGCATCTGTCTTAAATTCTTTCTTATTTGTCAGACAATAAATGAGCCATGTATCGATGGTTCCGAAATAATAAGGAGGGTTTGGTCTGACATTTTCAATCAGCCAGCGCATCTTTGCGGCAGGAAAATAGGGAGACAACACAAGGCCTGTGATATCAAAGATTTCGTCCTGAAAGGCTTCCATCCTCTTTGCGATCTCACTGGCTCTTGAGCACTGCCATACAACTGCGTGAGCCAGGGGGGTACCGTTTTTATCCCACATAACAGTTGTTTCACGCTGGTTACTGATGCCCAATGCTTTGATCTGTGCCGGATCGATCTGGCATGATTCTACCAGATCATAGACAGCCTGCAGGGTATTTTGGTAAATCTCCATAGGATCATGGGATACATATCCCAGTTCATTTACAAGCTGTCTGTGTTTTTTATCCACACGCTTTACAAGGTTTCCTTCTTTATCAAATAAAATTGCTTTGGTACTTTGTGTACTTTGATCAATACTTAAAATATAACTCATAATGCTTCTTCCACAGCCCTGGCAATGCCCTTGTCATCCAGGCCGTAATATGCAAACATTTCCTTGTTTGTTCCTGAGATCAGATGTTCATCCGGAAGATTTAATTCTACCAGACGCTTCGGGCAGGATCTGGAAAGAGCCTGTGCTGTGGCACTTCCAAGACCTCCCTGGGGTGCATGCTCTTCAATAGATACCACCAGCTTCACATCCTCTGCATTTTCGATAAGAGTCTTCGTATCATATGGTTTTAAACAGTACATATCGATAAGGCCTGTAGAAATTCCCTTTGCATTTAAAGCTTCCATAGCCTTTTTTGCGTAGGGAACCATTTCACCGCAGGCAACCAAAAGGACATCGGTTCCTTTTCCGATCACATTTGCTTTATTCAGCTCAAATTCCATATCTTCTGTATATACATCTTCTGTTGCAGAACGGCTGACACGGATATAGGCAGGGTCTTTATCCTCAAGGAGTGCTTCCACCAGCTTTGCTGTCTGGAAACGGTCACTTGGATTGTAGACACGCATTCCGGTCAGTGCAGACATGGCAGCAAAATCCTGGCAGGAATGATGGGTCATGCCAAGGGCACCGTAGCTGACACCGCCGCTGATACCGATGAGTGTGACATTGGTATTGGAGTAGGCAACATCTACCTTTGCCTGTTCATAACTTCTGGTTGTTAAGAAGCTTGCAGGAGATGCTGCAAATACCTTTTTACCGCAGGCAGCCAGACCGGCAGAAATTCCCACAAGATCCTGTTCTGCAATTCCCACCTCTACAAACTGTGCAGGATATGCTTTGGCAAAAGGATCCAGGGAAGCCGAACCTCTGGAATCAGAACATGTGACAACAATGTCTTTATCTGTTTTGGCCTTCTCTAATAACACATCACAAATGGCCTGTCTGTTTGTAATCTTATTCATGCTAATACCTCCTCGATATCCTTTACTGCCTGAGCATACTGTTCATCGGTCATGACTCCGTGATGCCATGCTTTTTCATTTTCCATATAGGAAACCCCTTTTCCCTTCACAGTATGTGCAATGACTACCGATGGTTTTCCTTTAAACTCTGCTGCCTCCCTGTAGGCTTTGGAAAGCTGTGCACAGTCATTTCCGTCCGCTACTTCAATGACATTCCATCCGAAGGAAGCAAACTTCTCAGCCATGGATGTGGTGGACATTACCTCGTCGGTAGTACCGCTGATCTGCAGTCCGTTTAAGTCAACGGTTGCACATAAATTATCCAGCTTATACTGATGTGCCGCCATCATAGCTTCATAGTTGGAGCCTTCTGCCATTTCTCCGTCACCCAAGACCACATAAGTGCGGTAGCTCTTTCCATCCATTTTGCCAGCCAACGCCATACCTACACCGATGGCAAGTCCGTGTCCTAAGGAACCGGAATTGATTTCAATGCCGTTGACCTCTGTGTTTGGATGTCCGATAAATTTGGACTGGTACTGTGAGAAGGTATTAATGGCTTCCTGTTTATCAAAGAAACCTTTGTCACCTAATACGGCAAACAATGCGTCTGCACAATGACCCTTACTTAAAAGGAAACGGTCTCTGTTATCATCCTTGAAATTTTCCGGTCCCACATTCATGATGTCATAATATAAAACTGTTAAAATATCGATAACACTCAAATCTCCGCCTACATGTCCGGCTTTGGATTTGTGCATCATTTCAATAATGTCTCTTCTTAATTCATAGCTTTTTCTTGTCAATGCATCCATGTTATTCACCTCGAATATATGCCTTTACTTCTTCTTCGTTATCATCGTACAGATCCGGTTTTACACCGATGTACTTACATGCTTCATACAATACCGGAACGATATCCTTATGGATTCCCACGCAGTGATGGATGTAAGGTCCTTCCACGATCTTTGCTTCCAGTCGTTTCCAGTTCTTTACCTCTATCCACACATAGGTGCCCTTGGTGTATGGTCCGTCCACACCTTTGGCATTACCAAGGAGCAGAGAATATTCCCCGTTGTCACCATCGAAGCGGCAGAGGGTCATATCACCGGATTTTGCCAGGGCTTCCACTGCACCCGGATGGTCAAATGCCAGCGGATATCCAATGGTTGGCTTGCAGGAAGCACAGGAAATGGGCCATGGACCGCAATGCTGTAAAAGCTCTGCATTGTCATTGTCCGGATGGCGGACCGTCCAGTCTGCAAAGAAGGTTCTCGCTTCATCCATACCTGCTGCTTCTGCCAGGATTGCTGTAATAGCACCGTGAATGTCGGTTTCGCAGACAACCGGAAGTCCTTCCTCATTCAATAAACTGTTGGCTGCACATGGCATGATTCCGATCTCACTCTGCAATGCGTTCCAGCACTGGATTGCAATGGCATTACAACCGTATTTTTCAGCCAGATGCTTCATGGCAACCTTCAGGGCTGCTACATTTTCCAGTTGTTCGTCTTTGATGGCAATATTGAAGTTTTCGTTGCAGTAATCAATGGTTTGTTGTACTTCCATACCCTCAGCCTTTGCTTTTTTCATCTCTGCAGTCAGCTCAGGCATTGGAATCGGGGATAACTGGATATTGAATTTCTCCAGCAGTTCTCCCTCATTGCACATGGTGGACCAGAAGTCAAAGGGACGTGGTCCAATCTGTAAAATACGTGTACTTCGAAATGCCTTTACTACGTTGCAGACAGCCACGAAGTTTCTCACACCTCTTTCAAATTCCGGATCCTCCAGATCACAGTTGCAAAGGTAGGTGAACGGTACCTGAAAACGTCTTAAGACCTTTCCTGTAGCAAAAAGACCGCACTGGCTGTCTCTTAAGCGGATTCCGTTTGCGTCGGGACGTTCATCCCTCGGTCCCCATAAAAGCACCGGGACATTTAAGGCTTTTGCCAGACGGGCAACTTCATATTCTGTTCCGAAGTTTCCGTGAGGGAAGAATAATCCGTCAATTTTTTCTGCCTGGAATTTCTCCTGAATGGCAATGCGGTCCCTGTCATCATGCAGCAGACCATCATCTGCAATATCATCAATATCTACATATTCAATGCCCATGGCAGTTAATTTTTTTCTTGTTAAGTTTGCATACTCTTCTGCAGCCGGTGCGGAAAAAATGCTTCTTCGGGTCGGTGCGAAACCGATTTTAATCTTTGCCATATATCCTCCTATTTTTCCTTTACCACCAGACACCAGTCATTTAGATCCGGTTTTGATGGAATTTTCCATGTATTGTTCTCTACTGTAAAATCAATTTTTTCTAAAAGATATTCCCCGGTTCCTGGGTTAAACCACTGCATGTTGTAGCTTCCATTGGGGAAATCTTTGATATCTCCGCTTTTTCTCGTTGCTTCGGAATAATAAAGCACCCAGTGCTTCCGGTCTTTGGAAACCGTAATCATGGGAAGCTTCTTTCCGAAGGGATCACCTACGGCATCGCTGCCAGCCTGATAAGGATATAACTCCCAGAATCTCTGATCCTCATAAAACTTTCTGAAATATCCCATCTGATATCCGCCCGGTCCATCGATGGCTTCATACCAGGTAATGTCAAACCGGTTAAATACGGCCATTGGGTTTGGCTGTCCTTTTTCGTAATACACATCCCAGATTCCCTGTGCACCGTAAGTGTAGCCGCATCCGCCTGCCTGGATGGTCAGATAAGCAACACGTCTTAACATGGCGTCTGTACAAATACGGGTTCCGTTTTCCTCTAATGTGGAACAGTATTCATACAGTGCTTCTCCCTCTACAAAAGGTTTGTTTCCGTACTGTTTTAAAAATGCCTTATAGTCATCTACACTGACTACATAGTCCCCGTGTCCGGCCTGATTTAAGGTGAAATCAAACCAATCTTCCTCCTGATAATAGTTCGGAAACGGTCTTTCATTGGTGTAATGGGCAGTTCTGGGATGATGATAGCTGTCTAATCTTTGTACGACCAGAGCAATTTTTCTCCACTCTTCAATGTAGAAGGGCTGCTTTGTCAGGTCATATCCGCCCACCTCTCCTGCCAGTGTCCATACCATAGGCAAAGCTCCGTATCTTGCAATAATATAGCGGGCGAGCTGTTCATATTTTTCTACGCTGTTTTCGATAGACATAAACCATGCAAAGCCAAGGGCATTGACAATTCCTTTGTCGGCCAGATAGTACATTCTGCGGTCTAATTCTTCCTGATAAAATCTGATATTGGGAAGGCCGGGCTTTTCCCAGTAATAGCCTTCTCCGCCCATCATGGAATCACTTCTTAAGTTTGTCTGATAGATGGTATAGCCCTGCGCTGCACGTCTGTCGATCATGCCCTTGAACATGCTGTCCATGTCCGGATGATTGGATTCCCCCCATTTTTCTTTATAGCAAAATTCCCAATGGGTATCTCCCAGCCAGAAAAACGGGGTCTTGTCTGCATAGGTAAAATATCTTTGATCCTCACTGATCTTTAAAAATCCGTGGCGGTAAATTTCAAGATCTCCATCGTAAGGAACGCACTCCAGCTTTCCGCTCACGCCGTCAAGCCCGGTCTCTTTCGGAGCTTTTAAGCAGTAGTTCCAAAGGCCGGTTTCAGTTGGCGCAAATGCCACACGGTAGATCGCGCTTCCGTCCCAGTAAGCTTCCCTGACAATCTCCCTTCCGGAAGGACCCTGAAATACTGCCGTGATCACACAGTCCAGAAACGGATTTTCATAAGATTTCTGACTTTCAAAGGTCAGTATGATCTGTCGGTAGGTTTCAACTCTTTCCATGATTATTCCAATCCCCTTTCTTTTGCACGTCCAACTGCCATTTTTACCAGCTTTTCTCCATCCTCTCTGCAGATGAAGCCTTTGGATATCTGTTCTCTGGTATCCTCCCTGCAAAGTCTCTCATAATTTTCAAGGCTGCCATACAGTTCCTTTAAAAAGGCTGCTGAAAAGGGTTCCTCGTAACCAAACAGCGGATCTTTGTCGGACAATGGATCTAAAAAGCTCTGTCCCGGTTCAATGGTGCTTGTGATGTGATAACGTCCTGTAGGATAGGTTAGCAGGCAGGTTCTTAGTCCTCCCCTGGTATTTCCAAAGGCATCCTTACGATTCTGTCCTTTCTCATCCACCGGTATCCTGTCACAATGATTAGGTCCGATTCCTTCCCTTACCCAGCGGAAAAGATTCCGAAATGCCGCTGCATAAAGAATCTGTGAAGGATAATCGTTTCCATATTCATGCTTGCCGATATATTTTGGCAGATGATGGATCCGCTCTAAATCTTCATCCTTCTGATAATAATCCACATAGCTGAACATGGTATCGTGGCTTGCACCGGTCACTTCGTACTCACGATACAGAAAATAGGGATAATCACTATCCGGTCGCTTGGTTCTAAAAGCATCCCAGGCACTGTTCTCGCTTTCTGTCTGTACAGAGATGAACGGCTGCTCCATATGTTCCACACGTTTCAAACGGAAGTCATAATCCATCAGGGCCTCGTATTGATTTACGGGAATGATCAGGTTTCGGACACCGCCACCGGCCAAATATCCGTCAAAGACTTTTGACCCTTTTGCCACCTCGTCCCTGTATGCGAAGCTGTTCACATACCGGAAAAGATAACAGGCTGACTGGGACCATCCGGTCAAATATATATACTGATGAGAATGCTCACGAATGGGGTTTTGGGGGGAATCATCTCTTAAGAGCCATGCCAGATCCGTGAGCATATCCCAGAACAGTCCAGTTTCATAATGAATGTCTATATCCGGAAGGATACCTCTTCTTGTGATATCCTCGGATGTATATGGAAAGGATGTATCTTCTGTCGGATTTGGCCAGGACAGACACCCGTATCTTTCTTTATCAAATTCCACCATTTTTGCAATGGTATTCGGTTTACTTGTAATTCCTACATAGATGTCTCCATCCCGCAGGAATTTTTCATATCCCAAAATCCACATCCGTTCGATTTCCATGAAGGACGTGGGATTAATAATTTCAACGACCACATTTCCGCTTGCCTTTTTAGGATCTTTTGGTGTACGCAGAATCATTCTGTTCCTATAAGGAACATCCCGGTGAAGGATCTCCACCTCTCCGGTATTTCCTACACTCTGGTATACATTGGCTGTTCCGTCAATATAGTATTCTCTTTCTTCGTACCCATAGGCTTCCAAATCTATATAACGAGCAGCCGCCGCAAACGGGTAGCTTTCTTCGGTAATGGGAATATTCACTATTTTTTGAATCACAATTCAGACCCTCCATATAACAAAGAAAGGTTCAAGGGAGCAGCTTGAACCTTTCTTATTGGGTTTCAACTTAACCCTTCTTTAATGCATTTTTGCCTTTATAGCTTCCCAGGCCTTCACCTTCACCCGGAGTTCCGAAACCAATCACAATACCTACAGCTAAAGACACAACAAATGCGATAGCACATGCGATCACAGCATTTCTAAAGTTAGCTCCTGATCCTCCTGCATACTGAAGAACTGTTAAGAAGTTACTTGCACCTAAAGTATAGACTGCAACTTTCATGAAACCACCTACGATACCACCTGCGAAACCACCGATGATCTGGCAGATCATGGCACGTTTGTTGCGTAATAAAACTCCAAACAGAGTCGGTTCAGAGATACCACCAACGATCAGGGTCAAGGCATTTGCACCACCCAACTGTTTCTCTTCGCCTTTGGAACGGATAAAGTATGCAAGAGCCATACCCATTAATGCATAGTTTGCAATGTTGGAGCCTGCCAGTACAATTGGGTCGAATCCAAGAGTTGTAATATTGATGATTGCAATCTGAACAACCGCAATGTGCATTCCTGTTGCAACAAGGAATGGCCAGAAAGCAGCAATCACACCGATTGCCAAAGGTCCTGCCACATTGTAAA
>CALZFY010000073.1:0-10877 GCA_945786935.1 uncultured Lachnoclostridium sp.
GTCTGGGGCTTATGAACATTCCGACGGAGTTTATTGTGGGAACCAAGACCGAAGGCCGAACCAATGCCTTTGCGGCCAATTTTATGCCACTTTTGGATGAACGTACAGAGTTTTGTGCCAAGTGGCAGAGCCTGTGTAAGGCACACATGGAGGAAGGTATCAGAGAACCCATCAAGGCCTACGAATATATGAACCGCTATTATGTGGAGGAAGGCAATAAAAGAGTCAGTGTCCTGAAATTTTTCGGTGCTGTCTCCATACCGGCGCAGGTCATCCGGATCCTTCCGCCCAAGATCGATGCTCCTGAAATCAGGCTCTATTATGAGTTCCTCGATTTTTATAAATGTACGAAAATCAATTATATAGAATTTTCCAGAGAAGGAAGCTACCAAAAGCTTCAAAAGCTTTTAGGAAAGAAAGACGATGAGAACTGGACAGAAGAGGAGTGCAGCATTTTTCGGGCAAACTACTATTATTTTGCACAGCTTTTTGATTCTATGGGCGGTAAGAATCTGAAATGTACCTCTGCAGATGCCTTTCTTTCATATATCAATATATACGGATATGAGAATTTTAAGGAAAAAGGCGGAGCACAGATCAAAGAGGAGCTTCAGAAAATCTGGCAGGAATTTGAGCTTTTACAGGAAGAAGAGACCATTGATATCAAGCTGGTACCGGAGGAAGGACGTAAAAAATCTATTTTTGATCTGGTATTTGGGGAAGAACGGTCTACTGCAAAGGTGGCATTTATCTATGACAAGACACCGGCCACCTCGGGCTGGATTTATGGACATGAGCTTGGAAGACTTTATCTGGAAAAACAATATGGCAGCAGAATTCAGACTACTGCCTACGAAAATGCTATGCTTTCAGATCCCAAACAGGTAATCGAGCAGGCTATTGCAGATGGAAATGATGTGATTTTTACAACTTCTCCAAAGCTTTTAAATGCCAGTCTGACTGCAGCGGTAGCACATCAGGATAAGATGATCCTGAATTGCTCGCTGAATAAATCTCACCGCTACATTCGCACCTATTATGCCAGAATGTATGAGGTAAAATTTCTGATTGGTGTGATCGCAGGCATTATGGCAGGGGATAATGATGTGGGATTTATCTGTGATTATCCTATCGTGGGTCAGATCGCAGGCATTAATGCATTTGCCCAGGGGGTAAAAATGGTAAATCCAAGGGCAAAGGTTTATCTGGAATGGTCTTCCCAGCAGGGAATCTATGTCGCTGTTGCAAGACTTCGGAAACGTGCCATCAGCATTATTTCGGCAAAGGATCTGGGAACACCGGACAGTTTGGAGGGAAATGCCTTTGGCCTTTTCTGTCTGGACAGAAAAGGGCATACCAATCTTGCCATGCCGCTGTGGCATTGGGGTGTGTATTACGAAAAGCTGATGCAGAGCATTTTAAACCGGAGCTTTAAACAGCAGTATGAAACAAGCAATAAAGCATTAAACTATTATTGGGGAATGTCAGCCGGAGTCATTGAACTGATCTGTTCTAAAAACGTGCCTCAGAGCGTACAAAAGCTGACAAATCTTCTGACTGAGAGTATCTGCAGCGGATTATTCAGTCCGTTTTCAGGACCAATGTGTACCCAGGCGGGCAAGGTCATCGATCCGGAAGGAGAAGGCCTGAGCCTGGAAGAAATCATCAATATGGACTGGCTTTTAGATAACGTGGTTGGTTATATACCAAAACCGGAACAGTTAAGTGAGGAAGGAAAAGCTACAGTTGAAAGTGCGGGAGCACCGGCTGGAAGATAGACAAAGGAGAAGGAATGAAAATACTGGCACTTGCCGATGAAGAAGCAAAAATATTTTACGATTACTACAGACCGGGCTGTCTCGATGAATATGAGCTGATTCTGGCCTGCGGGGATTTGAAGGCAAAATATCTGGAATTTATCGCAACTATGGCACACTGTCCGGTACTTTATGTGCGGGGCAATCATGACGATCGGCTGGAAGCGGAGCCACCGGGAGGCTGTATCTGTATCGAAAACCAGGTCTATGAATACAGAGGAATCCGTATTTTGGGATTAGGTGGCTCTTACCGTTACCGGGAGGGCAAAAATATGTATACGGAGAAACAGATGAAAAACAGAATCCACCGGATCAGCCTTCAGCTGTGGCGAAAAAAGGGGTTCGATATTTTGCTGACCCATGCGCCTGCTTATGGAGTCAACGATCTTGACAGCATTTCCCACAGGGGATTTGAGTGCTTTTTGTATCTTATCGAAAAATATAAACCAAAATATTTTATTCATGGACATGTACACATGTCCTACGACCACAGAATCCCAAAGGTCTCAGCCTATGGGGATACGACCGTGATCAATGCGTATGAATACTGTAAGCTGGAATATGAGCATAGTCATTGATTTTTCAACACGATTCGTTTAAACTAGAGAAAATATATAGCTTAGAGTCCTTGTTTGGGGTGGTCATATCTATGGATAAACATAAGGGTGGAGTAGATCTTCATATTCATACGACCTGTTCTGATGGAACAAGAACAGTCGAAGAGACGATTCGGGATGCCTTTGATTGCGGGTTATCCCACATTGCGATTACGGATCATAATCAGTTTGCTATTACAAAGCGCCAGGATTATCACGGTATGGAAGTGATTCCGGGTGCTGAGTTTTCTACGTCCTATGAGACTTATACCGGACGGCTTTTGGAGGTACATGTCATCGGGTTGTTTTTTGACGGGGTACCAAAGGAGCTTTGGAAGCTTTTTCATAAGATTCCCCTGCAAAGGAAGCAGTATCTTGATGCGATTATCACCCGGTTAAATCATTTGGGAGTTTCCCTTTCCTATGTAGATCTTGTGAATTCTTTTCCGGATTCCAACCAGATCGGCAGAAGACATATTGCAGAGCTTTTGATTAAGAAAAAATATGCCGAATCCGTGAATGATGCCTTTGACCGTCTGATCGGAAATCGTTCTCCTTACTGGGTAGATGCTTCCAAATATATGAAATATATGCCACTGGCTTCCTGCGTGAAGGTCATTACGGAAAATGGAGGTTTTCCAATTTTAGCTCATCCTTATCATTATCACTGTACAAATGGGGAAGTTCTAAAGCTCATTGAAGATTTTAAAGAGATGACAGGAAATCATCCGGCAGGAATGGAAGTATATTACGCAAAATATGATGGAGAGAAACGAAATACACTCTTAAAGATTGCAGAAAAGTACTCCCTTTTTCCAAGTGCAGCCAGTGACAGACACGATCCAAAGGATGGATTTGAGTATGGCAATGAGGCACTTCTTCAGGCTATGAAGGAAGCGCTAAGTCAGGAAAGAGTATAAGTATGATACAAATTTTTTGGAAGAAACCGAAGGAAAAACTGACATGTAAGGAAGCTGCCAAGCTGGTTGTTCCCTACATCAATAAACAGCTAAACGACCGTCAGCTCTATGGCTTTACAGAGCATGTGGCACAGTGCAGTGACTGCAGGGAAGAGCTGGAAACCTACTATATTATGTATAAAGGTTTGCTTCAGCTGGAAGAAAAGGAAGAACTTCCAATGAATATGATAGAAGCATTGAATGAAGAGCTGGAGGATTCCAGACACCATTTGAGATATATGTCGTTGTTTTATGTAAGTTCCGAAGTCATGAAATGGCTGGTGAACATTTTGTGCATCATTTTGATGCTGGAAAAAATTATAGAATGGATCATGGGAATATAGAATGAGTGAAAAAATTGTTCTGATCGATGGACACAGTATTATTAACAGAGCCTTTTATGGTGTGCCGGACCTGACAAATAAAGAGGGTCTGCATACCAATGGTATTTATGGATTTATCAATATACTGTT
Source organism: uncultured Lachnoclostridium sp. (assembly GCA_945786935.1). GTDB lineage: Bacteria > Bacillota > Clostridia > Lachnospirales > Lachnospiraceae > HGM12587. The sequence continues at coordinate 3,846 of CALZFY010000073.1, forward strand.
TAAGATTCTGGAAGAGGAAAAACCGGATTATCTTACCGTTGCTTTTGATGTGAAGCACCCGACCTTCCGGCACGAAATGTATGCGGAATATAAGGGAACAAGAAAGGGCATGCCACAGGAACTACATGAACAGGTTCCGGTACTGAAAGAGCTTTTAATGGCCATGGGAATCCGTATTATGGAGCTTGCAGGCTATGAGGCAGATGACCTTTTGGGAACTGTGGCAAAACGAAGCGAAGCAAAAGGAATGGACGTACTGGTAGTTTCCGGTGACCGTGATCTTTTACAGATTGTAACGGATAAGATCCGCGTCTGTATTCCAAAGACAAAACGTGGTACGACGGAGTATGAAAACTATTATACGAAGGATGTACAGGAAAAATACGGGCTTTTGCCATGGCAGATCGTGGAATTAAAGGCATTGATGGGGGATTCCTCTGATAACATTCCGGGGGTTCCGGGAATTGGAGAGAAAACTGCCACAGCTATTTTACAGCAGTTTGAAAATGTGGAAAATGCCCATGAACATCTGGAGGAGATTAAGCCCAAGCGCGCCAGGGAAAACCTGGAGACACACTATGATATGGCTGTGATGAGCAAAAAGCTTGCTACCATTGAGACCAATGCACCTTATGAATATGACTGGGAAGCTGCCCGTACAGGCAATGTATATACAAAGGAAGCTTACGATATTTGCCAGAGGTTGGAATTAAAAAAGATTATGGCAAAATTTGACGTGTCAGGCGTGCCCGGGGAAGATAAAATTCAGAATATGGTGGTTACAGAGCTTGCACAGGCAGAGGAGCTTTTTGCACAGGCAAAGAAGGCTGACCTTGCAGCGGTTTCTTTAAAATATCAGGAAGAAGCGCTGCAGGCTGTAGAACTGGTATTTGACGGTACCATTTACGAGATCAGATCAGAAGGATTTTTAACGGAATCCTATTTAAAGGATCAGACTGCAAGACTTTTATCGGAGTGTAAAGAGCTGGCAGTTTCAGGGTTAAAGGAGCTGGTAAAAGCACTTCAGCTTGTGGAACGGGAAGGTCTTTATGATCTGGATATTGCAAATTATCTGATCAATCCGCTGGTTGCTGTAAAACCGGGAGAGATCGACGTGCTTAGTGTCTGGAAGGAATTTCCGGAAGCAAGGAAACGCCTTAACGAGCTTGGTATGTGGAAGCTTTACACAGAAATAGAAATGCCGCTTGTATTTACCCTTGCCAATATGGAAATGGCAGGCATCCGTATGAACGTGGAAGCTTTGCAGGAATATGGACGGGAGCTTGGCGTGAAAATTGAAGAGCTGGAGGAAAAGATTTACGAGCAGGCAGGAGAGCAGTTTAATATCAATTCTCCAAAACAGCTTGGTGTGATCCTTTTTGAGAAAATGAAGCTTCCGGGAAGTAAAAAGACCAAGACCGGGTATTCCACCAGTGCAGATGTCCTGGAAAAGCTTGCACCTGATCAGCCAATTATCCGGGATATTTTACAGTATCGTACCCTTTCAAAGCTAAAATCTACCTATGCAGACGGACTTTTAACCTGTGTTGACAAAGATGGAAGAGTGAGAAGTACCTTCCAGCAGACCGTGACTGCTACAGGTCGTTTAAGCAGTACAGACCCGAATCTGCAGAACATTCCGATTCGTATGGAGCTTGGACGCCTGATCCGTAAAGTATTTGTGCCACAGGATGGATATGTGTTTGTGGATGCAGATTATTCCCAGATCGAGCTAAGGCTTTTGGCTCATATGTCGGGAGATGAGGTGCTGATTGGTGCCTATAATGAGGCACAGGATATCCACCGGCTGACAGCCTCTCAGGTATTCCACATTCCTTTTGATGAGGTAACAGACCTTCAGAGAAGAAATGCAAAGGCGGTCAACTTCGGTATCGTTTACGGAATCAGCTCCTATGGATTAAGTGAGGATTTGAGTATCAGTCCAAAGGAAGCAAAACAATATATTGACCATTATTTTGAAACTTACCCGAAAATCAAAGAATTTTTGGATAGCACTGTGGCAAAGGCAAAGGAAGAGGGCTGTGTACGGACACTTTACAATCGAAGAAGACCGGTTCCGGAGCTTTCCTCCTCCAATTTCATGCAGCGTTCTTTTGGGGAACGAATCGCCATGAATTCCCCTATTCAGGGAACTGCGGCAGATATCATGAAGATTGCCATGATCCGTGTGGATCGAAGACTTCGGGGAATGAAATCGAGAATCCTTTTGCAGGTACACGATGAGCTTCTCATTGAAACTGCACCGGAGGAATTAGAACAGGTGAAACAGATTCTTCATGAGGAGATGACCGGGGCAGCGCAGCTGTCCGTAAAGCTGGAAATCGATGTTCATGAAGGTGCCAACTGGTACGAGGCAAAGTAAAAAGACGGTAGGATATAGAGATGAAAGTAATTGGAATCACCGGCGGGGTAGGAGCCGGAAAAAGTGAGATTTTAAAGTACTTGAAGGAAAAACATCATGCCATGGTAGTGGAGGCTGACAAGGTGGGACATCTTCTGATGGAGCCCGGCGGAGCCTGCTATTACAGCATTGTCGAGAAATTCGGCAGCAGCATTTTAAACGGAGACCAGACCATTAACCGTGGAAAGCTTGCAAAGATCGTATTTGCAGATGCAGCACTTTTGGAAGCATTAAATAAGATCATTCATCCCAGGGTCAAGGCTCACATTGTATCAGAAATCGCTAAGGAAAGGGCATATCACAGAACAGAGCTTTTTGTCATTGAAGCGGCGCTTCTTCTGGAAGATCATTATGATGTTATCTGTGATGAGATCTGGTACATTGATACCGATATGGAAATCCGGGCAAAACGCCTGAAGGAAACCAGGGGATATGATGATGAAAAGATTGCTGGAATCATGGCAAATCAGAAATCTCCGGAAGAATTTAGAATGGCCTGTCAGGCAGTGATAGATAACAGTGGTTCCCTGACAGAGACCTTTGCACAAATCGACAGACAGTTAGGAAGAAAATAAAATGAATTTATGCAGCATCGCCAGCGGAAGCAGCGGAAACTGTATTTACACAGGAACAGACAAAACAGGAATTTTAATTGATGCAGGCATCAGTGCCAAAAGAATTGAGCAGGGACTTGCAGCTATTGACAGAAGTTTAAAAGATATTAAAGGCATTTTTATTTCCCATGAGCATTCTGATCATATACAGGGAATCGGAGTACTTTCCAGAAGATATCAGATTCCGATTTATGGAACCAAAGGTACCTTAGATGCCATCAGACAGTGTAAAAGTCTGGGAAATATAGATGAAGATCTTTACCATGAAATTGAGGCAGACGAAGAGATATGGGTGGATGACCTGAACGTAAAGCCATTTGCAATCTCCCATGATGCCGCGCAGCCGGTAGCCTACCGGGTGGAGAGTGACGGAAAATCAGCAGCAGTGGCCACAGACCTTGGTATTTATGATGAAAAGATTATAGACAGATTACAAAAGCTTGATGTATTATTATTAGAATCCAACCATGATATTCATATGCTTCAGGTGGGAGGCTATCCTTATCCGTTAAAACAGCGTATTTTGGGTGATCGGGGACATTTATCCAATGAGTCGGCAGGAAAACTTTTATGTGAGCTGCTCCATGATGATCTGAAAGCCGTTTTTCTGGGACATTTAAGTAAGGAAAACAATTATGAAGAACTGGCTTTTGAAACTGTGAAGCTGGAGATTGCACTTGGAAGTGAAAAATATCAGCCGGATGATTTTCTTATCGAAGTGGCGAAAAGAGACTCGGTATCCAGGATGATGGAATTTTAATCAGGGTTAAGATAAAAGGAGAGAAGCGATTATGAAAAAAGCGATTATTACTGTAGTTGGAAAGGACACCGTAGGAATCATTGCGAAGGTATGTGTTTATCTGGCAGAAAACAAGGTAAATATCTTAGATATCAGCCAGACCATCGTAGACGGTTATTTTAACATGATGATGGTAGCAGACGTGTCAGGAGTGGAATTTGACAGAATATCCGATGGATTAAAGGCTGTGGGAGAAGAGATCGGCGTCATCATCCGCTGCCAGAGAGAAGATATTTTCGATAAAATGCATAGAATTTAAGGTGAGATTATGATTAACTTTTTTGAGGTAAATGAGACAAATAAGATGATCGAGCAGGAAAATCTGGATGTGCGTACCATTACCATGGGTATCAGCCTTTTAGACTGCATCGACTCTGACATTGATAAGGTAAATGAAAAAATCTATCAGAAGATTAAAAAATATGCGGCAAATCTGGTGGAAACAGGAGAGGAAATCGCAAAGGAATTTGGGATTCCGGTAGTGAATAAGCGTATTTCCGTAACCCCAATCGCGTTGGTAGGCGGGGCTGCATGCAAGACCATCGATGATTATGTATCCATTGCAAAAACATTGGATCAGGTTGCTACAGAAGTCGGTGTGAACTTTATCGGTGGATTTTCAGCATTGGTATGCAAGGGAATGACTCCAAGTGATGAGCTTCTGATCCGTTCCATACCTAAGGCACTGGCGTCTACAGGCAGAGTCTGCAGCTCTGTCAATGTGGGTTCTACAAGAACCGGTATCAATATGGACGCAGTCCGTCTCATCGGAGAAATGGTGAAAGAAACTGCGGAGCTTACCAGGGAGGATGATTCCTTAGGCTGTGCAAAATTTGTTGTATTTTGTAATGCACCGGACGATAACCCGTTTATGGCAGGAGCTTTCCATGGTGTAACAGAAGCAGATGCCATCATCAACGTAGGTGTCAGTGGACCGGGCGTTGTAAGAACAGCTCTTTCCAAGGTTCGTGGAGAAAGCTTTGAGGTACTTTGTGAAACGATTAAAAAAACAGCGTTTAAGGTAACCCGTGTAGGTCAGCTGGTAGCACAGGAAGCTTCCAAACGTCTTGGCGTACCTTTTGGCATTGTAGATTTATCCTTAGCTCCGACACCGGCCATCGGCGACAGTGTGGCAGATGTTCTTTGCGAGATCGGCCTGGAATATGCAGGTGCTCCGGGAACGACGGCAGCATTGGCGCTTTTAAACGATCAGGTGAAAAAGGGCGGTGTCATGGCATCTTCCTATGTGGGAGGATTAAGCGGAGCCTTTATTCCGGTCAGCGAAGATCAGGGTATGATCGATGCAGTACAGGCCGGAGCTTTAACCATTGAAAAACTGGAAGCTATGACCTGTGTATGCTCTGTGGGACTTGATATGATCGCCATTCCGGGAGATACCAAGGCAACCACCATTTCCGGTATCATTGCAGATGAAATGGCCATCGGTATGGTAAATCAGAAAACTACCGCAGTCCGTGTGATTCCTGTAGCAGGCAAAGGGGTTGGCGAGGTCGTAGAATTCGGCGGCTTGCTTGGATATGCACCGATTATGCCGGTCAACCAGTTCTCCTGTGATGCTTTTGTCAACAGAAAAGGGCGGATTCCGGCTCCTATTCATAGCTTTAAAAATTAACAAAATGCTGGTCATCTAAACGACCAGCATTTTTCTTTGGTATTCGTTGATATAAGATGTGTCATATTTATGGCTTGCACAGATTTGATAGATTTGATCTGCGCGGATGTCGGTTTCGCAGAGTACTGGGGCTGCAGATAGGTTTGTAATCAAAGGAATTTCCGGGAGGTCTGAAAATTCTTTCAATAAGCCGGCAGTTTCTTTCCGAAATCCAAGTACGCGAATATAATCTACACAACCTCTCTTGGTAACCGACTGTACATCAGATGCTTTTACATCAAGCAGGATGTGTAATAGTGCCCGGTTAATGGCTGTTCTGGTCAGATTTTTTGTTTTTAAAAGTTCGGCAAAAGAAGAGAAGCTTTCAAATTCATTGATGTGCTTATAAATTCGATTGCTTAAGTCTCTGGAAACGCCAAAATATTCCGTAAGGTGGGCACGGTTTTCAGTAATGAGTTTATAGTGCAGCAGCATTGAAAAATCATCTTCGGTAAGCGGGGGCTTTCCAATCAGCTCTTTGATTGCTTCGAAAGAAGGTGCAGGGAGCTGTTCTTCCAATCCCTTTTTATTTAAAGGAGAATCATTCGCCAGCATTTTTCGAATTCCTGTGGCGGAAGCAAAGCCTTCGCCAAAAGTCTCTGAATGATAATCCTGCCCCTGACGTTTGATGGTATGGGGGATGATCCTGCTTTTCAGTTTTAAAAGAGCTTTGCAGTATTCTACACCGAGGATATTATTGGGTTCCTCCAAAATCGGGGCAAGCTCAGGATGTGAGACCTTCACTGCGTAAGCCCTTGCAGCGGGATAGGAAAGACCTTCTTTTAATGCTTCTTTTAGTGGGAGTTTCATTTCTTCCGGTTCATTAAGCAATAAATGGGCTGCTTCCATAAACCTATCTGCCTGACCGTATTCACTTCCAAAGCTTAAATGGGTGACACAGCCCAGCGTATTGGCAAGTGCCACACCGCCCAATGCAAAATATTCCGCACTGGCAGTGGCATACATGACAGGAAGCTCCAGCACCATATCCACACCGGATCTTAAGGCTGCCTCTGCACGGGCATATTTATCCAGGATGGCAGGAGTCCCCCGCTGGACAAAGTTGCCGCTCATAATGGCAATGATGTAATCGGCATTGGTTTCTTTTCTGGCAGTTTCTATATGATATACATGTCCTTTGTGTAAAGGGTTATATTCGGAAATAATTGCGGTTACGTTCATCATAGCCTCCCTTTAGTCGATGAAACGCTACTGGTTACTCTGCTCCAGTAACAATTAATTAGCATTTTATCATGTTTCACAATGTAAGACTATATTTTTTGTATTTTTTATGATATGATTCATTTGCTGTTGTTACTGTTCACTTCGTTCCGGTAACTGGCAAAAATCCATGAAAAATTTGCTTCGCAAATGGATTTTTGCTTACTGTTTGTGAGATTCTCTGATCATAAAGAATAAGGAAAAATATGAATAAGAATCAGAAAAAAATAGCAGAATTCGGCGGATGTATGCTCTTATCCGCAGTTCTGTTTTTGGTAATTTATAAATTTATTCCGGTGGTCTA
>CALZFY010000074.1:0-10751 GCA_945786935.1 uncultured Lachnoclostridium sp.
CCCTTGTCAATTTCACCTGTAGCAAGGCTGGTACTGTTCCTGCTCATATAAGCAACAAGATAATAGATTACAGACCCAAAGCCTGCGGGAATTGCTGCCGCAGGTCCAAATAAAAGTCCACCTGTCAGGGACACTGCATAAGGAATACCCAGAAGATAACAGATCGGGGTCAGGATCAGTAACACCGCATATCTGGAACTGATACGGAAATATAACAAAAACATAACAAGTAACAAACCTGCAGTAACTGCGCACGCCTCCAGAGAAAGGGCATAGGCATGCACGATCAGTAAAAGTCCGCAAAAAACCACCGTAGCATTTAACGGCAGGAATGCACAGAGCAATGCCAGTGCAATGGATAACAGCGGATTTTTCAGCTGCTGCATAAAACCTGCCTTACTGTTTAGCAGCAGGAAGCTTATCAGTGCCAATATAAATTTCATCACCGTTTTCACATACCAGTCATATTTTGTATAAACACGTATGAGAAAACCCTTGATTTCCAATAATGTTGCCATCATAATGTTTTCTCCTCATCTTCCAGCGACACCATTTCCAGTGGGTCGCCTTCTGATTCCTGTACTTCGTAAAATTTATGAATTTGTTTTAAGTAGGTATGATACTTTTTCAAACTTTTTCTTGCGCGGTCATATCGAATAGAATAATATGCGTAAACCACACACTCATAGAACACCAGACCACTGATAAACAAAAAAATCAGTACTTTGATCATACCTTTCACAGACTCTGCACGGCCAAACAGCAGCATCACCTCAGACATACGCCCCATGGCCCATAAACCAAACAGAATCGCAAAAGCCAGCGTATAGGCAATCCCGGATTTTAACATCTGAAGTCCCAGATAATCAGTACGGTAATAATTGCCAATCTCAATATTCTTTTTTTCAGCTCCTGATTCATAGGCAGCCGCTTTAGTCATATTTTTTACTTTTTCTTCATTCAGCATGCCGTTCTCCATAAAGATTTTTGGATAACTATTCATTAGTCACTATTCCGCGAGGGTTTTCGTAAGAAAATCCCGAGTTTTACAAGCAAAAATCCATCTGTGAAGCAAGTTCTGCATGGATTTTTGCTCGTATCAGGAAGGTACTGAACAGATACATTTTTTTAATTGTATCATATTTATAAATTTCTTCCAACACAAATGGTCAAAAAATATATAGTCTTTGTCTGATTCTCTCTTAACTTTTCTGAAATGGCGTCTATGGTGGCACCGGTGGTATAGATATCATCGATCAACAGCACTCTTTCATAGTGTTTCCCATTTGACCTCAATACAAACGCTTCTTTCAGATTTTGTTTTCTTTGAAGCCTGGTAAGCTCCTTCTGGGGAATGGTTTTTTCCTTTCTTACAAGATATTTTGTATCTACAAAAATACCAGCCAGCTTTCCAAGCTCCCTTGCCACCAGTTCTGCCTGGTTAAAGCCTCTTTGCCTCTTCTTTTTCCAGTGAACCGGCACGGGCAGGATCACTTCCGGATTCAACTGCTCTATAAGCCGTCTGTGCTGTCTGTACATCTCTGCGGCATAGACTTTTGCGTATTCCCTGCGGTTATGATATTTAAACATGGAAATGGATCGACGCATGATATCATCATAGGAAAACACAGCTGCTCCCCTGTCAAATGCATGGGGAAACCTGAGGCAATCCGTACAGTATTCCTGTTCTTCATTCTCCAGCTGTTTTCCACATTTTTTACACTTTGGCTCGGTTATGTAGTGAAGCTTTTTTCTGCATTCCGGACAAACGCCGTCCTTTCCCTTTAAAATTCCATGACACACCGGACACCGTCTCGGATACAGAATGTCTAAAATTCCCATATTCTTTCCTTCAGACCGCTGTATCTGGTCTGCTCGTTGATATTTTCTGCCATCTGATAAAAAGTTTCTTCACTTCCTACCATGGTAACGCATTTTCTTGCACGGGTCACTGCAGTATAGAGAAGATTTCTGTTCATAAGCATTCTTGGTCCTGGCCAGATGGGCATGACCACCGCCGGATATTCGCTTCCCTGAGATTTATGAATGGTAATGGCATAGGCAAGCTCCAGCTCCTCTAATTGTTTAAAGGAGTATTCCACCTGACGCCTGTCATCAAATTCCACCGTCATGGTTTCTGCATACAGATTCATCTCTTTGATGATGCCCATATCTCCGTTAAAGATCCCAGTACCCTTATCCAAAGGAAGTCCGTACCGATTCCTGATCTCCCACTCCAGCTGATAATTGTTTTTGATCTGCATCACCTTATCTCCCTCGCGGAAAATGGTTCCTGCATGTTCTTTTTCTTTTTTATCAGGTTCCGGCGGATTCAAATACTGCTGCAAAATGCCATTAAGACGTTCCACGCCCAAAAGTCCTTTTCTGGTAGGTGTCAGCACCTGAATATCATAAATATCTGCGTCCACATATTTTGGCATCTTCTGCTGGATCAGGGTCAGCAGAACACGGATGATCACATTCGGATCCTGTCTTTTCAGAAAAAAGAAATCCATGGACTTGTTGTCCAGCACTACTTTCTCGCCTTTGTTGATCTTATGGGCATTGACTACAATATCACTTTCCCCTGCCTGACGGAAAATTTTTGTCAGCATCACCGTGGCAAAGCGTCCGGAAGCTAAAAGATCCTTTAGCACAGAACCTGCTCCCACACTTGGCAGCTGGTCCTTATCTCCTACTAAAATAAGCCTTGTTCCCACCTGCACCGCTTTTAACAAGGCATGAAACAGGGAAAGATCCACCATGGACATCTCATCAATGATGATAACATCTGCCTCCAGGGGATTTTCTTCATTTCGCTGAAAGCTTCCCCTCTCTTCCTGATCAGGTCCTCCCATAAGCTCCAGCATTCTGTGAATGGTACTTGCCTCATAGCCGGTGGCTTCAGTCATACGCTTGGCAGCACGTCCTGTGGGGGCCGCCAGCATAAGCTCCAGTCCTTCACTCTCAAAATAGCGGATCATGGCATTGATCGTAGTTGTCTTTCCGGTACCCGGTCCTCCGGTCAGCAAAAACACACCCTGTTTGATGGCACCAAGCACCGCTTCCCTTTGGAGATCGTCCAGCTCCATTCCTGCATGATCTTCTATTTTTTCCAGTCTTCTTTTTACAGCTGCCTCGTCACAGACATAGGGTACTGCCAGGTCGTGGAGCATTTTCGCTGTATTTAATTCCATATAATAGTAGGCGGCAGCGTATGCACGTTCCTCCTCTTCTTCCAGCTTGATGATCACCTTCCGTTCCATACAAAGATTTCCAAGCTGTATTTCAAGGCTGCTCTCATCCACTCCTAAAAGCTTCGTCCCTCTCCCAATCAGCTCCTGTTTTGGAAGATATGTATGACCTTCCCCCACTGCCAGCAATAGGACATATAACAGACCGCTCCGGATACGGTAGTCCGAATCTGCATGAATGCCCATGCGGCCTGCAATCTCGTCTGCCATTTTAAATCCCACACCGGAAATATCTTCTGCCAGACGATAAGGATTCTCCTGCATCACACGATAAAGATCAGCACCATATTTTGTATAGATTTTGACTGCCAGACTGTTGCTGATTCCATATTTTGTCAAAAAGAGCATCGCCTGTCGTAATTCCTTCTTTTCCTCTACCTGACACGCAATCTCCCTTGCCTTTCTCTCGCTGATTCCCTTGATCTCTGCCAGACGTTCCGGTTCTTCTTCCATGATACGGAATGTATCCGTTCCGAATTTTTTCACGATACGTCCGGCCATGGTTTCTCCGATTCCTTTGATGGCTCCGCTTCCCAGGTATCTTTGGATGGCTACAATATCCTCCGGAGGTTTTAATTCATAGGAAGTAACCCGAAGCTGGCTTCCATACATGGGGTGCTCCACCATCTGCCCCTCTACGCTGATAAAATCCCCTTCATTCAGATATCCAAAGCTGCCGGTGCAGGTCATTTCCTCCTCACCGTTTACCAATTCAAAAATGGTATATCCGTTTTCTGCATTTCGAAAGATGATGTGTTCTACATATCCTTCCATATTACCTCCCTAAAAACAGAAAGGGACACAACAACCGTTATGCCCCCCAACAATGTTTATTTATTCCACGGTCTTCATACCGGATAACATTTCTACATATTTACCGGTTCCGATTGCCACGCAGGTCATCGGGTCTTCTGCTACCATGGTATTGATTCCTGTCTTAGATTCGATCAGTTCATCCAGTCCGCGAATCAGGCTTCCGCCTCCTGTTAAAACGATTCCACGATCCGCAATATCTGCTGCCAGCTCCGGTGGAGTTTTTTCAAGTACACTGTGTACTGCTTCCACGATCTGAGCAGTTGTTTCTCTCAATGCTTCTTCTGTTTCCGTGGATGTAACAGTTACTGTCTTTGGAAGACCTGTCACAAGATTTCGTCCGCGAACATCCAAAGTATCTACTGTGTCCTTTGGATAGCAGGTTCCTACTTTGATCTTAATATCTTCTGCAGTTCTTTCACCAATCAACAGATTGTGTTTCTTACGCATAAAACGTACAATCGCTTCATCAAAGTCATCTCCGGCAATCTTAATAGATGTACTTACAACAGTTCCACCCAGGGAAATGACAGCGATATCTGTCGTACCACCACCGATATCTACGATCATATTTCCACAAGGTCTTGCAATATCAATGCCTGCTCCAATTGCCGCTGCAATCGGTTCTTCGATAATCGCAACTTCTCTGGCACCTGCCTGATAGGTTGCATCTTCTACTGCCTTTTTTTCTACCTCTGTAACACCACTTGGTACACAGACTGCGATACGGGGCTTTCTGAAGTTCTTCTTGCCAATGGCCTTCTGAATGAAATGCTTTAACATTTTTTCAGTAACTGTATAATCAGAAATAACACCCTGACGCAGTGGACGAACAGCCACGATATTTCCCGGTGTACGACCGAGCATCAATCTGGCTTCTTCACCGATGGCTTTAATTTTATTGGTATCTCTGTCAAATGCTACAACTGACGGCTCTTTTAATACAACGCCTTTGCCTTTGATATATACAAGAATACTGGCAGTACCTAAGTCAATTCCAATATCCTGAGTTCCTGTCATTGCTTCAAACATCTTCTACTTCCTTTCTTCATTTCCTTTCAAATACACTCTATCATTCACCTGCCTGCCACATTTTCGCGGAATGCAGGCAAAATTTTCCCTTAATTCTTACTTATTATATACAATAATCTCAGAAAATCAAACTGTTTTTTTGCGGGAAGTTTTTAAATTTTCTTTAAACTTTTCCTCCTCCGGTACATACAATATTCATAACAGATAAAAAAGAGTGATCAATTTGCAGGGAAAACTTCAAATCTATGTTGTAACCATTATCGGCAATCGCCCGGTGGCAGGTGCAAAGATCCGTGTCTATGTCAGCGGAATTCCGGACCAGGTTTTATATGAACTGACCACCAACGAATCAGGAATGACAGATGAGATAGAACTGGAAACACCGGATATTGCCTACAGTACCTCTCCAAGCGAGCCACAGCCCTATGCAGAGTACACCGTGGATGCCAGTGCAGAAGGCTTTGAACCGGCGGAAGTATCCAGTACCGAAGTACTGCCGGACACGACCGCCATCCTGGAGGTGCGGATGACCCCCTTAGAGGAAAATGAGCAGTTTACAAGAATCGTCATCCCGCCACATACCCTTTATGGAAATTATCCGCCAAAGATTGCAGAGCCGGAAATCACGCCTGCTGCAGAAACCGGGGAAATCGTCCTGGGGCAGGTAGTCATACCGGAATATGTGATCGTCCACGATGGTGTCCCCACAGATCCCACGGCACAAAATTACTGGGTGCGCTACCGGGATTATATCAAAAATGTGGCCTCCAGCGAGATCTACGCCACCTGGACCGATGCCGCCATTCGAGCCAACGTACTGGCCATTATGTCCTTTACTTTGAACCGCGTCTTCACAGAGTTCTATCGCAATCGCGGTTTTGACTTCACCATTACTTCTTCTACGGCTTTTGACCATAAATTTATTTATGGACGAAATATTTTTGATACCATTTCCGAGATCGTAGATGAAATGTTTGGAAGCTATCTGGCGAGACCCGGCATCAAGCAGCCCATCCTTACCCAGTACTGTGACGGCCGCAGAGTGACCTGCCCCAACTGGATGAGCCAATGGGGTTCCCAGGATCTTGGAAAGCGTGGCTACAGCACCAGTGAGATCCTTCGCTATTACTATGGGGAAAGTCTTTATATTGCAACCGCAGAGGAAGTATCCGGTGTCCCCTCCTCCTATCCGGGATACGATCTGGAAGTCGGCTCCTTTGGGGAAAGCGTCCTGACCATTCAGGAACAGCTAAACACCATCTCTGAAGCTTATCCTGCCATCCCGAAGGTTTCGGAGGACGGCATCTACGGCAATGGAACTGCCAATGCTGTACGCATTTTCCAATCTATTTTCAATCTGCCCGAGACCGGCGTGGTAGATTACCGCACCTGGTACCGGATATCGGAAATCTATGTGGCAGTCACAAGAATTGCAGAGCTTGTTTAAGACATAAAAATACCGCTACCCGGAAAATCTCTTTTTGGGGGACACCCCAAAGAGATTTCCAAGGTGACGGTATTTTCTTTAACGGTATGCTACAATATAATTTACAAATTCTTTGATCTGATATCCTGCCTGGGTCAGAGTATCCTTTTCTTCTTCTGTGTTGATCCAGACAAACACATCAATGGTTTTTAATCGTTCCTCTGTAAGATTCAAATGTCTTTTAAAATTAGCAATTTCTGCCACATCCAAAAATTTCGCCGGATAGTTCTTGTAGACAGTTGTTTCTGATGCTACCGCCGGATCGATTTTTGTACCATATAGAATTTTGGGATAGAAAATTTTATAATAAATACAAATTTCTCCATCTGTCAATGATGCTGCAAATTCCACCGCATCTGTGGCACCCTCCTGGAATTCCTCTGATATCTCCAGATTATAATTTCCGGTATATTCGTGCCAGAACATCACTGCAAAAATACAATACAGTACAACAACTGCTGTCAGAAAATATTTTCCACAATGCTTGCAACATGTAAAAATGCCCATGGCACAAAAAGCCAACACACAGACGTGGATCGTATTAATCTTATTTAATTCCAGATCTTCCATCATCATTGCCTGAACTGCGATGAGCAAAAACTGTACTACAAAGACTGCCGGCAGATAAAATTCTTTTTTTCGCAAAGTCTGAATACTTTCTTTGCAGGCTTTCACAAAACCGATGAAAATAAACGGCCAACTGAACAGATAATAGTAGCCATACCCCGGCACTGCATTCCAGATGGTACCGTCATCCTGCTTAAAGAACATTTTCCAAAAATCCAGGATGGCAGTGAGTCGGTCTGTTGCCTGAAATTCTCCTCCTCGGAAAAATGCCATTTTCGGAATAGAGATCCACCTTGTACAAATTTCCGGCAAAAGCTCAAAGTTTACACCAAGAAACAAAAAAAGCGGAAATGCCAGGATGCCCAGAATCAGTACAAAGCCCAAAAGGTATCGATCCACGGTCAGTTTTTTGCTGTATAATGCGTAACCCAGCTGAAACAACAATACAAACGGGAGTACCAGCCAGAAGGTTGCATAGCAGTAGAGACTGAGACCATACATCACTGCGGAAACCAACAGCCATGGTCTCTTTTCCAGCCCCAGCACAAAAAAGTATAAGCCAAACAGCATGAATGCAGGAACCAAAGAGGCATCCAGTCCCCAGCGGCACATCACAATATGCCATGGATTGATAGCCATGAGGAATGCTCCCCAAACTGCTGTTTTCTCTCCCACTGTCCTTTTTAGAATTTCGTAAAAAGCCAGCAATGACAAAAATGCAAACACGGCCTGGGGCAGACGGATGGACCAGATATTTAATCCCATGAGCTTTACCAAAGGAATACAAAGGTAACTGTACAGTACGCTCATTCCGCTTCCCCATGCGGTAAAATATACCGGAAAGCCGTAGCCGAAATTATCCATCCCATAGTTTCCAAGGGCATAGGCAAAATATCCGGCAAAAGCCTCGTCCTGCTGAATACCTGCAGGATACCTGTCCAACCACAGCACTCTGAATAAGAGTGCTGCAGCAAAAATGAACATAAGAAAGCCTTTTGAGTAAAATATCTTCTGTAATTTATTTTCATTCATAATTCACACCGGTATTACAGTTTTTCTATTTCTGCCAGCCACAGTGCTGCACAGGCATCACTTGGCATCCTTAAGTCTCCTCTTGGTGAGACACTGACAGAACCAACCTTAGGTCCATCCGGCAGACAGGAACGCTTGAACTGCTGTGCAAAAAATCTACGGTAAAATGTCTGCAGCCATTTTTTGATAGTGGCATCATCGTAGACTCCTGCAAATGCGGCCTTCGCCAGCATATAGATCTTTGCAGGCGCAAAGCCAAACCTGAGGATATAGTAAAGGAAGAAATCGTGAAGCTCATAAGGTCCTACGATATCCTCTGTTTTCTGGGCAATCTCTCCATCCTTTGGGGGAAGAAGCTCCGGACTCACCGGAGTATCCAGTACATCCAGGAGGATTTCTGATAATTTTTCATCCTTACAGGTATTGGCATAGTAACGTACCAGATGACGTACCAGAGTTTTTGGTACAGAAGCATTTACCCCGTACATGGACATATGGTCTCCGTTATAGGTAGCCCATCCAAGTGCCAGCTCTGACATATCACCGGTACCGATGACCATACCGCCCAGCTTGTTGGCAATATCCATGAGCACCTGGGTACGTTCTCTGGCCTGTGAATTTTCATAGGTAACATCATGCTGATCCTCGTCCTGCCCAATATCTGCAAAATGGGTACGGACCGCATTTTTAATATCTACCTCTAAAAGCTCAGCCCCCAGACGTCTTATAAGCTCACAGGCATTGTTGTAGGTTCGGTCTGTCGTTCCAAAACATGGCATGGTAACAGCTGTGATACAGCTTCTTGGTTTCCCAAGGAAGTCAAAAGCAAGAGCTGCTACCAACAGTGCCAGTGTAGAATCCAGACCACCGGAAATACCAATGACTGCATGGTTACAGTTGGTGTGCTCCAGACGTTTCTTAAGCCCCATGGCCTGTATTGCAAGAATCTCCTCGCAGCGTTCTTCCCAGCGCTTTTTCTCTCCCGGTACAAACGGTGCAGGATCAATAGATCTTGTCAACATGCAGGGTGTTTCTTTTAATTCAAAATCGATTTCCAGATAACCGTCATCTACCGGATCTTCTGTCACAAAGGTATTGCTTCTGCGGCGTTCTCCCACAAGACGCTCCACATCCACCTCGCCATAAAGGATACCGGGTCTGTATTTTTCTGCCTCCTTAAGAATGCTTCCGTTTTCTGCGATCAGGTTGTGTCCACTGAATACCAAATCCGTGGTGGACTCTCCATCTCCTGCGGAGGTGTATACATAACCGCAGAAGAGTCTTGCAGACTGATTGGAAATGAGCTGGCGGCGGTAGTCACTTTTACCTGTGGTTTCATCACTGGCTGACAGATTGACAATCAGCGTAGCTCCATGAACTGCATGGGATACACTTGGAGGATTTGCTGTCCAGAGATCTTCACAGATTTCTGCTGCTACTACCAGTTCCTTTTTATTTTCACAGGTAAACAAAAGGCTTGTTCCAAATGGAACCATCTCCCCTTCAAAGTCAATGTATTCGTAACCTTTCTTTCCCGGCGTAAAATTTCTCGCTTCATAAAATTCTGCATGGTTTGGTAAAAAGCTCTTTGGCACGATGCCAAGAAGCTGACCACCCTCAAAAGCAGCTGCAACATTGTAAAGCTTTCCACGGTGCTCCCATGGAAGTCCTACAAAAAAGAGACCTGCCATATCGGCACTTAATTTCACCAGTCTTACCAGTTCTTCTTTTGCACCTCTGATGAGAAGGTCCTGGGAAAACAGATCTCCGCAGGTATAGCCGGTGAGGCAAAGCTCCGGAAAAACAATGATTCCTGCTCCTGCCTCAGAAGCCTCCTTCATATACCTTTCAATTTCTCCGCCGTTATAAGTTACATCAGCCACTCTGATCTTTGGTGTGACTGCTGCTGTTTTCACAAATCCGTAATCCATACTATTTGCTCCTTCTGATAAGCTCCTTTAGATCTTCCACTGTAAATTCATACTTCTCATTACAGAAGTGACAGTTCACTTCGATGGTCTTTCCGTCCTGCACCATTTCATTTAATGCTGCGCGTCCTGCACCGATCAGAGCTTTTTCTACACGGGCTCTGTCACAGTTACAGTAAAACTGTGTCGGCATGGTATCCGTGATCTCCAATCCGAACTCTCCCAAAAGCTCCTCTAAGATCATTTCCGGTGTGTAGCCACCATCCAGCATGGCTGTGACGCTCTTAACTTTGGCAAGCTTTGCTTCCAGTTTATCTACAACTTCATCCGCAATAAACGGCATGAGCTGAATGATAAATCCACCGGCCTGTTTTACTGTATTGTCCTTGTTCATCAGTACACCAAGCCCAACGGCAGAGGGTACCTGCTCACTGGCAGCAAAATAATACGTCAGATCGTCTCCGATCTCACCGGTCTTTAACTCTACGGAACCATTGTAGGGTTCCTTTAATCCCAGATCCTTGATGACATTTAAAATACCAACACCAATGGCACCGCCCACATCCAGTTTTCCATCTTTGTTTGGAGGAAGGATCACATTTGGATTATCTACATAACCTTTCACATTTCCTTTACTGT
>CALZFY010000075.1:0-10749 GCA_945786935.1 uncultured Lachnoclostridium sp.
AAAAGCTCCTTTTCTCTTAAGCCTCTCATGGCAAGAAGTGCTGTAAAGTAAATAACCACTGCTGTCACCACTGCAATGACAAGACTTATCATCATTGCGAGAGAAGTTCCACCCAATGCTGTATGCAATACATTGTATAAGACTCTGGAAACAACTCCCATCAAAGCTGCAGCTGCCAGAGGAATGATAAAGGTACGCTTCACTTCCTGACGATATCTTAAATGCTTTCTGATGGACAGATTGTTCAGCACGCACATCAGTGCTCCAAAGAAAATGTAAGACCATACAACGGCCATACCGCCCATATGGAATACCTTTAACAAAACATATAAAACAACCATATGTAATACTAAAGAAACAGCTGCATGAATGACAGGCAGATTCATCTTATCGATTCCCTGCAGGATTCCGTTGGTCAGGGTAGACAGACTGTAGAATATGACACAGCTTG
Organism: uncultured Lachnoclostridium sp.; assembly: GCA_945786935.1. Lineage (GTDB taxonomy): Bacteria > Bacillota > Clostridia > Lachnospirales > Lachnospiraceae > HGM12587. The sequence goes on from CALZFY010000075.1 coordinate 452, forward strand.
AACCCATGAGCATCATCTGGCCCGCGAGTTTTGGTGTTCCCGGCCAGAGCACACTGATGATTTCTTCTCCAAATACGCCAAGTCCTACAGCGCAGGGAATACTGATTACCATGGTAAATCGAATCACATCTCCCACACTCTTTCGAATTGCCTTACGGTCCCCATTCATTCTGGAAAGATTCGGAATGGTTGAAGAAGACATGGCAGATGCCAAAGCAATGGGTACATTGCATAAAAGCTTATATTTTCCGGAATAAATTCCCCAGACAACATCGATCTCATCTTTATTTGTTCCGGAATTTTGAAGCACAGTCTTAAACATTCCCTGATCAATAATGCCGTTAATGTTGTAAATCGCTGTACTTAAAATAACCGGCAGGATGGTCATCACCAGACAGACCAGAATCTCACGATAGCTTTCCTGTGGATGGTGCCCGTAAGAACGCTTTTTTTCATGGTGCAAAAACACCATCAATAAAAACGAAACAAATAGCAACGCTGCCAGAGCACCTAATGTGGTACCCAGAGTACTTCCGGATGCACCATAAGCCGGTGCTGCTGTTTCAGTACCTAAAATGGCATCGATCTTACGTCCATAGTCAAACAAAAACCAGGCCGCACCTACTGCTACCACTGCGTTGACGATTTGCTCAATGATCTGTGAAACAGCTGTCGGAATCATCGTTCCAAGTCCCTGGAAATATCCTCTGATGACACCTAAGACAGCAACGATCAAAATACATGGTGCCAGTACACGAAGACAGATTGCTCCTTCCGGTGTTTTAAGCAGGGTTCCGGTTAAAAAGTCTGCACCGAAATATGCCCCTAAAGCTCCTAATAGTCCTGCAAAAAAGCCGAATGCAAGTGCACATTTTAAAATTCGTCTGATATTTCCTCTGGCTCCGGTGCCGATTCTTGCAGATACGATTTTAGATACTGCAAGCGGCAGGCTATAAGAAGAAATCAGCAGAATCAGGGAATATACTTCAAACGCACAGGAATAGTAGCTGTTTCCCACGTCACCGATAATTCTCCCCAGCGGGATACGGTAAAGAAGTCCAATCATGCGAACAATAATGGAGGCTGAGCCTAAAATCGCTCCCTGAAATATATAATTTGATTTGCTACTCTTTTTCTTACTCAATGACTACATCATCCTCATAATCAAGCCAGATAATACAGATCCATGTCTTACCCTGGTTCATCAAAACACGGTTTCCGTTTTCATCCAGGTATTTTGCAGGAGCACTGTTTGAGCCATCTCTCCACCAGGTACCTTCAATCATTTTACCTTCTGTAAATACGATGGATCTGTTGCTCTTTTCACTTCCGAAGCATTCAAAAGCAAGATAATCCTCTTTATCACGTACTTCTCCGTAGCAGAACTGGAAAACGACATTGTCATATGCCAGCTGTTCTCCTGTCATATCGTCGATATGTTTTCCGCCATACTGATAGCGGTAATACTTGCCGTCTTCTTTGTTATATTCAAAGTATGCGCCTACTTTTGAGAAACCATTGGCTTTATTTCTATCCTTGCCGCCCGGATAAAGCAGGGTAGCATCAGGATATTTGGAATAATCTAAATCTTCACCATCTTTTGCAAATTTGAATTTACCATAAAAATCTTCATCATAGGTAAGGCTATACTGGAATTTTTCGATATCCTTCATAAGTCCCTCTGCACTGACATATACATTATGAGGAGCTTTTCGGTCATCGGTACGATAAAATGCATTGGTTGCCGGGCGGTCAATCCCTGCAACTGCACCACTGATATTATCTACTTCATCACTGTTTAACAGATCGCCTACATAAATCGTAGCCTGTCCAAAATGTACATAAATGGCATCAAATTCCATTGCGAAGGACAGATAATAGTCTCTGCAGCTTCTGACTGATCCGATTTTCGCAAGATCATGCCAGTCTTCAATGACACCCATTAATCGGGTGATACGTCCTTCTACCGGTGCTTCATATACAACATCAGCACGGCTGATGCCGGTCTGAGGGCAGCCTGCCTCAATATTATTAAACATAACTGCAATAGGTCTCTGACGTCCTATGGCTTCATCTACCGGTTTTCCGGTCAGATAACTTGTGACCATATGTCCTGTCTCTATGATGACCGGTTCTGTAACCACCTGCTCCTGAGATACTGTCCCACCATGATCTTTTCCACATCCAAATACCATAGCCGCTGCCAGAAATGCTGTCAGCAGTAATTTTGTTCTTCTCATAACTGTACCTTCTTCCTATCTTGTGATTCCCAGACGGTTTAAGATTTCATCCTGTCTGATTTCCATATTTTCTCTTTCCACCTCATCCATATGGTCATAGCCAAACAGATGGAGCATGCTGTGTGCAATCAAAAAAGCATATTCACGTTTTACCTCATGATTATATTTTTCGGCCTGTTCCATCACCTTATCGACAGAGATCACGATATCTCCTAAAATAAGTTCCCCGGAATCAGGATCAAAATTATCCATGCTGTCTCCCTCCAGTACCGTAAAGTCTGAAGGATATGCGTATTCAATCATCGGAAATGACAATACATCCGTGGGGGCATCCACCCCTCTTTGTTCCAGATTTATCTGACGGATTTCTTCATTGGTGGTCAGAATAATATTGACCTGTACCTCATAAGGACAATCCTCATAATCCAGGGTTTCCATAATCACAGCCTCTGCAACTTCCTGCTCACTAAAAGGCAACGGGATATCTGATTCTCTTTCAATTGTAACTGTCATGATTTTCCTCTCTTTTCGTATTCCTCATATGCCTGTACAATTTTCTGCACCAGCGGATGTCTTACAACGTCTTTACTGGAAAGCTTGCAAAAGGCTATGTCTTCTACTTTTGATAATACTTTAAATGCAACATCCAAACCGGATTTTACGTCCTTTGGCAAGTCTTTCTGGGTCTCATCACCTGTGATTACCACCTTGGATCCAAAGCCGATTCGGGTTAAAAACATTTTCATCTGTGCCGGTGTGGTATTTTGTGCCTCATCCAGTATGATAAATGCATTATCTAAGGTTCGTCCTCTCATATAGGCAAGAGGTGCCACTTCAATGAGTCCTTTTTCCATATTTTTGGTAAAGCTGTCCGCCCCCATGATCTGATATAATGCATCATACAAAGGACGAAGGTAAGGATCTACTTTGCTTTGCAGATCTCCCGGCAAAAATCCAAGCTTTTCTCCCGCTTCAATGGCCGGTCTGGTCAGAATGATTCTGCCCACCTCTTCTTTTTTGAATGCATCAATGGCCATTGCCATGGCAAGGTAGGTTTTTCCGGTACCTGCAGGTCCCGTACCAAAGACGATCATTTTATTACGGATGGCATCCACATACTGTTTCTGTCCTATAGTCTTAGGCTTGATGGGCTTTCCAAAAATCGTATGACAGATCAGGTCTTTATCGATTTCAACCATGGCATCATCCTTATCCTCATAGGAAAGAGCCAATGCATAGTTTACTTCCTGCTCTGTAATCTGGTTTCCTCTTTCTGATAAAGCCAGAAGATTTTGCATGATCTTCTCTGCCTTTTTAACATGGCTTCCGTTTCCGACGATTTTTAATACACCGTCACGGAAAACCAGGGTGACCCCCAGATGTTTTTCCAGGATCTTTACATGAGCATCCAGCTTACCAAACAGGTTGCCTGCATGGGCCGCCGGAATTTCCATTGTTGTTTCTATAATACTCAAACTGTTATTCTCCTTCCCCCGAAACTTGCGCTGAAATTTCGGGTATCACCGCTGGCACCTTCGCTGTCACGGGCACGCGTAAAGTTACCTTTCCACCCACTACGCACAAGTTACCATTAACGTCTATTTTAACATCTTTTTCTATAATTTGAACCCCTTTTTGCAAATTATTTTTGTATTTATTTTGAAACCTGATATTTGCAAGCTCTTTTAGTTCCTCTTTTGTATAATTTTTCGTTTCCGTATCATATTCCAGATAGGTAAACAACTCTATGGAGCATGGCAGATAAAAGTTTTCTGTCACATGGATCTGCTTTTGCTCCGATACAGTCTCATAGTTTTGAAAAGGCTTATTTGGCAGAAACTGCCACGTTTTATCTAATAAAGTGATCCGAAATCCCCTTTTTTTGTTTCCGGTGTAATGTTTCTCTTCATACTGCTTTGAAAATGTATCAAGATATTCCTCCTCCTGAATAATCACAATATCTCCATCTGCCGGTACGCCCTGATATCTGATGATCTCTCCCCCATCATTTTTGATTGCGTAATATCCATCTACCAGCACATCTCCTGCATGGACCTCATCTCCGATCTCTACCCTGGGAGTTCCCTGACGTACGACCATGGTTTCTACTCTGCCTGATACATCTGCCACGATACTTTTGGGAGTTTTATCTTTTTCTTCTATCTTAGACACGATATCCTTATCTTCATTTTCCTTAATCTGAATGATGATCCTGGTTCCGCGCATTTCCGCTGATACCCACAGCATATTCGGGTATTCCATCCGGAGGTTTTTCTCGATATTTTCACAGCTTACCTTATTTTTTTGTACCCCGTGTTCTACTCCCATGGATTCCAGATATTCTAAAAGCTCCTCTTTGGTCTGGCCCACATTTCCTTCAATGTGAATATTCCAGACAAAAAGAGATAATCCATAGACAGCGATGATACTTAAGAGCATTCCCAGAAAAAACATTTTTCTTTTGCGAAATCTGAAAAGAAAAAAAGGAAGACCATGCTTTTCCAAAAGGATGATCTTCGTTCCGGTTTTTCTCACAAATGGACGTATGCACTTAAAATCTTTGGCAGCCATGTACATTACATAATATTTGTCGTCCTTTTCTACTCCCCACAGTAGGATTCCGTTGGCATTGCAGATGTTTAGAAACCTCTCCGGGGAGTAGCCTTCGACCCTGATTTTCACATAGCCTTTGAGGTATTTGAACAGCCTGATTAACATGGAACCTCCTTTGGGATTTATTTTTTCTTTCAGGGGACGCCCCCGTAGATATGCAGGTACCTCACGCCGCAGGTTCGCTCCTCTTCAACTATCTCTAAGAACTTCTAATTGCTCACAGGAGAGCCTGTTTCGCAAAGAAGTTCTAAGAGAGGATTTTCAGACTCGCTTCACTTGACGCTTCGTGATGCACCTGCATATCTCCGAGGCTGTTTCCTGAAACAATCTAATATAACAACTCTACGAGCATCTTATTTCGCAGAATATCTCTAGAAATGGATTTTTGAGCGAAAATTCTCACAGAATAGTGACTGCTGAATAGTTACAAATCAAGAATAAAGAATATTCTCCAGCTGCCCTGTGATTTTCATGTCAGTGTTCGTATAGTATACGATTTCCAGATTTTTGCCTGTAATGCAGATGCGACATACCTTGGTCTGGAGTTTGATGCAGTTGCTTTCATATTCGATGATTCCACGGTAGTTTTCTACATAGACTTCACATTGACCTGTGACGGTTACAATGGGAAGTCCATCAGAAATGTCCTCCGGGATATTTAGTTTCTGTGCTATTTTTGACTTGATATTCAATAAAAAATCGCCTCACTCTTTTTAAAGATATGAGGCGATTAGGATGTACTATGCATTTTTATCGATATAAAATCAGGCCAAACCACTGCACTGTGGTCATGCTGTCCAAAAATGGGATATTATATTTTTCTGCCAGCTCTGTGACCAGAATCCCCTGGCTTTCGATACAGGGAATCATATACTCCGGATGTCTGCAAGGCTTTCCTTCGCTGTAGGCGCAGGATTCACAGATAGCACAGCTTTCGGAAGAAAGGAGCATGATTTTGGCTGCGGATTCCTGAAAATACCCACCGATGGTTCTTGTGATTTTCTCATGGTCAAACCGTGTTTGCAAGGTTTCTTCCATATTGGCGATATCAGAAACTTCCGAAATGGTGGTAAATAGAAAAACACCATCATAGGAAAGACAATGTTTCCTACATTCTTCTACTGTTCCTACCGCCGGTGGGCAGGACCAGGATTTTCCATACATGGGACATTCCTGCCTGCAGATCTGGCGAACCTCATCCTTGAAAGTCAGCTCTGCAGGTGTAAGCCACTCATATTGCATCAGAGGAAGCTCTGCTATTTTGTTTTCTATATAGTCTTTTAAATCCATATTATCTAAGTGCCGCCAAAAACAGCTCATAAAAATCATCTTCTCCGTCCAGCATCGGTGCATTTTCACCACCGCCGTTAGTGCTTCTTCTCATGGCTGCATAAGCTTCTTCCCCTGCAATGATGATATCCATCGGATAGATTTCATAGCCTTCTGCCTGACAGATTTTGCAGAATTCATCTAAGGGGTCTGCTTCTTTTTCTGTAGCAAGGATCTTCTCTCTTAATTCTTTGTCAGCAAGTGCTTTTTTCTGAACTTCATTTAACATTTCAACAGTATTCATAAAATCTCCTCCGATCCATTTTTTTAAAATTTACCACTTCATCTCGATAAAGTCAAACATAAAATCATTTATGATATGGCTCATGATTTCTGATCCGGAAGCTTCGGTAAATCTGTTCTAATAGGATTACCCTCATGAGTTGATGAGGAAAGGTCATAGGGGAAAAGCTGAGTTTAAAATCTGCTTTGCTTAATACCTTTGGCGTAAGGCCGAGGGAGCCTCCGATGATAAAGACCAGATGGCTCACTCCCATGACATTCCACTTCTCCATTTTATCAGCCAGCTCTTCTGAACTTAGCTGCTTTCCTTCAATGGCCAGTGCCACAACATAAGCACCATCCGGGATTTTTGCAAGGATCCTTTCGCCTTCTTTTTCTTTGATCTGGTTTTCCAGTCCTTCCGATGCACCGTCCGGTGTCTTTTCATCTGCCACTTCCACGATTTCCAACTTGCAATACCGGGACAATCTCTTAGAATACTCCAAGATGGCGTCTGTAAAATATTTCTCTTTGATTTTTCCCACAGTGATTAAGGTGATTTTCATAATAACTCCATTAATGTAATTAACACGATTTATAATCAAATAAGGCTTACACTTACTATTAGTTACTCAGCTTTTACGCTGTCATACAAGTTATTATCCGGGATTTCATATCCGAGTTTGGATTCAAGTAATTTTCTTTCGAATAGAAGTTGTTTTAATGCATCCATATCATTGGTACATTTGGCAACTCTGTCAAGACATGCAATATTATCTTTCAGCATTCCTTCATACTGTTTATCTGTCATTGGTTCAAACATAATCTCGTCCCCTTTCAAAGCAAAACAGCAGATGCTATGTCAAGATTACCTCTCAAGCATAACATCTGCCCTTCAAAAATTCAAATAAAAATTTGTAACTGTTCAGAGCCAAGCAAAATTTCATAAAACAGGTGTAAAATGCTTGCATTTTTAAGACTGTTTTTGAAATTTTATTTGGCGATTACGCCACACCGACGAAATGCAAAGCATTTTGGAGGTTGACTCTGAACAGTTACTATAATTTTATAAATTACATAAATTTTCTCATCGCAGCTTCTACGACATGTCCAACCAGTACAGAAGTTGTTACACTTCCTACACCGCCCGGTACCGGAGTGATTGCTTCTACGATCGGTTCTACTGCTGCATAATCAACGTCTCCGCAAAGCTTGCCTTCTGCATTGACATTGATACCTACATCGATGACGATCTGTCCTTCGGATACATACTCTGCACCTACCACGCCTGCACGGCCTGCAGCTACGATTAAGATATCAGCTTCTCTTGTAACAGATGGCATATCAACGGTTTTTGTATGACATACAGTCACAGTTGCGTTTTTCTTGATGAGCATCATAGCAGCCGGTTTTCCAACAACTAAGGAACGTCCGATGACTACTGCTTTTTTACCTGTACAGTCGATTCCATAGTGGTCTAAGATTTCCATACATGCCTGTGGTGTACATGGTGGGAAACCTACTTTTTTACCTGTAAATACGCCGCCAAGGGAAGCATCTGTCTGGCAGTCAACGTCTTTTTCAGCAGCCAGTGCATTTTCTACAACTGTCTGATCGATATGTTTTGGAAGCGGACGGAACATTAACACACCGTGAATGTTATCGTCATGGTTTACTTCATCGATGACTTTTAAAAGCTCTTCCTGAGATACATCTGCCGGAAGTAAGTACTTTTTACATTCTACACCAAGAGTTTCGCAGCGTTTGGTTGCTCCTCTTTCATAGGATAAATCGTCGGGTCTTTCTCCTACACGGATAATTCCCAAAGTAGGTTTGATTCCTTTTTCATTTAATTTTGCAACGTCAGCTTTGATTCTTTCGTTTAAAGCTGCAGTTACTTCTTTTCCTAATAACTGTTTTGCCATGATGGTCTCCTGTTATCCGCGAAGTCTCGCATTTACTTTTTCAAAGATTTCATCAGCTTTTTTGCCGTATTCTTCGATCATTTTATCTGCCTTTTCATTCAGCATAGCGGCATACTCTTTATCAGCCATGGATTTTGTATTGATAAAGACATTTAAGGATGCTCCTAACAGGGCACTCTTACAGAATGCAACACCTACACCGGCGTCAGAAATTGCAAGTGCAGATCCTTTTGCAGCAAATTCTTCGATCACATCGATGGCTTCGCAGCATTTTTCCATAATTTCCATTGGAACAGAGCATGCATCCTTTAAAACAATGGCCATCACGCGGGCTTTTTCAGCTTTTTCTTCCTCTGTTTCCTTCGGCATACCGTAAGCTTTTGAAAGGGGCTCAAAAACTTCTGCATCTCTGTCTACAAGCTTCAAAAAGTCTGCCTGAAGTGCAGTTGCTTTTTCTTTTAATGCAATGATATCTGCTTCCACGTCAGCGTATTTCTTCTTGCCGACAGTTAAGCTTCCTACCATGTTTCCAAGTGCCATACCAATGGCACCTACCAGTGCAGATGCACCGCCGCCGCCCGGTACCGGAGCTTTGGAAGCCAGTACTTCTACGAATTCTTCACATGTATTTTGTGTAAATCCCATGAGTATTATCTCCTTTTATACGCAAAAATGGCATACTGCTCCCCTCTTTTTCAAGAGGGAAGCGGTATGTCTTTCCTTACATGATTCGGTCCTGCTGTCAAAATAACAGCAACTAATTACTTAGAATAAACCTGTGATCTTACCTGTTTCATCAACATCGATCTTGCATGCAGCCGGAACTTTTGGTAAGCCTGGCATTGTCATGATTTCACCTGTTAATGCAACGATGAAGCCTGCACCTGCAGATACTTTCAAGTTACGTACAGTTACTTCGAAGTCCTTCGGAGCACCAAGTTTTGTCTGATCATCTGTGAAGCTGTACTGTGTCTTAGCAACGCAGATTGGAAGATTTCCATATCCCATATCAGTTAACTGTTTAGCCTGTTTCTGAGCGTTTGCAGTCAGAACAACGCCGTTACCATGATAGATTTTCTGAACGATTGCATTCAGTTTATCTTCGATGGAGCCTTCCAGTTCATAAGAGTAGTGGAAGTCGCTTGGTTCTTCTACTAATCTTAATACTTCTTCAGCTAACTTGATACCGCCTTCGCCGCCTTTTGCCCATACTTCGGAAAGTGCAACGTTAACGCCGAGTTCTTTACATTTCGCTTCTACAAGGTCAAGTTCTGCCTTGGTATCTGTTGGGAATGCGTTGATTGCAACAACACATGGTAAACCATATACATTTTTGATGTTTCCAACATGCTGTAACAGGTTTGGAAGACCTTTTTCCAGAGCTTCCAGGTTTTCGTTATTTAAATCAGCCTTCGCAACGCCACCGTTGTATTTTAATGCACGAACGGTTGCTACGATAACAACTGCGTTTGGTTTTAAACCAGCCATACGGCACTTGATATCGAGGAATTTTTCTGCACCAAGGTCAGCACCGAAACCAGCTTCTGTGATGGTATAATCAGCTAATTTCAGAGCCATCTTTGTAGCTGTTACAGAGTTACATCCATGAGCGATGTTTGCGAATGGTCCGCCGTGAACGATAGCTGGTACATGCTCTAAGGTCTGTACAAGGTTTGGTTTTAATGCATCTTTTAAGAGAGCTGCCATAGCACCCTGTGCATTTAAATCACCAGCTGTTACCGGTTTCTGTTCTGATGGTTTTCCGTATGTATAACCGATCACGATTCTGGATAATCTTTCTTTTAAGTCGTTGATATCACTTGCCAGACAGAGAACTGCCATGATTTCAGATGCAACTGTGATGTCATATCCGTCTTCTCTTGGTGTTCCGTCTGTTCTGCCGCCAAGACCATCTACTACGTTACGTAACTGACGGTCGTTCATGTCTACACATCTTCTCCATGTGATC
>CALZFY010000076.1:0-10601 GCA_945786935.1 uncultured Lachnoclostridium sp.
ACTCGGGATTTTCTTACGAAAACCCTCGCGGAATAGTGGCTTCTGAACAGTTACAGTAAATTTAAGTTAGTCAGTATTACATTATACAATATGCCCCTTGGGAAATCAACAAATTTTGTTCCTGTACAGTATCTTTGTTCAGTACCTTCCAACAGGTACTGAGTAGTTACCAAATTTCAAAAAAATAAGGGATTTCAAAGCCACATAAGCTTTAAAATCCCTTATCTCCTGCGGGTAACAGGACTTGAACCTGCACGGTCTCCCACCAGAACCTAAATCTGGCGCGTCTGCCAATTCCGCCATACCCGCGGATGCGGCTATATGCGTCTGCCTATAAATGAACCAGTTCATTTATCAGGAATTCCACCATACCCGCATAACTTCCTTGACAATATACACTCTTAGGCAAAAAAAGTCAACCTGAAATCACAAAAAGTAACCCGCCATCTGCCAAGATAAAGGGTTACTTTTGTTCTTTAAATTCTCGCTACGCCGGTTTCCTTAGCTGCTTTGGCTACCGCCTCTGCTACCACCTTCACCACACGTTTGTCAAAAGGACTTGGAATAATGTAATCAGCAGATAATTCTTCCTCGGAGATGAGTCCTGCAATGGCATAAGCTGCCGCCAGCTTCATCTCATCATTGATATCCTTTGCACGCACATCCAAGGCTCCGCGGAATACGCCCGGGAATGCCAGTACGTTGTTGATCTGATTCGGGAAGTCGCTTCGTCCGGTTCCAACCACTGCTGCACCTGCTTCTTTTGCCTTGTCCGGCATGATCTCCGGAACAGGATTTGCCATGGCAAACAGGATCGCATTCTCATTCATGGATGCAACCATTTCCTGAGATACAATGTTTGGAGCTGAGACACCTACAAAGATATCGGCACCCTTCAGGGCGTCTGCAAGCTTTCCTTTTAACTGGTCAGGGTTGGTCTTTTCTGCCATTTCTCTCTGTACGGGGTTTAATTTCTCTGATTCTCTGGAAATAATACCATTGATATCGCACATGATCACATTTTTAAATCCGTAGGTAAGCAAAAGCTTTGTGATAGCAATTCCTGCGGAACCTGCACCATTGACTACGACTTTACAATCTTCCTTCTTTTTGCCTGCCACCTTTAATCCGTTGATGATACCGGAAAGCACCACAATGGCTGTTCCGTGCTGGTCATCATGGAAGATCGGAATATCACAGCATTCTTTTAACTGGCGTTCGATCTCAAAGCATCTTGGGGCAGAAATATCTTCCAGATTCACACCGCCAAAGCTCCCTGCTAAAAGTCGTACGGTATTTACGATCTCATCTACATCCTTGCTTCTGATGCAGAGAGGGAATGCATCTACATCACCAAATTCCTTAAAAAGAACACATTTTCCTTCCATAACCGGCATACCTGCTTCCGGTCCGATATCTCCCAGACCCAGGACTGCGGTTCCGTCAGTAATCACTGCCACCATATTATGACGGCGTGTATAGGTGTAGGATAAATCCACATTTTCAGAAATTTTCAAACAAGGTTCGGCAACTCCCGGTGTGTATGCCACAGATAATTCTTCCGGTGTTTCTACTTTGGCACGGCTTTTAATTTCCAGCTTGCCTGCCCATGTTTCATGCTGCTTTAAAGCAATTTCCTTTTTGTCCATTCACAATTTCCTCCTCATTCTCCACTTCATAGGACTCTTAAAGATCCGAAATATCCTCGATCAGAGCATCGATATCCTCATCCCTGGTCGCCCAGCTGGTACAGAAACGCACCGCACTGTACTCCTCGTCCATGGCAGTCCACAGCTCAAAGGAATACTTCTCTTCCAGCTGTTTTAAATGACTGTTTGGTAGAATCGGGAACTGCTGGTTGGTATAGGAATCATACAAAAGTGGATAACCCTTGTCCAAAAATGCTTCTTTCAGACGCATTGCCTGCTCCACTGCCTTCCCGGCAATCTCTTCATAAAGACCATCGGATAACAGCGTTTCAAACTGAATGCCTAAAAGCCTTCCCTTCGCCAGCATACCTCCTCTTTGCTTGATCATATATCGAAAATCTTTTGTAAGAGAAGCATTGGTGATCACCACTGCCTCCCCAAAAAGAGCACCTACCTTGGTACCTCCAATGTAAAATACATCGGTGAAGGCTGCTATATCCTGCCAGGTAAGATCAGTTCCTTTGGACATGAGTCCATAGCCTAATCTGGCTCCGTCTAAAAATAACGGAAGCTCTAATTTCTGACAGGTCTCATACAGAGCTTTCAATTCTTCCTTTGTATACAGGGTTCCGTTTTCTGTGGGATGAGAAATATAAACCATACCCGGCTGAACGATATGTTCATGGGAACCGTCTGCCCAGTGTGCATCATAGGCTTCCTGCACCTGTGCAGCCGTAATCTTTCCATCTTCTGAAGGCAGGGCAAGTACCTTATGGCCGGTAGATTCAATGGCTCCTGTCTCATGTGCATTGATGTGACCGGTATTGGCACACAATACCCCCTGATAAGGTCTTAAAATGGATGCAATGACTGTGGTGTTTGTCTGCGTACCGCCTACCAGAAACTGCACGTAAGCATCCTCTGCTCCGCATTTTTCCCGGATCATGGCTCTGGCACGTTCACAGTACTCGTCCTCTCCGTACCCTAAGGTCTGCACGAAATTTGTTTCCTGAAGCTTCTCCAGAATTTTGGGATGGGCTCCCTCTAAATAATCACAGTTAAAACGTATCACTTTACTTATCTCCCTGCTCTAACAAATCTTCGGCAATATATTCTTCCATGGCAGCAATAACGCTTCCCTGTAAAATATCACTGACTGCCGGAATCTCTCCCGCACCCAAAAGCTCAGACAGTTTGATCAACAGTCCCATATTGCCTTCCTGAATGACATCCTCCAAATTGACGCCCCGCTCTGCATAGGGCACAGCCAGCTGAGCGATCGATGGAAGCCAGCTCTCCGCAATCCTTCCAATGACAGATCCGTCACCGGAAAGGAGCTTTTCATAAGCTTCTTCCATCTGCTCTAAAGACAGTTCTTCAATCCGGGATAATTCCTCAAGATACATCTGGAAATAAGACTGCTCTTCTTCCTCGCCAGGAACCGGCGGTTGCACATTCTCCGGTTCCTCTTCCTCAGTCTGAGGCTCCGCTGTCTGCTCCTGGGGAGACAGCTTCATATATTCATAGATTAATTCAATCTGTTCTTCTGTTAATTCCATCCCTGAAAAATAGTTTAGGATTTCTTCTCTGGAAAGAGGTTCCAGGGAAGCCCTTCTGATTTCAGCAACAGAACGCAGGGTTTCCATAAAGGCGTTTCTATCTAACATGCTCTTCTCCTGTTATCCTACTCATTTCGAAGTGCTGACAGGGCTGAGAGCCTCATGGCACGAAGTGCCGGCATCAGACCTGCCAACATACCAATAATAACAGCAAAAACCAAAGCTGTCAAAGAAAGCCATAAAGGAATATAGGAAATACTTCCCATATAAGTCTGACCTAACACGTAATTGATCACTGCGGAAATACCATAGCTTAATATTAGACCAATGATTCCTCCGCTCAGACCGATAAAGGCCGCCTCCATTAAAAACAAGTCTCTGATTCGTCCCAGGCTGCAGCCCAAAACTTTCATGATACCAATTTCCTTTGTCCGCTCATAAATAGACATCATCATGGTGTTTGCAATACCGATGGCAGCAACGAATAACGATACCGCTCCGATACCTCCCAGTACCGCCTGGATCATGCCGAACTGTTCCTGGGACTGCTTAATCCACTCTGCATTACTGTAAGCATAGTAACCCATATCCGTAATCTGCTGCTGTACTTCCAATACATTGTCCAACTCATCCACCCGGACATAAAGCTCCTCATAATACCATTCTTTATAAGGCTTTCCATTAGACCTTGTGGGCTGATTTGGAATCGCACGGTTTTTGAAGATCTTTTTTAACTGTGTTTTTAACGCTTCGATATTGCAGTAAGCTTCCCAGCTATACTCTGTATAATCTTCCGGTCCGCCTGCTACGACTCCGGAAGAAGGATACATATATTTTTTCGGCTGCTGTACCGACTGTCCGTTTTGATCCGTTCCGCCATACTTGGCATTCCAATAGGCATCCGAATCCATAATAAAGAAAATCGGATCATTCATAAGATCAATATCCGGCATCTCCCCGGTATCCCCGTAACCCTGATTGGTCTTGGAATTGTAAAAATTCATCAGTATCTGATTGCCATAGAGAAACTCCAGGGTACTCTCATCGGTAGGAAGGCTGGAGCCCTCGCTTAAGGGAATATTCATGGCTTCCAGTGCCTCTGTAGTCATACCCCTGACAGAAATATTAGCCTCATATACACCGCATTTCAAAATGGGATATAAATTCAGTACCGGAGAAGCCACCTCCACATGGGGAATCTTCATGACCTCCTGGGCAGTGCTGTCCGTAATCTTCCCGGCAGTTTCGTCCTTACTTCCGCTGTCTGTCACTGCCACGGCACCTCCATAGCCACCGCCGCCTTCTCTGACAGTAATGGTTGTAAGTCCCCCGCTTTTTTCATACTGTTCCATGGTGGATTTACTAAGGCCAAGGCCTAAAGAAATCATCACCACGATGGATGCAGTACCGATAATGACACCAAGGACTGTCAAAAAGGTACGAAGCTTTCTGCGCCAGAGATTGGAAACGCTCATAGTGAGCAAATCAATAAATCTCATAGTCTGTCTCCTACTTTTCTGAATCCTTATCCTCTAAAAGTTCAATGACTTCCAGTTCTTCCTGTGCAAGCCGTTTTGCTTTTTTCTTTTTTCTGATCACAACCACTGCTGTGACTGCCACAGCTGCCACTGCAGCAACGATCAGGGCAGTTCCCCACCATGGAAAACCTTTGCTTTCTTCTTCCATGCCATCTATCATTGGATCTTCCATCATATCCGGATAAAACGGTTCGTTGACAAATAAAGTCATGGTCTTTTCGATAGTTGCCGCTTTTCCTTCTTCATCCTCGTAGCTAACAATGATCTTTACAGTTCCGTCATCCATGGTCACTGCCTGACCGGACAGGTAAGCATCCAAATTTGCCGTAGCACCCGGATCCAGATTTCCAAGGAAGGAATCACCGCCACTGATGGAATCCGCCTCAAATTTAACACTCACATTGTAAAGCTTTGTTTTGCCCACATTGTAAATGCTGAACATGACATTGGCTTCATTACCCACCTCAATGCTTTCCGGCATAAGGGTAATGCTGCTTATATCCACCTTTGCTTCCTGTTTGATCGGTACAGACACACTTGCTGTCTCTGTAAAGGAATTTGCCTGACTGTCCTCATATTCCATATTGACTGTCACTACATAAGGCTTCTGGGCAAGGTCTGCCTTGGATTTTAATTCAATGCTGATGCTCTTGGTAGCATTGGGTGCAATCTTCTCTACAAAGATGGTGCTGGAGCCTGCAGTCGGTAAAAATGCAGAATAAGTATTGTTGGCATCAGTACCTTCCTGAGTTCCCTGAATGTCAAAGAGCATATTGGAAACTGCGGTTTCCTTGGAAGTATTTTTTAAATTTAAGGTAAGCTTAAAGGTATCTCCGGCATAAACCTCCTCCGGAGTTGTGGTAAATCCGGTGACAATGACACGGGGAGTGGAGATCTTTCCATTTTCCTCTGTAGGTGCCACACCGTTTACCTGTACATAGTAATCCAGAGCTACAGAACCTTTAGTTCCATCTGCCTCATTATATGTAACATTAAATACCAGCTTCGTATATCCTGTAACCGCGTCATCTCTGGTGCGTAAAGTCCAGCGGAAGGTATGTTTTCTGTCTACCACAGACTTTCCTTTAGCTTCTCCTTCCAGCTCGTCACAAGTCTGGGAATAGTCTGTCCTTTCAATATCAAATGGCCAGGAAGTCACATCACCGCTGAGAGCAGGCGTGATGACTACGTTAGTAACATCTGTCTTACCAAGGTTTACCAAAGGTACTGCAATCTCACAGTGATGACCTGCATTGGCTGTGGTGGTGTCGTATTCTTTACCGCCGATGATGATGTTGCTGTTGTTGGTGATAGTTGGTTTCTCTTCATCCTCTTTGTCTGGTGCTTTTGTTTTGCAATCGTCAATCTTTGCTTTTACATTTTTTACATATTCCACAACTCCGTCTGCTGTTGCAAATGTTGTCATTCCCGCTGTAGGATTTTCTTCAGTTGGCGCTGCTGGTTCATCTTCCAGTCGCTTTGTAGTTTCATTAAATTTAAGCCCTAATTCAGGAGCTGCGTTTCTCAGAACTTGATATGCATCCTCTAATTCTTTGTCCTTATATCCCTTATTCTTTAAATAATCGTTTAATACTCCGATATTCTGTACCGCCACCGCGTCTGCAGATAGTGGTGTTTCATCCGCCTGCACATTCATCCCCACCGCAGGCACCGCCAGTGCTGCACATAAAAGTAATACCAATACTCTCTTCATCACTCTTGTTCTCCTTGTCTGTTATCTTCTATTTTTACGATCTTTCCATCAATAATATGGAATATTCTGTCCGCAAAGCTTGCCAGATGGTTATCATGGGTTACCATCACCAGCGTTTTTTTCTTTTCCCGTACCACCTTCTGCATCATATTCATAATGTCTTTGGAGGTATTGGAATCCAGATTTCCCGTTGGTTCGTCCGCAAAAATGATTTCCGGATCTACCACCAGGGCTCTTGCAACTCCAACACGCTGCTGCTGACCGCCCGACATCTCATTGGGCTTATGCTTTTTATGTTCCGGCAGTCCCACCATATCCAGAAGTTCTGCTGCCTTTTGAAGCCGCACTTTCTTGTCCTCCCCTCGGAAGGTCAGCGGCAATGCCACATTCTCCTGAGCTGTCATGGTCTGCAAAAGATTAAAAGATTGAAAAATAAATCCTACATGGTCACGCCTGAATTTAACCAGCTGATTTTCATTCATCTCTTCAATATGCTCACCGTTAATGACTACCTGTCCCTTGGTAGGCTTTTCCAATCCCGCCAGCATATTGAGCATGGTAGATTTACCCGAACCCGAGGTACCTACGATGGCACAAAATTCTCCTTCATAAATATCAAGACTGACGCCGTTCAATGCATGAACCTTATTCTTGCCAATGGAATAAACTTTATGAAGATTCCGAACCTGTATCACCGGTTTCCTTGTTTCTTCCAACACTCCATCCCTCCTTATCCTACTGATACATAGCTATGATAACTATAACCCGAAAAAAGTTTTAAGTATAGGAAATTTTTTCAAAAAAATTCTTAAGAATAAATGAAGACCTGCTCTCTATGTAAGATGCAGGTCTTTCCGACATTTTATAGGATAATTTCCATCCCGCTATACATCTGGCTGATACCATCTCCCAGCTCTTCCTTTAATATTTGAAAAGCTTTTTCTCCGGTGCAATGTCCCGTAATGATTTTTTCCACACTGGTATTTTTTAAGCGGGCTGCCAGTGCTCTGATGGATTCTTCTGTGGATTTATAAAGATGAAAGCCCCCGATAAAAGCATGGATCTTATGTTCCGGAAAAGTTGCTTCGATTTCCGTAATAATGTTATCCACACCGCCATGGGAACAGCTGTTAAAGATCACCAGACCTTTGGGAGTATCAAACACAAGGCTCTGCTCGTGGGCAAAATCGTCCGGAAACATCTTTCCATTTTCCCTTATGTATAAATCAACTTTTTTTGCAATTCTCTCCAGTCTCAATGTTTTGTGGGGAATCAGATAAACGCCTTCCGTAAGTTTAAAATCTCCCTCCACATATTCAATGCGTTCCTTATAATTTTCTAAAATTCCTGGCTGGATCCCATTATAATGATATTTAAAAAAATTCTTTTTTCCGTAACAGTTTTCTCCTGCTCCCTTTCTTAAATAAAACTTCGCATTTTTATTCTCTGCAAAGAAAGCCGGCATGCCATCCGCATGGTCATAATGGGCATGGGACAGGATACCAAATTCAATCTCCTCAAGATTTACACCCAAAGCTTTTGCATTTTCCGCAAAATTGCTTCCGGATCCTGTGTCAAGCAGGATTTTATGCCCATCATATTCAATATAAAATGATAATCCCCATTCACACAGCAAATTATCTTTTGTGATATTATCAATTAAAACTTTTGTAACCATGTAGTCTCCCCCCTCTGCATTGCTACACGTCAATTCCACCTATAATATACCATCTCTGAAGTTATGTCTCAAGTAAGCTCTGTAACATTTTGTTAATTTTTTCAAGAATAATGTAATAACTTTGGGGCATTCTATTCTCGAAAGGATGGTGTTAAATCATGAACAACAAAAATAACGCAAGTAATTCTAACAAAGCAGGCAACATGAACAATGCAAATAACAATTCCAACGCAAACAACGAAGGAAATACTTCCAGCAGAAATTCTTCAAACAGAAATTCTAATTCCAACAACAGCTCCAACGATTCCAAAAACAGCCGCTAGTAAAAGACGGTCCGGAGCAAATTAGAGGTTAAATAAAACCGGAGGGATGTTTCAGGCATCCCTCCGGTTTTAACTTCGCACCTATTTTCTATAGCCACATTTCGGGCAAACGCCATCTGCATCTAATGCGATACCGCATAATGGGCATCTGTCAATTTCTCCAACCGGAGAATATTCCTCAGTTGCAGCATTGACACCACTTGTAAATGTGATCTTTGCAATGTTCAGCTTATCTTTCAAAAGTTCGTGTACGATCTTGATCATACCTTCTACAGTCATGGTTTCTTTTGTCACAACCAGTCTGCTGTCCGGGTATGCGGTAGCCAATTCTGTTTTGAAGGCTTCGCCTTTCATCTTGTTCTGAGGATGTCCATCCTTGATTCCCTGTTTCTCGTATACATCAAGAATAGCCGGAAGAAGTGGATCGTCCTCTCTTAAAACCAGAGCGTGATCGAAATTCTTCAGAACATCCCATGCAACCTTCTGGATCTCATTACATGGATAAACCATGTTAACGCCTGCATTGACTGTGTCTTCCACTTCAATTGTCAATACACCGGTGTGACCATGCAGATACTGTGCTTCCCCCTGAAAACCATAAAATCTGTGCGCATACTGCAGATCAAATGTTGTAATACTTCTCATAATGATACCTCCTGAGTAAAAAATTTATATTTGCATTGATTTTTTCAATCAAATGGCAAAAACGACCCCCATGGAACTGTGTTTATTCCTTTTCCTGACAATCCGGACAGATTCCCTTGAACATAATGTCGTAATCCAAAAACTGCATATCCCCGGAATCCTTCGTTTTCGGCTTTAACTCCGGAACAGATTCCAGCTCTATGTCAAACAGACGTCCGCATTTGATACAGCGAACATGAAAATGTTTCTCACAAATATGGTCAAAACGATCCGGGCCTCCGATCACTTCTACCTTTCTGATCTTGCCCTCTTCTGCCAGAATATTTAAATTTCTATACACAGTACCCCTCCCGATCGAGGGATGTGCCTGTTTGATCATGTGAAAAATCTCTTCCGCCGTAGCATGATTCTTAAGGCTGCGTACTGCATTGAGTACTAATTCTCTTTGTATCGTATTTCTTCTTACCATACTCGCCCCTCGCTTTATTAGGATCATTTCTTAATAAGAATTATATCTTATTTATAAACGAAAATCAATAAGTAATTTTACAGTTAACAGATTATTTTCGTTATTACACAAAAAAGGACAGAGCACTTAAGCCCCATCCTTTCGTCAATAATCTTCTAAAATCAATGATGTTTCAGTTTACAAATTGCCTGCGTCATAGTGCCCATCGGACAAAAGCTACACCAGCTTCTTGGTTTATACAGAACCATCACGATCAGCCCAATGAGTGTTGATGTCAGCATCAGACTGTAAAATCCAAAGCTAAACTGTGCAATCCAGTCCGGTACCATTCCTGCCGTGTAGGTCCATCCCCATGGAACCTTAAAAGTCCAGAACAGTTTGATGGCTTCTCTTAAGGATGCCGCACCGGCACCCACCAGATAAGTTTGGAATACGATATTCCCAAACATGGTGAGGAAGAATACCAAAAATCCATAACGGAACCACTTGGATGACAGCCATTTCGGAGTCGGTTTGTTTCTGGAACACTTACAGTCACTTCCAATCTTACGCAGCAGCTGTCCTCTTCCGCAATAGCGATTACAGAAGCCTTTATTTCCACCAACAATGGCAAAAATCAACGGAACCAGAAAATCAATCATACCAAGCCACGCAAACAGGATATTAAAGAATCCCAGTGCAAAATATAGGATCGTCCAGATCCAAAGATAGTCATACCATTTCTTCTGCATACTTACCGTTCCTCCCGTTCTGTTAATGTAATACATCCTACCGGACAGTTTTTAGCACACAGACCACATCCTACACATAGATCCTTTTCCACAATTGCATAACATCCATTCTGAACCGATACTGCATTTTTCCGGCAGGAAAAACTGCATTCACCGCATGCTACACACTGCTTTTCATCTACCACAGCATATTTTTTTGATCTCACCTGTTATAACCTCCACTATCAAAAACACATATCCATAAAAAAAACCCTTGAAAATCAAGGGTTTTTCAATGAGACATCGGGGATTCGAA
>CALZFY010000077.1:0-10474 GCA_945786935.1 uncultured Lachnoclostridium sp.
ATAGCCCTTTGGAGGGCTAATATCAAACCACCAGTTGAACTGGTGGTTGATGACTAGAGATAATGTGCTGATTCTTCCCGGATCAGACAGTTGGAGTGAATCTGAAAATTTCCGGATTCTTGAGATTGCTAAGCGGTTCTTAGAATCCGGAGGACTGGTTGCTGCAATATGTGGAGCTACCGTAGCACTGGCAAATATCGGAATTTTGGATGATAAGAAGCACACGAGCAACGGAGTAGGA
The DNA here is from genome assembly GCA_945786935.1 of uncultured Lachnoclostridium sp. Lineage (GTDB taxonomy): Bacteria > Bacillota > Clostridia > Lachnospirales > Lachnospiraceae > HGM12587. Next base: position 242 of record CALZFY010000077.1, read on the forward strand.
TTTTTAAATATGTTTTGCTCGGAGTATAAGGGAACAGATCATTATATTGATAAGCCAGCTGTCAGAGATGGAAATTTGATAACTGCTGCAGCTACAGGTGCACTTGAAATGACAAGATTGATTTTGGAATACCTGGATGTATTTGGAGAAGATACATTGAAACACTGGTATGCGTATTTTAGTACAGGCAACGCAAATGAATTCTTTGCGATGATGCAGAGCCTACAGAAATAAGGGGAGAGAGTAAATGGTATCAAACATGGAGCTTCTTTTGGATACACCTCAGGAAACACCTTATGATGGAGCTAAGCCAATGCTCTTAGTAACCGAAATAGAGGACAAAAACTTCCTGAGAGAACTTATTCTTGCAATGTATGAAGAACTTCCGGAAAATAAGAGAAAGAGGAAAGGATAGAGTAATGGCATTTGATTGGAAGACTGTCATCAGGCATCCAATATGTAAATTGTAGAGCGGAGGGAATGACAAATGGAATTTATTCAGGTTACAAAAGAAAATTTGGAGAAGGAGCACATTTGTTGCGCAATTTCAAATAATAAGGATGTACAGGTTTCATCGAAAAAATCCTGGCTAGCGGAACGATTTTATGAAGGTTTGGTTTTCTTGAAAAGTGAAGAACGGGGGAAGTGTTTTATCGAATATATTCCTGCAGAGTATGCATGGAATCCAATTGATGCCAAAGGATATATGTATATCGATTGTCTGTGGGTTGCGGGTTCTTTCAAGGGACATGGGTACGCAAGCAAACTGCTAAATGATTGCAATGCTCTATAATTCTCTGAAACATATACAAAATATCATAGTTTCAGAGAATTATAAGGGGCTATCATGGTTGGAAGGAAATTACAGCATAAGTGCAGATTGGAAATGTCCCGCCTGTGGCGAGATCTACCGAACGATCACTATGATTCAAATATCAAATATCTGCGGGAAGCGAAAGAGCGATTACGAAACAGATAACTCACTTCCAGATTTTCTGTAATTATAGCAGTTAAGTAATCATTATAATTATTGCTCTATGAACATAATTATGCTATAATTATGAAAATGAAAGGAGTGAAACATTATGCCACTTATTATGCCTATTAAGGATTTACGCAATACAACCGAGATTTCTAATATCGCACACAAAGAACAGGAGCCTATTTTTATTACCAAAAACGGATATAGCGATTTGGTTGTGATGAGTAGTGAATTATACGATAAATTTGCAAGAATGAATCGCATCGACCAAGCAATCTTCGAATCTGAGCAAGAAATTTCTAACGGCGCAGAAGCAGTTGACGCAGAAATAGTTTTTGCAGAATTGGAGAAAAAACATTTTGGATAAATACAAGGTAAAAGTCAACCCCAGAGCAATCCGTGAATTAGACCACATTTACGAATATATTGCAAATGAGAAATTGGCTCCTGAAAATGCTAAAGGGCAGGTAGACAGAATTAAGAAGTCTATTTTAAGCCTGAACACATTTCCACAGTCTCATCAAGAACGTAACGATGGCAGGTATGCCGGAAAAGGCTACCGTCAATTACTGATTGATAATTATATCGCCATTTTCCGCATTGATGAACCATGCAAAACAGTTTATGTAGTTACAATACAATATCAGGGACGAAATCTATAAAACAAGCACCCAATGACACGATAAATCATTTGGTGCTTGTTTGGAATTAAAAAGCTTTTATCATAGAGTTTTTCACTTGCAATCCCGCGCTGTTGAGTGAGACCCAGACCCGTTGTGTGGAAGCAAAGCAGGAAAGACTTTGAAATATTATTTGTGGGCTTTGTTATAAAGTTTTTGAATATCCTTTGGAAGATTATCTGGGAGCATTACATTAATCCGATCTTCATTTCCATCAGTGATGGCGGTGTCATAATACCAGCATTTGAATTCCAGCATGGCGAGGTTTATGATCCCTGAATTCAATATCAAAAATAGGCGTAGCAAAATGATTTGGAGGATCATTGGGATTATACTGCTGGCCATAATTATTGTAAGTATAATTAGGGTGTCGGTGGGTATGATTTCGTATAACAGTTATAAATATTCTGTGAATTCTATAGTGACTGAGGAAAATGTAGAAGAAATATTACCAGAGGAGAAATGATAGAATTAGGGAAAGAGCAGAAAATGTTGGAAACAGACAGACTGATACTAAGAAAGTGGACAGAGGTGAATAAGAGAGATGAAGAAAAAACTGGGTGGTAAGTTTTGGATAGCGATGCTGATATTTGGACTGATCGGGCAGATTGCATGGGTTGTAGAAAACATGTATCTGAACGTATTTCTGTACAAAATGTTTAATGCATCTGCCGCTGATATTTCCTTAATGGTAGGTGCAAGCTCTGTGGCTGCAACATTGACGACAGTGCTTGTGGGTGCATTTTCCGATAAAGTGGGAAAACGGAAGCTGTTGATGTGCATTGGCTATATTGTGTGGGGCGTTTCTATTTTTGGATTTGGATTGATTAAAGTGGAGGCACTGACCCCGATTGCGGGAAGCACTGCTGTTGCAGCGTCTTTGGGTGTCATGCTGGTAATTGTATTGGACTGCGTCATGACTTTCTTTGGATCTGCTGCAAATGACGCGGCATACAATGCATGGCTGACCGATAAGGGGAATGAATCCAACAGAGGGAGGATTGAAGGATTTAATTCCATGATGCCGCTGATTGCGATCCTTTTTGTGTTTGGCGGATTTATGGGCTTTGATCTGAACCTGCCGGAGAGCTGGACGTATATCTTTAGTATTATCGGTGGTGTGGTACTGGTAATCGGCGTGCTGGGATTCTTTTTAATAGAAGAAAGTGAAGATCTGGAGCCTTCGAAGGAGAATTATTTTAAAACGGTCATTTACAGCTTTCAGCCAGGTGTGATCAACGAAAACAGACTGCTCTATGCAGTGCTTGGTGCATTTGCGGTGTTCGGAATATCTATTCAGACCTATATGCCATATCTGATTCTATATTATGAACAGGGGCTCGGTATGGCAAATTATGTGGTTATCATGGCACCTGCGATCATATGTGCAGCTGTCGTTACAGCACTTTACGGAAAAATTTATGATATGGCGGGATTCAAGACTGCAGTGATTCCGACCTTGATGATGCTGATGTCCGGGTATGTGATTCTTTTCTTCGGAAGAAATACTGTGCCGGTATTTATCGGTTCTCTTTTGATGATGAGCGGTTATCTGACCGGAATGTCGGTATTTGGTGCAAAGATCCGCGACCATATTCCGGAAGAAAGAGCAGGACAGTTTCAGGGAATCCGTATCATCGGTCAGGTGCTGATTCCGGGAATCATTGGACCAGCCATTGGTGCATGGGTATTGCGTGATGCAAAAATGGTTATAAATAATGATGGTACCTATTCCTTCCTGCCAAATGAAAATATATTTTTGGCAGCACTTGTCGTTGCGGCAGTGCTTTGTGCCCTGTTAGCATTGATTTTCCAAATGGTTCGTTTGGGACATTATGAGCTTTCAACGAAAGCAGGGGAGGCACTGGATCCAAAAGAGGAGAAGGTGTGGCAGGAATATCCCAGACCTCAGATGAAGAGGTCATCATGGATGTCCTTAAACGGTATCTGGAAGTTGGATGGAAAAGAGATCCGCGTTCCGTTTCCACCCCAGTCTCAACTATCGAATTATAGAAATAAAGTGAAAGAAGCTTTTACCTATGAAAAGACTTTTTCGGCTCCGGAATTTAAAAATAACCGTGTGCTGCTGCATTTTGGGGCGGTGGATCAGATTGCTGAAGTGTCCTTAAATGGAAAGTGCCTTGGAGTTCATGAAGGCGGCTATCTTGCTTTTTCCTATGATGTAACAGACTCCTTGAAATATGTGGGGAAAAATGTTCTGAAGGTAAAAGTAACGGACAAATTATCTTTGGATTATCCATATGGCAAACAGTGCAAGAAGCGTGGAGGTATGTGGTATACACCTGTTTCCGGTATCTGGAAGAGTGTTTGGCTGGAAGTTGTACCCAAAGAATACATAGAACATATGAAACTGACACCGGATCTTAGAGGTGTAGATATAGAAATATTTGGTAATATTGAGAATTTTACAGCGGAAGTGACACTTGAAAATGGTCAGAAGCTTCAGGAATCCTTCAAAGGAAAAAAAGGGCGCATCGAGCTGTCAGGAGTGACCTTAGGGGATGGATCCGTTTATGAGCCGACATTGTGGACCTGTGAAACTCCTTATTTGTACGAGATGAAGATCACCGCCGGGGAAGACAATGTGGATACCTATTTTGCTCTTCGTACCATTGATATCCGTAAGATTGATGGTATCAACCGTGTATGTCTCAACGGAGAACCGATTTTTCTGCATGGCGTTCTTGATCAGGGATATTTTCCGGAAGGAATTTACCTTCCTGCAGAGGAAAAGGAGTACGACAGAGATATTCTCAGAATGAAGGAACTGGGAATGAATGTTTTAAGAAAACATATCAAGGTGGAGCCGGATTATTTCTACTATGCGTGTGACAAGCTGGGAATGATGGTCATACAGGATATGGTAAACAATGGCCCATACAATTTTATCGGAGATACGGCACTGCCCACCTTTGGGTTTAAAACACGTGGGGATAGAACAGGAACCGATGGCAAACGCAAGAAATTTTTCAAAATTCATGTGGAAAACACCATTGAGGAAGTTTACAATCATCCGTCCATCGTTGCCTACACCATTTTTAATGAGGGCTGGGGTCAGTTCCACAGCGATGAAATGTATGATTTCGTGAAATCATTAGATCCAACACGGCTTGCAGATTCTACTTCGGGGTGGTTTGCCCAGGAAAAGAGCGATTTTGACAGTGAACATATTTACTTTAAGGCAATAGAAGTAGAACCGAAAGAACGCCCAATGTTCTTATCAGAATGCGGCGGCTACTCCATGGCAGTAGAAGGCCATTACTACAGCAAATATAATACCTATGGTTATGGCGGAAGTGATGATTCTAAGAAGCTGACAGATGATATATTGAATCTGTATGAGATTATGGTGCTGCCCGCAGTTTGGAAAGGAATGTGCGGATGTGTTTACACACAGTTAAGTGATGTGGAAGATGAAATTAATGGACTATACACTTATGACAGGAAGGTGTGTAAAGTAGATAAAGTACGAATGCAGGCAATGTCAAAGAAGATTCAGGAAGCAGTAAAATCTTTTACAATGTAAAGGATAACTCTTTGAAAATATGAGAAGAAAACAATCGAGAGGTTTTTTTAAAATAAGGGAAGGAGCGTAAAATGTTGGAAACAGACAGATTGATACTAAGAAAGTGGACAGGGGCAGATGCTGCCAGCTTATTTGAATATGCAAAGGATCCGGAAGTTGGTCCTATTGCAGGATGGCCTCCACATAATTCCATTGAAGAAAGTAAAGAAGTAATTAAAAATGTATTCAATGGACCGAAGTGTTATGCAATATGTGAAAAAAGTAATCAAATCGCAATTGGAGCAGTGGAGTTAATATTAAATGGCCGTACTGATATGACAGAAAGTGATGACGAATGTGAACTCGGATATTGGATAGGAAAGCCATTTTGGGGAAGAGGGTATGTGCCGGAGGCTGCAAAGGAACTACTCAGAAGAGTTTTTGAAGATCTTGGTATGAAGACAATATGGTGCGGTTATTTTGACGGGAATCAAAAGTCAAAAAGAGTTCAGGAAAAATTAGGATTCCTGTTTCATCATACTTGCAATGAAGTGCCGGTGCCACTTTTAAACGAGGTACGGATCTGTCATACAAATGTTATGACAAGGGAACAGTGGGAAAAAATAAATAATCAGAATTGACCGATAGTGATATTGTGCTGAACATTCGTGAGTACTTAGCTAGTGAAGAAAAAAGGCTCGGAGAGGACAAAAGGTTTAGTGAGATAGATAAATAAGACACCGTCTTGTGACTATACAGGGCGGTATTTTTCGTTTAAAAAAGAAAAATACCGGAATATGAAAATGGTATGCTCCCCAAAGAAGTAAGTATCTTTGATTTCCTGTATCTGTTCAGTACCTTTCAGATACGAAGCAAAAATCCATGCAGAATTTGCTTCGCAAATGGATTTTTGCTTGTAAAACTCGGGATTTTCATACGAAAATCCTCGCGGAATAGTGGCTTCTGAACAGTTACCATTTCCTATAAAATCAACACATATAGATAGATTTAACACCTATCCCCGGAGCGAAATATTTTATATAATAAATACAAAAGGGGGGAACGGCTATGTTACGAATGGAAATTGCCTTGTTTTTGGTGGTTGCTTTTGTAGCCTATCTATATTTTACAACCGAGAAAGAGCAGACTGCGCTTCATAAAACCTTTGCAGGGCTGCTGGTAACGGTGCTGGTGCATCTGGTGCTGGACGGCATTACTGTCTACACGGTAAATCATCTGGATACTGTACCGGGAATTTTGAACGATGCTGTTCATCGGTTGTTTTTAGGCAGCATGGTGCTGGTAATCTACCTATTTTATCAGTATATTGCCATTTTAGTGCAGGAAGAAACGGGAAAGCCACGGCGGTTGGACTGGCCGGCAAGGATCTTTTTATCAGTGGCGCTATTAGGAAACTTCCTGCTGCCGATTTCCTATACGGTAACTGTGAAAGGAAATTATTCGTCAGGGCCTTATATGTTGGTTCCTTATGGTGCTGTAGTTTTTTATCTGCTGCTGTGTGCAGGGCTTTTAGTGGTGAATTGGAGATGGATCGACAAAAAGAAAAAATCCGCCATTGGAATCGCCCTTGTGATAGAATTTGTTGTCTGTGTCCTGCAGGGACTACATCATACATGGCTGATCAGCGGTATGGGCATCACCCTGATGACATTGTCTTTTTATCTGACGCTGGAAAACCCGGAGGCGCTGCGTGCAGAGCTGACAGAGCAGAAGATGTCCATGCTTTATCTGAAAAGTCAGGTAAACCCTCATTTCCTATATAATACCCTGGATACCATCCGAATTCAGGCGCAGTTAAACGGCGACGGCAAAGTGGCAAATCTTCTGATGCAGCTGGTTAATTTCTTCCGGCTCAGTGTCAAGGTGGATCACCCCATGGTCACCCTGGATGATGAGATGGAGCTTTTGGAAGCCTACATGGAACTCATGTGCTATCGTTATCCGGAGTTAAACTGTGAATACGACATTGATCCTGACCTGGGTGGTGCTCAGGTGCCGAATTTCATCCTGCAGCCTATTGTGGAAAACAGCTTGCTCCATGGCCTTAAAAACAAAGGCTATCGGGGAGAGGTCGCAATTTCTGCTATGCGTACCAAAGATGAAAATTTGGAAATATGTATCCGGGATACGGGCAGCGGCTTTGAACAGGGCAGAAAGGCTGCCATTGATGAAATGCTGCAAAGCTATGCCAAACAGCCGCCAAAACTCAGCGGAAACAGTATTGGCATCCTGAATGTACAGAAACGGATCAAGCTGCTTTGCGGACGTAAATATGGATTATCTTATACGGAAAATGAGACGGGTGGTGTGACAGCCCACATCCTGCTGCCGCTTAAGGAGGAGACAAAATGAAGAAATTGCGTGTACTTTTGGTAGATGACGAAATTATGATCCGTGAGGGATTTAAGAAGCTCTTTGACTGGGAAGCCCATGATTGTGAGGTGGTGGGTGAAGCCGCCGACGGTATGGAAGCACTGGCGAAAATCGATAGCCTCCAGCCGGATATCGCCATTATGGACATCAATATCCCCATTATGAACGGGCTCAAAGTCATTCAAATGTCCCGGCTCAAGCATCCGGATACCGCCTTTGTCATTGTGTCCGGTTACGACGATTTTTCTTACTGCAGGGAAGCTTTGAGACTTCAGATCACCGATTATATTCTTAAGCCCGTGAACTATGAGGAGTTCGGTACCTGCATCGACAATCTGAAGATTGCATTGTTTCAAAAGCAATCCTTAAAGCAGGATGATCTACAGGAGGAGCGTACGATTCTTAGCATCACCCGGTATCTGCAGGATCATTTGAGTGAGGAAATCAGTCTGTCTGTACTGGCAGAAGAATTTCATCTCAACGCTCAATATATCAGTCAGCTTTTCAAAAGTGAGATCGGCGTGGGTTTTTTAGCTTATCTTACCAATATCCGCATGGGGCATGCAAAGAAGCTTCTGCTGACCACAGCGCTTTCTATAGCAGAGGTATCTGAGCAGTCTGGTTATGGGGACTACCGGGGATTTACCAAGGTATTCAAAAAGTCTGAGGGAGTTACCCCATCCCAGTACCGTCGGGATTTTTTGGAGAAGGAAATATGATAGTGCTCGTATCCGGACGGTACAGCACAGAAATCATAGAAGCATGAAGTGTCAGTGCAAAAGAAGAAGGACTTACCATGTGGCAGGTCCTTCTTTTTTTAGAAAATCAGGTGTTTACTGATTGATCACTTGTCCGTTTTCTACATCTGTATTATCAATATAGTTGACTTTATAATCCTCTGTTGGCTGTTCAGTTACGATCAGCATAACGGTTGGATCAAGACCGGCAGCTTTAATGGCAGCAAAGTCAGCTTCCACAATTTTCTGTCCGGCTTTAACTTTGTCTCCCTGTTTTGCGAAAACTTTAAATCCTTTACCGTTTAAGGAAACTGTATCTACACCGATGTGTACTAAGAGACCTACACTATCGTTGGTTTTGATACCGAATGCATGTCCTGTTTCGCAATGTTATGGCTGAATTTGCACAGGTGGATCCACATATTGTACTGATGGATATCGCATTGCCATTTTTCAATGGGTATCACTGGTGCAGTGAAATTCGGAAGGTATCGAAGGTGCCGATTCTGTTCATTTCTTCCGCAGCAGACAATATGAATATGATCATGGCAATGAACATGGGGGCAGATGATTTTATTGCAAAGCCTTTTGACCAGAGTCTTCTTATGGCGAAACTTCAGGCACTGCTAAGAAGAACCTATGATTTTTCAGCTTCTGTTCCGGTACTGGAGCACAGAGGTGCGCTTCTTCATACAGGGGAGCAAAGTCTGATCTATGGAGACGAGAAGATGTCACTTTCGAAAAATGAATACCGCATCCTCCTTGTCTTGATGGAAAACCCTTCAAAATGAGGATTCGCCCCTTACAAGGCAGCTTACCAATGATCTGTTTCGGGTTGAACAATACGTGGAAATGGTACTCACTTTTTTGAGACTGAATTCAGAAAATACGGATTATGTGATCAGGGAGTATGACCTTGACGGGATCCTCAGGCAATCTGTCAGAAAATTTGCAGGTGAGTTTATCAGCAGAAAATTAAGTCTGGTGTATGAGCCGATTCATTTTTCAGTGCTCACAGATGAGAAATGGTTGTCCTTTGTAATAGAGCAGGTATTGTCCAATGCATTGAAATACACACCCTCCGGAAGCATTTCCATTACCATGGAGTCCGGTAACAGGCTTTGTATTCGTGATACGGGAATCGGCATAGCAGCACAGGATCTGCCGCGCATTTTTGAACATGGATATACCGGATGCAACGGCAGGGCAGATAAAAAAGCAAGTGGTATTGGTCTGTATTTGTGTAAACGTATTTGTGCAGGACTCGGGCATGGAATCAAAGCAGAGTCTAAAGTTGATGAGGGAACATGCATTGTCATTGATCTTTCCCGGGAATACCTGGAGGTAGAATAAGTTCTTACGAAATTGTAAGATTTAAAGGGAGATTTGTAAGCCGATTCCATGGCGATACGAATCTCTTTTTCCGTATAATCAAGACAGAAATCACAAGGAGGTTTTTGTTATGAACATTTTAGATGTCAGCAGAGTGCAGAAGATTTATTCCAGCCGCTTTGGCGGAAATAAGGTGGAAGCACTTAAAAACGTATCATTTTCAGTGGAACAGGGAGAATATGTTGCCATCATGGGGGAATCCGGATCGGGAAAAACCACATTGTTAAACATTCTGGCTGCTCTGGATAAACCTACCTCCGGCTCTGTGATGCTGGAGGGGAAAAGTCTTTCGGATATTAAGGAGTCCCGGATTTCTGCATTTCGCCGGGATCATCTGGGGTTTGTATTTCAGGAGTTCAATCTTTTAGATACCTTTACCTTGGAAGACAATATTTATTTGCCCCTGGTGCTGGCAGGCAAGCCACATGCTGAAATGCAAAGAAGAATCATGCCCATTGCAAGACAGCTTGGGATCGAAGAAATGTCAGTTCAAGTATTGTGGGTATGCTTGGAGACGGAAAA
>CALZFY010000078.1:0-10392 GCA_945786935.1 uncultured Lachnoclostridium sp.
ATCATGTATGGAAGAGACTACATGCCTGCGACTTCAACATTACAGATTTTGGCCTGGTATACGATGTTTTCCATTTTGGGAGGAGCCAGAGGAATCTGGATCGTCTGTGAAAATAAGGCAAAATATGTGAAGTATTATCTGGGCATTGGTGCAATATTGAATATCATATTGAACTATGTTCTCATTCCACTTTATGGTGCAGGTGGAGCAGCCATGGCAACATTGACAACACAGATATTTACAGCTGTATTTGCACCACTGATATTTAAAGAAACAAGGGTATATGGGAAACATATCTTAGAGAGTTTCTTACTTAGAGGAATTCGATGAAGTAATATTGGCAGTTAGGTACTAAGATTGAATGAAACAGATAGGAGTAAACGATGGTACACGTAACAGAACAATGTAAAGTTTTAAATTTTGCAGACCTGGGGGATGAAAGAGGCAAGCTGGTTGTTGTGGAAGGCTCAAAGGACATCCCTTTTAAAATTGAAAGAGTGTTTTACATTTATGGATCTGACAGTGAAGTCGTACGCGGACAGCACGCAAACAGGGAGTCAGAATTTGTACTGATTAATGTGGGAGGAACCTCCAAGGTTCGCATTGATAACGGACACAGCGAGGCAATTATTGAGCTGAACAAACCGATGATGGGACTTTATATTCCGACCATGGTGTGGAAGGATATGTATGATTTTTCAGAAGACTCCATTCTACTGGTACTTGCAAGTACCCACTATAATGGAAAAGAATACATCAGAGATTATGATGAATACAAAAAAGAAATGGGAGCTGATGAATAAATGAGCAAAATTTCGATTATAATTCCAGTATACTGGAATTCTGATACCCTGATGGCTCTTTATCAGGATATGAAGGAAAAAATTTTGGGTAAGATCGGTGATTACGAAATCGTTATGGTGGATGATGGTTCCGGAGATAATTCATGGGAAATCATGAATGAGATTCGGGGAATGGATTCCAACGTAAAGCTTGTAAAGCTGTCCAGAAACTTTGGAGAACATGCAGCATTACTGGCAGGTTTCCATCACTGTACAGGAGACTGTGCTGTGACGAAGCAGGCAGACTTACAGGAAGATTCAGAACTGATCCTGCAGATGTATGATAAATGGAAAGAGGGTAATAAAGTTGTCATGGCCATCCGTGAAGAACGTGATGATCCAGCTTTGAAGAAGTTCTTTGCCGGATTATATTACGCTTTGGTTCGTAAATTTATCATGAAGGATATGCCGCAGGGAGGTTGTGACTGTTATCTCATTGACAGACAGGTCATAGAAGTGATTGAAATGCTGGATGAGAAAAATTCATCTCTTACCTTACAGGTGATGTGGGCCGGCTTTAAACGCGCTGATGTATATTTCCATAGAAAAGCGAGAGAAGAGGGGGAATCCCGCTGGACCTTAGGAAAGAAAATCAAGCTGGTGGTGGATTCCATGATGAGCTTTTCCTATGCACCGGTGAGAGTAATGTCGAGTCTGGGCAGTTGCTTCTTTTTGGCATCTTTAGTTTGGGCAATTGTCATCATTGTTCAGACATTGACACAGGGGGTTGAGGTTGCAGGATGGGCCAGTCTCATGGCAATGATGCTGTGTTCCTCAGGATTGATTATGCTGATGTTGGGTATGCTTGGAGAATATATCTGGAGAGCGTTGGATGAAAGCAGAAATCGTCCACCGTTCTTAGTTGATGAAACAAGGGGTTTTGAAAAATAGCATGAAAGAAGCATATGTTTCCAAAGTCGATAAAAAATTAATACCGACATGTAACATTATGGGAGTAGACCTTGCGGCAGTAGATATGCCGTGGTTGGTGAAATTTACGAGGGATCATATTAAGGAACTGGCTGGCGACTATATGTGCGTGTCCAATGTTCATACGACAGTCATGAGTTATGAAGACGAGACGTATTGTGCGATTCAAAATGGCGGAATTATGGCAATTCCTGATGGAGGACCTCTTTCTTCTATAGGAAGAAGAAGAGGCTATGTCAATATGAAGCGTACAACCGGTCCTGATTATATGAAAGAAATACTGAAGATTTCAGCAGAAGAGGGCTATCGCCATTTCTTCTATGGCTCTACGGACCGCACCTTGGAAAGGTTGCAGAAGACTTTGGAAAAAGAGCATCCAAATGTTTTGGTGGCAGGGATGTATAGTCCGCCATTTCGTCCACTTTCCGAGGAAGAGGACAAAGATATCGTGCAGATGATTAATGAGAGCAAGGCAGACTTTGTCTGGGTAGGTTTAGGTGCGCCTAAACAGGAACGTTGGATGGCAGAACATCAGGGAAAGATTAATGGTTTCATGGTGGGAGTCGGAGCTGCTTTTGATTATGAAGCAGGCAATATTGAGCGTGCTCCTATATGGATGCAGAAATTGAACTTAGAGTGGTTGTATCGTTTAATGCAGGAACCCAAGCGGTTATTTAAACGGTATTTCTACACAAATTCGAGCTTTATCTGGAATGCTGTGATTCGGGGAAAATAGGAAAATGGCTGAAAGAAAACAGAGAGTTTTGATTGTTCATAATTACTATCAGATTCCCGGTGGGGAAGATACGGTGGTTGCAAATGAAAAGAAGCTTTTAGAAGAACATGGACATGAGGTACTGCTTTATACAAGACATAATTCAGAAATGAAAACAATGTCAAAAGTTCAGAATCTATTACTTCCATTTTCAACTATTTTCAATTGGAACAGTTATAGAGAAATAAAAAGAATCATCAAAACCGAAAAGATTGACATTGTACATGTACACAATACTTTAAATATGATCAGTCCATCGGTGTACTATGCCGCTCTTCATTGCAGAGTACCGGTGGTACAGACGATACACAATTTTCGTCTGCTCTGTCCCGCAGCAACATTTTATCGGGATGGTCATATTTGTGAGGAATGTCTGGAAAGAGGCTTTAGTTGTGCGGTAAAGCACAGCTGTTATAGAAATAGTAAAATTCAGACTCTTGCCTGTGTGATCAGTTTGAAGATTCACAGGCTGTTGGGAATTTATGGAAAATTAAACTATATCTGCTTAACAGAGTTTAATAAAGAAAAGCTGCTTCACCTAAAGCAGATTAAAGAATCAAAGGTTTATGTAAAACCCAATTTCGTGAAGGAAGCAGAAAACATTGTTCCTTATAAGGAACGGAAAAATCAGTTTATTTATGTGGGGCGACTGGAAGAAATCAAAGGTACCAGGCTTCTTTTAGAAAGCTGGAAGCTTTTAGGTGAAGCTGCCCCTACTTTGCTGGTCTGCGGCAGAGGCCCGATGGAGGAGTGGGCGAAAGAATTTGTGAAAGAACATCAGATTTCGCAGGTAAAGCTCCTTGGGTATGTGGATAATCAGCAGGTGAAAAAAATGATCGGGGAGTCCAAAGCTCTGATCCTGCCCACACAGGTTTATGAAGGGTTTCCTATGACGATCGCGGAGGCTTATGCGGCCGGCACACCGGTGATTGCACCTGATATGGGAAATGCAGGAGATCTGGTAACTTCCGGAGTAACCGGGGTGCATTTTGAGCATCGAAGTGCAGTGTCACTGGCAGATGTCATAAGTGATTTTAAAACATTTGATTCTGTGCAGATTCACAATGTCTATGAGAATCATTTCAGTGCAGAAAAAAATTACGAACAATTAAAGAAAATATATGATTGCTGTGGGAGTATCACCCATAGGGAGTTCTGAAGGAATGAAGAAGATTGTACTGATTACGAACATACCGGCACCGTACAGAGTGGATCTGTTTGCTTATATGCAAAGAAATTTAACACAATATGAATTCCATGTGATCTATACAAGCCGACGTGAAGATAATCGATTATGGAACATAGATGAAACTAAGATGAAAAATTCCCATGTGCTGGAATCGAGGATCATAAAAATCAAAAAAAAGCTGGATAACAGATATATTCATTTGCCGGGAAACATAGGGAAGATGTTAACAGATTTGAATCCGGATGTAGTCATTGGTTTTGAATACAATCCGGCAGCATTACAAAGCTTTTTCTGGTGCAGGTTACATAAAAAGCCATTTATTCATCTGACAGATGGAACGCTGAATTCTGAAAAAAGCTTTGGGATTGTCCAGAAGTTATCCAGAAAACTGATCATTCCCCGTGCAGACGCAAGTATCGCAAGCAGTACAAAGGCGAAAGAAAAACTGCTGGCATGGGGAGCAAAAAAAGAAAGCATTTTTGAAAGCTTATTGACCGTTGATCTGACGCCGTATTTTGAAATCGAAAAGACCTTCGACAGTCATCGGATTCTTTATGTGGGAAGTCTGATCCCAAGAAAAGGAGTAGATCTTCTTTTGGATGCTCTTGCCTATGTAAATGTGGATTATGAACTTCGTATTGTAGGGAATGGGACAGAAGAAGAAACCATGAACTTAAAGAAACAGGCAAAGTCTTTAGGGGTCGAGAGCCGGATTACATGGTGTGAATTTAAGACCGGAGAAGATCTGATCGAAGAATATAAAAAAGCAGCAGTTTTTGTACTGCCCACAAGAGAAGATTGCTTTGGATTGGTATTACTGGAGGCATTGGCATCCGGGACACCAATTGTATCTTCTAAATTTGCAGACGGAGCTTATGATATTGTAAAGGACGGGGAAAATGGATTTATCGTTGATCCGAAGGATGCGAAATCTATGGGGGAGGCCATTGAGTGTCTTTTAAATGATAAAGAGCGTCGGAAACAATTTTCGGATCATTGTATCCCTAAGGTCGGTAAATTCTCTTTTGAAGAGGTATCTAAAGGGTATGAAAGAGCCATTGAGTATGTAGCAAATTAGAAGGATAAAGCCGGGGAGCAAGATGATTTATAAGATAAAAAAATTTGTAAGAGACAATGAAAATCTCATGTTCATCCTGTCAAAGATCTATAGAGTGCTGTTTCACAATAGAATCAAGGGGAGAGCAGGTCTTAATTATCAGGCGAAAGGTGCTTTCCTGAAAAAGACACAGATTATCAATCATGGGAAAAATAACCATTTGATCATTGGAAAAGGCTGTCGCCTGTCTGACTGTCGTTTTGAATTCTTTGGAGATAACAATCAGGTTCTCATTGAGCATGATTGCCAGGGAAGAACGTTAGATATCTGGATTGCAGATGGCAGTATAATTGAAATAAAAAACCATTCTCATTTTGTTGGAGACATTCATATAGCAAGTATTGAAGGAAAAAAAGTACATATTGGAGAAAGATGTCTTTTTTCCAGTGAAATTGTCTTGCGTACCAGCGACAGTCATTCTATTATGGATATGCAAAATAACAGAATCAATCCGGCAGAAGATGTATGGATCGATGATCATGTGTGGGTAGGACAGCAGGTTATGATCTTAAAAGGGGCAAAAGTCGGCCGGGACAGTATCATAGGAACCAGAGCTCTTGTCACCGGAAAAACATTTCCGGGGCATGCAGTACTTGCAGGTGCTCCTGCCAGAGTGATAAAGGAAGACGTTTGGTGGCATCACGAACTGAGGTAAGAAATGAAAAAAGTACTGGGTTTAATGACCTGCTTTAATCGGAAAGAAAAAACAAAAAATGCAATTGAAAAATTAAGGGAAGGAAATCCTGATATAGATTTTTCCTTTCTTGTGGTAGACGATCAGAGTACTGACGGAACAAAAGAAGCCATAGAAAGCATCCCTCAGGTAGAGGTTATTTCAGGAAATGGTTCTTTGTTTTACAGTGGCGGTATGAGAGTTGCTATTAATCATGCGAAAAAAAAAGAGGGATTTGATTGTTGCCTTCTATTTAATGATGATGTAGACTTTCAAATGGGAGCCATTGAGTATTTGACAGAAAAGGATGCCGCTACGATTTGGGTAGGTCCTACCTGCGATGAAAAACAGCAATTATCTTATGGTGGAATCGTAAAGACATCTAAATGGCGTCCAAGCTCTAAAATTATTAAGGCAGATACTCCGAAAGGAAGAAAATGTGATACCTTTAATGCCAACTGTGTGCTGATTCCATGGGAGATTTTTATGGATTTGGATAATATTGATCCTGTTTATACCCATTCTATGGGAGATTTTGACTATGGTTTTTCTGCAGTTAGGAAAGGATATGAGATTAAGGTTTCTGATAAGTACGTAGGAATCTGTATTGATAATCCGGTAGAGAACAGTTGGAGAAATACAAAGTTTTCCAGAAAAAAGCGTCTGTCTATGAAGGAATCTCCCAAAGGACTTCCTGGGGCTGAGTGGTTTCACTACTTAAATAAGAATTATCAATTCTTTACAGCAATTGTCTATTCGTTGATTCCATATATGAGAATTTTACTAAAACTTTGATATGCCGGTTATCAGGCGAGGAGATATTCTTATGAAATACGCGTATTGTACGCTATTTAACAGTCATTATCTGGATAAGGGATTAGTTACGATTCACTCCTTATTAAAAAACAGTAAAAATGCAGTCATTTATGTTCTTACTATGGATGAAGAATGTTTTCATATCCTGAAAACCATGGCAATGGATCGGGTGATTCTAATTCATCTTAATGATTTTGAAAATGAGAGATTGTTGGCTGTCAAGAAGAAAAGAAGTGCGGCAGAATATTGCTGGACATGCAGTGCAGGCTTGATACAGTACATTTTGGAAACCTATGGGGAATCTAATTGTACTTATATAGATGCAGATCTGTATTTTTACAGAGATCCATCCTTTTTAATTGAAGAGATGAAGGAAAAAGGAAAATCTGTATTGATCATAGAGCATGGCTTTAAAAAAGATTATTTGTATGAGCATTCTGTAGGTGGCTCCGGAAGATTCTGTGTAGAATTTAATACATTTTTAAATAATGAAGAAGCACGGGAAGTCTTAAAACAATGGATTGATGACATTTTGACGGAATGTTCTGCCACTACGGCAGGAAATCTGGGTGATCAGTCCTATTTGACAGGGTGGCCTGAAAAATATGAATGTGTTCATATTGTGGAACATATCGGTGCTGGAATTGCTCCGTGGAATCTGAATCGGTTTGCTTTAGTGAAAATAGAAAACCGGATTCCGGTTATTTCAGAGGTGGGCAAGAAAAATAGCCGGGAGGCAGCAGTTTTTTTCCATTTTCATAATTTGAAATACGTGGATAGAAATAAAGTGAATATCGGTGTTTATCACAGATACTGGAAAGTAGATCAAAGGCTTGTGGAAGCTCTCTATAGACCATATCTTGCGGCTTTAGAGGAACAGAAAAAGCTGTTAGAGACAGAATTTGGAATCACAGATCTTGTGAAAGCACATCCGGCATGGAGTCAGGAAGAAGAAAGCTGCTCTCTCTTAGGAAAAGTAAAAAAGCTTAAGAGAGATTTATGGAAAGGATCTGTCACAAAATCAGTAAAAAATCTGATCGTAAGGATAGATCTGAATTTAAGATATAAAGTAAATCACAAAAAAGATATCATGGATATCCGGAATACACTGGGAACTACAGAAAGGCTATAGAATATGACATCTGGCATCAAGGAAAAACTGAAGAAAAATCAGGTGATTTTTGCTGTTCATCAATGGTGGAAAAGGATAGATCACTGGGCACTGCGTGAGCTTAGTGGAATCGCACCAAAGCTTGCCAGCAAAATACATTATGAAAGAACTTTTCAAAAAAAATTGGATTTAAAAAATCCAAAAACATTGAATGAAAAATCCATGTGGTTAAAGCTTTATAAATATGCATATGATCCACTGGTAATGCAGTGTTCTGATAAGTATGCAGTCAGGGAGTATATAGAAAGCTGTGGCTTATCGCATATTTTAAACGAACTGTACGGAGCATGGGACCGGGTGGAAGACATTCCATGGGATTCTTTCCCGGAACGTTTTGCCATTAAATGTAATCATGGCTGCGGGCAGAATCTGATCTGCAAGGATAAATCTAAATTTGATATCAAAGCTGCAGAAGAACAGTTGCGTGTATGGATGAAGGACAGCTACTGGAAGGAATATGCGGAAATCCAGTATCGGAAGATCAAACGAAAAATTATCTGTGAAAAATATCTGGAAGGAAAAAATGATGCACTTCCGGTAGACTATAAATTTTACTGTATCAACGGAGAACCTGTTTATATCGGTAATTTTATTGAACGCGATATAGAAAAAGACAGCATTATCAGAGGATACTTTGACATTGACTGGAAACCGTCAAATCTGTTCCGGTTTAAGACGGAAGCAGAAAAGTTCCAAAGACCGGATTGTCTGGAAGAGATGATTTCCTATGCGAGGATATTAAGCAAACCATTCCCATTTGTCCGTGTGGACTTTTATGAGGTAGATGGGAAGGTTTACTTTGGAGAGTTGACGTTTACCCCTTCAGGCTGTCTTGGAACCTACTATACAGATGAGGCAGAAATTAAGCTAGGAGAAGCATTACATGTCTGATGGTAAAAAAACTGTGGGAATCATTGGTGGAATGGGACCCGGGGCTACGGCACTTTTGTTTCAGAAAATTATTGATCATACAGATGCAAAAGTGGATGCAGAACACATTCACATTATCATAGATAATTGTCCACAGATTCCGGATCGTACCACCGCTATCTTAAAAGGAGAGGATATTCCCGCAAAATATATATGCGAGTGTGGAAAAAAACTGGAGCAATATGGAGCCCAGCTGCTTGCAATACCATGCAATACATCGCACTATTTTTTCCCTTATATTCAAGAACAGTTGGATATTCCGGTTGTGAATATGCCGGAAGAAACTGCCTGGGAGTGCAAAAACTTAGGATTTTGCACAGTAGGAGTATTAGCTACTACGGGTACCAGAAAGACAGAGATTTATGATCGGGCTTTGAATAAGTTTGACATCAGAGCGGTATATCCGGACGAAGAAGGACAGGAACTTCTGATGTCGATCATTTATGACTATGTGAAGGCCGGTAAGAAAGCAGATATCTCAATGTTTGAAGGACAGATAGAGAAGATGGTTTCACAGGGCGTTCAGGCATTTATTTTGGGATGCACGGAGCTTCCGATGGTATTTCAGGATGGAGACCTGGGAATAAAATTTATTGATTCACTGGATGTGCTTGCCAAAAGAACTGTGGAAAAGGCAGGGTATCCGCTGAAGCAGCGATAAAGAAGGAGAAATTATGCTGGCACCTGTTGTTTTATTTGTGTATAATCGTTTGGAACATACCAAAGAGGTGATAGAAACCTTATCAGAAAATCAGCTGGCAAAAAAAACAGAGCTATTTGTTTTTTCAGATGCACCAAAAAACGAGAATGGAAAAGAAAAGGTAGAAGCGGTCAGAAGGTTTATTCATAGAAAAGACTGGCAGGAAAAATTTAAAAAAGTAACCATTACAGAGGCTGAAAAAAATAAGGGATTGGCACGATCAGTTATCGGAGGGGTGTCTGAGCTCATAGAGCAGTATGGCAAGGTGATCGTCATTGAGGACGACCTCGTTCTGTCTCCCTTTTTTCTTGATTATATGAATGGTGCATTGGACTTCTATGAAAATGAGAGGAACATCTGGTCAATTAGTGGCTATTCTTTTCCAATGAAAAGCTTAAAGCACTATCCTCATGATGTGTTTTACAGCTATCGAGGCTGCAGCTGGGGATGGGCAACCTGGGCAGACAGGTGGAAGCTTACAGACTGGAAGGTAGATGCCTACGACCGGTTTGTAAAAGACCCGGCATGGCAGAAACGATTTAACAGGGGTGGCGGTGATCTCACAAATATGCTGAGACTCCAAATGGAGGGTCAGATAGACTCCTGGGCTGTTCGTTGGTGTTTTGAACAGAGTAACCGGGACATGTATACTGTATATCCAAAATATTCCTATTTGGGAAATGACGGCTGGGATGGCAGCGGAACAAACTGCGGAACAGATCGCACATTCCTTGTAAGTAATGAAAAAGGAATCAAAAGCTGCAACTTTGAAAAACTGGATATTCATCATAAAATTGCCAGAGAATTCTATTTAAAATATACAGATACACTAGATAAGAAGGTGAAGCGTAATCTGAAGAAAATCAGGATGCGTATACTTAGCAGGTAGCTATTAAAGGAGTATTTATGAAAGAAAAAGTACAATCCATCGTCTTTATATCGATGTTATTATATTTAAGCTGTTATTTTTTACAATTATTTAAGTTTCCGAACTTTCTAATGCTTGCAATTGGAGCAGTATTCTGTGCTTTACTTTTGGTAAAACAAAAGCGGTTGAGAATTAATTTGGGACTTTGTCTTCTGGCAGCGACCATGTTTCCGTATTGTATCATTCAGTTTGGTATGAGGGCTATCTTCGCAATGATGCCCTATGTGGTATTACTGATTTGGGTATTGTCAGATTATCTGGGTGCCGAATTTAAAGAAAAAGTTGATGGGGAAACAAAATTAATATATGTGATTTACAGTA
>CALZFY010000079.1:0-10265 GCA_945786935.1 uncultured Lachnoclostridium sp.
CTTTTTTCGGATAACAAATTCATCTCAACAGCATAAAATACCGTCAATCTACTATATTGTTCAATAGAAACTATTCCCGCAATTTTTCTGTGTTTTACTCTCCGTTAGAAGCATATCTCATCCAAGGTACATACTAACTTTAATTATAACATTCCACACAAAAAATAAGCAATTATATTTATCTTGAGTTTCTGTAGTTTTATTCACAGGCTCGTTTGTTTTTACGTTTCACAATAAACAACTATTTAAAAATGTCCAAAATATAAGAAATATCTTCCTGCCTCTTTTTGATTTAAAATATAATCACCTTATAAAAAAAAGATTGCAAAAAACATATACTCATAATAAAATTAAGGCAAAGTAGTTTTATACAGTTTATCCAAAAAAAGTTTAAAAGGAAAGGAAATTCTTCGCTCATTATAAATTTTTACGAAGCAAGATGCACATTAGATAAAATATCTTATATGACGAGTGTACCTATTACTGGCATTTTACAACCGAATCTTATAGGTGAAGACTAAAAATCATTGATGAAGAAATGAGGAGAGCACGATTTTCAGCTTATCAGAAAAGGGTAAACGGCTTAACGAGAATTTGAAAGAAACATGAATAATGGAAAATACAGATAGGAGTTTGATAATATGGAATTGTTAATTTTTATCGGAATCGTGTGGATTATTATTGATATCATAAAAGAGAAGTCAGAACCGACTATTCCGGCAGAGAATTGGAAGAATGTAGGTAAGACATGGGATGTATTTGATTTGGATGCAAAAGAGTTCCATAAGAATTTGAAAAATGGAAAGTATAAGTAAGCCATCAGTAGACGGTGTGAAATTTTTTCTGTAAATTCAGATCTTCTATGATAATTGATGCGGCTTGACAGCAGTTTACTGCGGTTAAGCCGTTGTCTATTTAATAGCAAAAACAAGCTGGTATGTCAAGAGCGCCCAGTGAAATCTGGGCGTATATTTACTCTTGATATTCCAGCTTTTGTTGCTATATCAGCATTCTGTCAGGGTACATAATCTCTAATTCCCCACGAACTTTGCCCCAGTTTCGGATTGGCATTGTCCACTTCTTTGCAATCTCGAAAGTTCCCAAGTATAGCGCCTTCATCAGTGCTTGGGAGCTTGGGAAGACGCTACGCTGTTTGTTTAATCTGCGATAACAGGAATTCAGTGATTCAATTGCGTTCGTAGTGTAAAATGCGGTACGGACGTCCTTGGAAAACTTAAAGATCGGGGATATTGCATCCCAATTCTCATGCCAGCGATTCATGGCGCTTGGATACTGCTCTGACCATTTTTTAGTCACAGACTCTAACTGCTTCCTGGCAGCTTCTTCGTCTGCAGCTGTATATATTGTTTTTAAGTCTTTTGCAAACGACTTCATATCCTTGTTTGCAACATATTTAAGGGTATTTCTCACCATATGAACAATGCAACGCTGTTGTTCCGTTTTAGGGAATGCCGCAGAGATTGCCTCTTTTATTCCGGTCAATCCATCAGAGCATAGAATGAGAATATCCTGGACTCCACGATTCTTCAGACTGTTCAATACAGACAACCAGTATTTACTGCTTTCATTTTCACCCACAACAATACTTAGAACTTCTTTCATACCATCTTCATTGATGCCGAGTACAACATATGCTGCCAGCTTTCTGATTATCCCATCATCACGTACAGAGAAGTGTACTGCATCAATGAAAACGATTGGGTATACAGGTGACAATGGACGATTTTGCCATTCTTCAATTCGTGGAAGAAGCTTATCTGTGATATCGGATACCATTCCTTCGCTAACTTCAAATCCGTAAATATCCTCTATTGTTTCTGAAATCTGTCGAGTGGTCATTCCCTTTGCATACATTGCAATAATCTTGTCATCAATTGAAGAAATATCTTTTTGGCGTTTTGGAAGCACTTGTGGTTCAAAGGAACTCTGGCGATCCTGTGGCACATCTACTTCGAATTCGCCGTATTTACTACGAACCGTCTTAGACTTTGTACCATTGCGGTAATTAGGCTCACCAGATCTTTCATAGCGATTATAGCCAAGATGATTGTCCATTTCTGTTTCAAGCATATCTTGAATCGTTCCAGAAAGCAGGTCTTTTAATGCCTCCTGAATATCATCTGCAGATTGGATATCATACTCTTGGAGTAGTCCCTGGATAAGATTTCTCTTTCCTTCGGTCATTTGTTTTGGTTTGTAAACTTCTTTTTTTCTGTTTGCCATAATAAAAGGCCTCCTATGATTTAATATTTTATCATAGAAGACCTTTGTATTGTCTAATTTACAGAGATTTTTTCACAGGCTCGAAGGTGACGATAATGAAGAGGTTGATTTCTAAAATATTTGCAATATTATCTATTGCTCTTGTATGTTGTATATTTTTTGACTATACAAATAGTGAAATAATCAATTTCAGCTTTATATTTTCTGGTTCCATTGATATTTTGGCTGTGTCTTTAGCTGTTACCGCAATATTTTTTACAGTTATTGATAGGTATAAATCAAAGCAAGATCATCCGGAATCTATAGAGAAACTATGCTTGCCAATTTTAAAGGAAATGTGCGATAACGTATTAGGAATACTGTTCTCTGTAATTACAATGTTTTCTGTTTCAATTTTGGAAGGATTTTTGGATACTTTAACTTTTCCTGAATTTATGGGGAATTTCTCGATTTCATGCTTTGTATACTTGGCCGGATTTATTTTTATTCTTGCGATACTATATGACATTACAAAATCAATATTAAATTTGACTTGTGGTCTCTTTGTTTCAAATAAAAAAGATATTTCGAATGAAAAATATACATATTTGATGGAAATCTGCAGAAAACTAGACCATGAACATTTTAATGAGTTACTTAATTATGTTAGGACATTGATCGTGAAGCAGGAGCTAGAAAAAAATAAAAAGTAATATTCCAACTGGTGGCACTATGTCACCAGTTGATTAAAAAATAATAGTATATTTACCATGGCAGCCGAAGGGCGTGCTGGCATCCGTCCTGAGTCTTGACAGGAGGATGATGCTTATGAGTACATATGAGGAATTCATGGTGATCTTAACCGTTGGTTTACTCATCGTTGCAATTTTGAATTTGAAAAATAAGTAAGCCGCCCTGCTCCTTGGCCGGATGGGCGACTTACTAAGTTCGTTTTGATTCGCCGGGACGGCTAGTCTGCACCTACCTGCCGGCTGTCTTGTTAAGTATATTATAGCAAATCTTTATGATTTGTCAAATAATTAAAAACCGCCCCAGTGCTACCAACACTGAGACGGCAAGCATACATCCGAAGATATACACTAATTCGTGACGGAAGTATTGTATCATCTTCGGAACAGCTTTGCAAGCGGAACATCCGTTCCTCGCTGGCTGTTATTTTTATACCCATTTTTACAAGGAGGATGATATTATGGCACTTAT
Source organism: uncultured Lachnoclostridium sp. (assembly GCA_945786935.1). GTDB lineage: Bacteria > Bacillota > Clostridia > Lachnospirales > Lachnospiraceae > HGM12587. The sequence goes on from CALZFY010000079.1 coordinate 3,445, forward strand.
TAACTGTCCAGAATGTAACAACGAAGTTTCCGATCAGGCTTACATGTGCCCCAGGTGCGGGTTCCCGATCACTGCACAAAAGACGGCCACAAAAGCAAAACGTGTTTCCAAGAAAAGAAAGCGTCTGCCAAATGGGTTTGGAAGCATTACAGAGCTGAAGAATCCCAACCTTCGAAAACGATTTTTTGCAAGGGTAACTGTTGGAAGAACACCTACCGGAAGATGTATTTTGAAATCTCTAAAGCCGGATGCATATTTTGAGACCTACGAAGATGCATTTGTTGCGCTGGTAGAATACAATAAAAATCCTTATGATCTAGAGCCGGATATTACAGTGCAGGAGCTATATGATAAATGGTCAGAGGAATACTTTAAAACTCTGTCTTCCAGCACATCGGAAAGAACCATTACATCTGCATGGGCTTACTGCTCTTCGATCTATTCCATGCGGGCAAAAGACGTCCGGGCACGGCACATAAAAGGATGCATGGAAGAAGGATATAGAATCGAAAACAAGGGAAAGAAAAAAGGAGAAAAAGTTTTTGCATCCGCAAGTACGAAATCAAGAATAAAATCATTATTCAATTTGATGTTTGACTATGCTTTGGAATATGAAATTGTAGACAAGAATTATGCAAGAACTTTTGATTTGTCCGGTGAAATAATAAAAGAACGTGAAGACGCCAAAATCGACCATATACGTTTTTCTGATGAAGAACTGGATAAATTATGGAAGAATGTTGAAAACGTTCCATATGTCGATATTATCCTTATTCAGTGCTATTCTGGTTGGCGTCCACAGGAGCTTGGATTAATAAAACTTTCTGATGTAGATTTAGAAAACTGGACTTTCAAGGGCGGTATGAAAACTGCAGCCGGAAAAGACAGGATTGTTCCAATTCATACAAAAATAAGAAATTTGGTTCAATCCAGATACATAGAAGCACAGGAAGTAAACAGTGATTATATTTTTAACTGTACGGATGCTGCTAAATCCGGAAAATTTTTTAGCTACGACAAGTATAAGGTAAGATTCCAGAAAGTAATATCGGTTCTGGAGTTAGACCAAAGGCACAGACCGCATGATCCAAGAAAAACATTTGTATCCATGGCAAAAGAATCGGATATGAACGAGCACGTGATTAAACTACTGATTGGTCATTCTGATAAGGATATTACAGAGAATACCTATACTGAAAGAAGTATTGAGAATTTGAGAAAAGAAATTGAAAAGATCAAATAAAAGGGTGGGATTTCTCCCACCCTTTCAATATACAAATGGTAATGTACAAATAATATACAAATAATGTACAAATCTATACCATTTTATAGGTTTTTAAACATTCTTAAAACTGCTTAAACCCTTGATTTTCCGCAGTTTCTTAGAACTTACCAGCGTCTGCTGCTTCCTGGATGGAAACTGCAACTGCTACAGTCATACCAACCATTGGGTTGTTACCTGCACCGATAAGACCCATCATTTCTACGTGAGCCGGTACAGATGAAGAACCTGCGAACTGTGCATCAGAGTGCATACGTCCCATAGTATCTGTCATACCGTAGGAAGCAGGACCTGCTGCCATGTTGTCCGGGTGAAGTGTACGTCCTGTACCACCGCCTGAAGCTACTGAGAAGTATTTCTTGCCCTGTTCGATACATTCTTTTTTGTATGTACCTGCAACCGGGTGCTGGAATCTTGTTGGGTTTGTAGAGTTACCTGTGATAGATACGTCTACGCCTTCTTTGTGCATGATTGCAACGCCTTCGCAAACATCGTTTGCACCATAGCAGTTAACTTTTGCACGAAGTCCTTCAGAGTAAGATTTTCTGTAAACTTCTTTTACTGTGTTTGTGTATGGATCATATTCTGTTTCAACAAATGTGAATCCGTTGATACGGGAGATGATCTGAGCAGCGTCTTTTCCAAGACCGTTTAAGATAACGCGTAATGGTTTTTTACGAACTTTGTTAGCTTTTTCAGCGATACCGATGGCACCTTCAGCTGCTGCGAAGGATTCGTGACCTGCTAAGAATGCGAAACATTCTGTTTCTTCTTCCAGTAACATTTTTCCTAAGTTACCATGTCCAAGACCTACTTTACGTGTGTCTGCTACGGAACCCGGGATACAGAAAGCCTGAAGACCTTCACCGATTGCTGCTGCTGCATCTGCTGCACGTCTGCAATCTTTTTTAATAGCGATTGCTGCACCTACGATATAAGCCCAGCAAGCGTTTTCGAAACAGATTGGCTGGATAGCTTTAACCTGAGCGTATACATCCAGTCCTGCATCTTTTGTAATTTTTTCAGCTTCTTCGATGGAAGCAATGCCATAGCTGTTTAATACAGCATTAATCTGCGCAATACGTCTTTCATAAGATTCAAATAAAGCCATTTTCATTACCTCCTTCTATTATTTCACTTCTTTGTCTGTTCTTGGGTCGATGATCTTAACAGCATCTGCTACACGGCCGTACTGACCTGAAGCTTTTTCCCATGCAGTATTTGGGTCATCACCTTTTTTGATGAAGTCTGTCATCTTTCCAAGGCTTACGAATTTGTAACCAATGATCTGGTTGTCTGCATCTAAAGCGATACCTGTAACATAACCTTCAGCCATTTCAAGGTAACGAGGACCTTTTGCTAATGTTCCGTACATTGTACCAACCTGAGAACGAAGTCCTTTACCAAGGTCTTCCAGTCCTGCACCTACAGCAAGTCCATCTTCAGAGAATGCACTCTGGGAACGACCGTAAACGATCTGTAAGAATAATTCTCTCATAGCTGTGTTGATAGCATCACATACAAGGTCTGTATTTAAAGCTTCCATAACAGTTCTTCCCGGTAAGATTTCTGCTGCCATAGCTGCAGAATGAGTCATACCTGAACATCCGATGGTTTCTACTAAAGCTTCCTGAATAATACCTTCTTTAACGTTTAAGGTAAGTTTGCAGGCACCCTGCTGAGGAGCACACCAGCCGATACCATGTGTAAAGCCTGAGATATCTTTTACTTCTTTTGCTTTTACCCATTTTGCTTCTTCTGGGATTGGAGCACAGCCATGGTTAACACCCTGTGCTACTGGACACATTTCTTCTACTTCTCTAGAATAAATCATGTGAAATAATCTCCTTTCAAAATATGATGATAAGATCTTTGGCAAGGATTCCAAAGAACCCCGCACCTATATTTATATTCTCATAAATTCGACATTTTGTCTACAGAATTTTTGTCAATATGACAATGTTTTGTCAAGGCCATATCTTCTTAACCTCTGAAAAACAACAGCTTTTCCAAGCCTTCCTTTTTTCTAAATAATGACCGTAAAGGAAATAAATTGTGACAGGATCATCACAATATATGGCTTCAAAAACACCAGCAAAAGCAGATGAACCGGGTAAAACAGATAGAAAAACTGTTTATTTGCGTGACCTTTCTCACCATTATAAAGTAAGATCAGTAAGAATCCAAAAACAGCCCATATCTCCAGCCTGCTCTGTAAAAGCAGCACGATGAGACCCGCCATACACATTTTAAGTGGTTCCTTACGAAAATAAAACATGACGAAAATCGTAAGGACACCGTAAATCGAATAATCCGTATGGAAAATGTAGGGCACAAAAAAACATGCCAGCAGTCCCACCGTCTTTTGAAAGCCTCCCATCAGAGGATCTGTATAGACCATCAGGGCTGCCAGACCAAATGCCAGAGTCCAGAACACATTCTGATAACTCATGCTGAAAATGGAGCTTCGAAATGCAAGATCAAACGGAATCTCCGAAATCAATGCAAAAAGAATCAATCTTTTTAAGTATTCCCGCGCATTCCTGGTATGGCAGAAGCCTTCCACGATCCCGAAGCAAAAAATCGGGAAAGCAATACGGCCGATTCCACGCATCACCCGGTCGATCATATAAAAATTACCGCTAAGACCCACGCCGCGTTCCAGCATGATACAGGCCGCATGGTCAATAAACATACAGATGATGGCAATGGTCTTTAGCTGGCTCATATTCAATGACAGTTTTTTATTCATGTTTTGCAGTAACTTCTCCCTGGTTCTTATAAATGCTGTTTGCAGGCACAAATTTTCTTACGGAAGAAAGCGGATAAATATTGGAATATTTTCCGATGACTGTTCCCGGATTTAAAACGGAACCGCATCCAACTTCTACTTCATCACCAATCATAGCGCCGAATTTCTTTAATCCGGTTTCGATATCACCTTCCGGTGTATGTACTTTCACCAGCTTTTTGTCGGATTTTACATTGGAAGTAATGCTTCCTGCACCCATATGTGCCTTATAGCCTAAAACGGAATCCCCTACATAGTTATAATGTGGTACCTGTACCTTATTAAATAAAACAACATTTTTAAGCTCTGTGGAGTTTCCTACCACTGCTCCCTCTCCTACAATGGCATTGCCGCGGATGAATGCGCAGTGACGTACCTCTGCATTCTTTCCAATGATGGCCGGTCCATGAATGTAAGCGCTGTCAAATACCTTTGCTGACTTTGCTACCCATACATCTTCCCCGCGCTTTTCATACTCTTTTGGATCTAAGGTATTTCCAAGCTCCAGGATAAATGCACCGATTTTCGGAAGCACTTCCCACGGATAGGTCACACCTTCAAATAAATCCTTAGCGATGGTTTCCTCTAAGTTGTAGTTTTCTTTTAGCATTAATTCCTTCATAATCTGCCTCCTGTGATTCTTGTTTCTGCTTTTTCATGTCATTTTTTGCGGATACATTATTATTTCTTATAATACTGGGCCGCAATATCAAAGTGCGGTTTTAAAGAATACTGATTATTTGACTGCAATACTCTCGCAGTACAACGGGTGATAAAGCCTTCCAGCTTCTCCATATATTCTTCATTGGTAATAGACCCTTCCGCCACACCGGTCAAGCCCTTTTCCCAGCTTGCTGTAAGGTCTGCCCGAAGCAATGGGGAAATGGATGCATTTACCACATCATAGATCATTTCTCCAAGCAAGGTCGGTGTCAGAATCTGGGTTTTCTTATTGAGTGCAATATATTTGTTATTGACCAGCTTCTTTAAGATTTCCGCACGGGTGGCACTTGTACCGATTCCGCTGCCCTTGATCTGAGCACGCAGCTCTTCATCCTCAATGAGCTGCCCTGCATTTTCCATGGCCAGAATCATGGAACCGGAGTTATAGCGTTTGGGAGGTGAAGTTTCACCCTCTTTGATCTGTGTTTTTTCCAAGGACAGTTTACTACCCTTTCGGAGAGATTTCAACACTTCCATGAACGCCTCATCACATTTTATCTCTTCATCCTCTGATTTCTTTTTATCAAAGGAATTCGGAACAACCTTCAGATACCCTTCCTTCACAAGAATCTTGAAGTTGGCAAAAAACTGTTCTTTATCTGCCTGAATTTGAAGTCCTACCTTTTGATATTCGGCAGCAGGATAAAATATACTAAGGAAACGGCGCACAATGGTCTCATACACTTTTTCTGCCGTAGGGGACACATTCTGTAAAGCACCAAAGCCCTGTCCGGTGGGAATGATGGCATAGTGGTCTGTGATCTGCTTGTCATTGACATATTTGGTGGAAGCTATTTTTTTATAGCTTCCCATTTCCAGTACCTCTGACGCAAGCTCTGCCACATGGGAATAGTTTCTTAAACCACTGATATTTTTATAGATTTCCTTGGAAACCGCTGTGGATAAAACTCTGGCATCGGTTCTTGGGTAGGTGACCAGCTTCTTTTCATAAAGCTCCTGCACAATGCGAAGGGTTTCATCCGGACTGATTTTAAACATTTTGGAGCATTCGTTCTGAAGCTCTGCCAGATTATAAAGTAGAGGTGGATTTTTCACATCCTTCTTCTTTTCCGCCTTTAATACCTCCACTTCTTTTGGAAGGGGTTCCAGCTCGCTTCGAAGCTTTTCCGCGTCCTCACGTTTTGAAAAGCCATTTTCTTTATAAAGCAATGGCGACTGGTAATAAGGAGTTCCTTCCACCGCTCTCCATTCACCGTCAAAATGTCGTCCCTGAAGGGAAAAGCTTCCGATAACACGGTAATAAGGTGTTTTAATAAAGCTTCTGATCTCCCGTTCTCTACGGACGATCATGCCAAGCACACAGGTCATCACACGGCCTACGGAAATGACTACATGGTCTTCTTTCAGATAATTTGCTACCGCAGATCCATATTTTAAAGTCAACAATCGGGAAAAATTGATTCCCATTAAGTAATCTTCTTTGGCACGAAGATAGGCTGCATTGGAAAGATTGTCATACTCCGACAGATCCTTTGCCTCCCGGATTCCACGGTTGATTTCCTCCTCTGTCTGGGAATCGATCCATACGCGTCTTCGCTCTTTTCCGTGCACCTGTGCCATCTGCTCCACCAGACGGTAGATGTACTCTCCTTCCCGCCCGGAGTCCGTACATACATATATGGTGTCTACGTCCGGCCGGTTCAAAAGTCCGGATACTATCTCGTACTGCTTCTTTACCGCCGGGATTACTTCATATAAGAATTGACCCGGCAGAAACGGCAGGGTTTCCAGACTCCATCTTTTATATTTTGCATCATATTTTTCCGGATAGCTCATGGTAACAAGGTGACCTACACACCAGGTTACGATCGTCCTGTCACCCTCCAGATATCCATCCTGTTTTCTTGTATTGATTTTTAATGCTTTTGCGAATTCCTGTGCAACACTGGGTTTTTCCGCAATAAACAACGATTTTCCCATAGATACTCCTGTAATTTTCTGAGTAAATGCTTGTTACTGTTCACTTAGTTCCAGTAACAACAGCAAATGAATCATATCATAAAA
>CALZFY010000080.1:0-10250 GCA_945786935.1 uncultured Lachnoclostridium sp.
AAATGCAAAGAAGAATCATGCCCATTGCAAGACAGCTTGGGATCGAAGAAATCTGTGACAGCGGATTTTTTATCCTTCGAAGGTCAGTATGGGTATCTGCCGGAAAGGGAGAAACATCTCCTATCCTCCATTGGACAGATACTGGAAGAATACGAGGCTGATCCGCAAAAAATAGAATGTTATGTCAGTTCAAGTATTGTGGGTATGCTTGGAGACGGAAAACTCATTGCCAACCGGGAGGCGGTAAATGGTGCAGATGCATATTCCATGAATAATTTAGCTCAGGTCTATTTTGTGTCTTTAACCGAATACAACGATTGTATGGGTACGAATGAAAGTTTAGAAGATGGGGAAGTTCTGATCCATTGTGTTCGTCGAAGCTATGATGATCCGCAGATTCGTTTGGCAGATGGAACTGTGTTTACTGTAAAAAAACAGGTTGAGGCTTTCATGGGAAGCGGTGATGCGGCTATGGACGTGATTCCTTCCGTATTTCTTGTGGTGAATGACCTGGAAGCGGTTTGTGCTTCTGTGAATTCTGAATTTACGGACACAGACTATTATTGCCGTCCAAAGCTTCATTATGGATTTGATACAGAGTTAGAGGCAGAAGAGAAAATAAAATTAGCGGAAGAAATCCGTGCATGTGTACAGAAGCTGGACGAAACAGGTGAGGGTGGATTTTTCACCTACAGTGTAGAATGCCGTGAGGCAGAGAGGGGAGATTTCTACGGTACTTATGGAGGAATCTTTTATCTGGGAATGATCTTGTCCATTGTCTTCATTCTCGCAACGGTGCTCATTATTTACTATAAGCAGCTTACGGAAGGCTATGAGGACGAGAGCCGCTTTGCCATCATGCAGAAGGTGGGGATGACGAAAGAAGATATCCGAAAGAGTATCAATTCCCAGATGCTGACAGTGTTTTGCCTTCCGCTTGCAGCAGCAGTACTGCATTTGAGCTTTTCATTCCCCATGGTACAAAAGCTTCTCGCTTTGTTTAACCTGCGAAATGTACCACTCATGATTCTGATCATGGCAGTTTCTGTACTGGTGTTTGGGGTTTTTTATGGGATCATCTATAAGGTGACGTCCAATGCATATTATGCAATCGTTAGCGGAAAACAGTAGCAAGGCTCATTTCCACAATTTCCCTGATATTAAAATATTCCCTCTCGTAATGGGGATGGAAGGAACGAAGTTTACTGATGATATCGTTTCGGGAAAATTGTTTTAAAAATAATTGTTCTTCCAAAATCACATCAATGTACTGACGGATCATATCGATGCCTTCGAGATTTATATCCATTCCGAATACCGGATAATCCATGGTGATGATATTTTCTGTCGGTGCAAACTTTACATCATAGTAGAGGAAAAATCCGGGTAAAGCCTTTTCAACCGTATCCCGGTAGTTGCGATTGCCGTAATGGTCAAAAAATCCCATTAAATGATTGTATTTTTCCTGGGTATCCCGCACCTTTTCAATCACAGAAGCCCGTCCAAGTTCATATGCTTCCGGTGCCGTGAAATGCTCCATTGACATCAGGGAGTGCTTTCCGGTTTCTAAATGTGCGATACAATAGATCACAGCTTCCATAAGCTGTCTTGCCCGTTCATAAGTCACAGAACTGCTTTCATTGCCGGTAAACTCCTTTGCCAGATTTTCTACAATTGGAATCAGCTCTTCCATAGGATATAGACCGGTTACATCATCTTTGTTCATCATCTGCCGCATACCTCCCGATAAATTTGTGGGTATTTGCCCGTATCTTTCTTGCAAAACTGTCTAAGAATGTTTCTTCCAGATATTCCAGGGAGCCCTGACATTCTGCATCAAAAGCATTTCGCATAATGCTGATGAGCTCATCGTCGGTCAATTCGTCCATGGATTCATTTTTATATAGATAGAAGATGCTTTGGAGCCTGGAAATCGTTTCAGCATAATTTTCCTGATCGATATATTCTGAGTCGCAAAAAGCAAATATGATCTTGTCAAGAATCCCTGCACCAAACTCTCCCCTTTGCTGCTTAGCAAGACACTCTCTGCGGCTGACCAGCAGTTCCTGAATATCCTGATCTGTCAGACATAAACCATATCGCTTGGTATACTCATTCGTTTTTTTGATTGCACTTACCCGATTCTTCTCGGATAGAATCAACATCAAATCATCGTTCATCATACCATCTCCCCTGGGTGTGTTTTTCGGGATTTTACTGCAACTGAAGCACCATTACAAGTCTTGAAAAAATGGCGATTTTATGGTAATGTAAGAGCATAAAACAGAAAAAAATTGTGTAAAACAGGTCGGGATTTATGTAGTCACGGCCTGTTTTTTTTAAAGCTATAGAAATAACACATTTCTATCTAAAAGATGCCTATCAGAAATTTAAAATTTTGAGTAAAATACCTATCCATGGATCGTGAGTCATCTACTCTGTCAGGCGGTGAAGCACAGAGGTTAAAGCTGGTGCGTTATATGGGCAGTGCCCTTACCGGCATGACCTACATTTTTGATGAACCGAGCACCGGGATGCATCCAAGAGATGTGTACCGTATGACAAGACTTTTACAGAATCTTCGTGACAGAGGCAATACTGTGCTGGTGGTAGAACATGACAGGGATGTGATCTCTATCGCCGATGAGATTATTGATGTAGGTCCTTTGGCAGGCAAAAACGGCGGTCAGATTCTGTTTCAGGGAAGCTATGAAGCACTGCTTGTCTCAGAAACCAGAACAGGAGAGGCTATGAAGCATGTCGTTTCCTTAAAGAATGCACCCCGCACACCAAAGGAATTTCTGCCGGTTAAAAATGCCTGCGTGCACAATCTGAAAAATGTGTCAGTGGATATTCCATTGAATGTGCTGACTGTGGTTACCGGCGTAGCAGGATCGGGAAAAAGCTCCCTCATCCGTGACGTGTTTGCAAAACAATATGCTGACCGGGTGGTACTGGTGGATCAATCCCCTGTAACAGCTACCGGTCGTTCCACTCCGGCAACCTTTCTTGGCTTCTTCGATGAGATCAGAAAGGTGATGGCTGCGGAAAATGGCGTAGATGCCGGATTATTTTCCTTTAACAGCAAGGGTGCCTGTCCTGTTTGTGGCGGACGGGGACAGATCGTAACGGAGCTGGTATTTATGGATCCGGTGACCACAGTCTGTGAAGCCTGCGAGGGAAAACGATACAGTGAAGAAGCGTTGTCCTATCAATATAAAGGGAAAAATATTGTAGAAATCCTGAATATGTCTGCAGGAGAAGCCTACGAATTTTTCAGTGACAACCGAAAGCTTAAAAAGGCGTTGGGTGCCATGCTGGAAGTAGGCCTGCCGTATCTTTCCTTAGGTCAGCCTCTTAGTACCTTATCAGGCGGTGAACGCCAGAGAGTGAAGCTTGCGAAGGATCTGGACAAGAAAGGCAATATCTATGTATTGGATGAACCTACCACAGGACTCCATGCATCCGATGTGGAAAAAATCATGGAGCTCTTAGATGGACTGGTAGACCGGGGCAACACCGTCATTGTCATTGAACATAATCTGGATGTGATGAAGCAGGCGGACTGGCTGATTGATGTAGGACCGGATGGCGGCACGGCAGGCGGTCAGGTGGTATTTACCGGAACACCAAAGGAAATGGTCGAGCATGCACATACCATCACGGCGGAATATTTGCAAAAATCCTTTTATTGACTCAAAATTCAAGAATATTGCGAAAATAAAATCCAAACTTTTTCTTACCCTTTGTTATCTATATTATGAAAAGATATTAAGAAAGATAATTATTTGGTTTATAAAAAGGAGAATAACAAATGAGACTACTTACAAGCAAATGGATATGGATGATTATTGGGATAATAGGTACATGGTTAGCTGTAAAAGCAGCATATATGGAGAGAGGATATTTTGCAATCGGAAGTGAATGGATTTTTCTGCCGATGATACTTATAGTTGTGGGAATCATAAGCAATTTAAAGAGTGATTTTTAAGAACTAATTATTTTTCGTATATTGATTTTTCGTAAGGTGGGGTGATACACTATAAAATAGTTTGCTGTGTGAGAAAAATCATCAGGAAAGGTGCTCTAATGTTACATGATTATCTGGAAAAGCCGATTCGAAATAAATTAAATATTCTTTATGTTATACATACGCGAAATTATATTACCGGCAGAGAATTAAGTGAAATATTAAATTTAAGTGTGACAGGAATTAATATATTAGTATCAGAGATCAATGCGGAAATAGAAAGTCATGCGAAAATCATAAATACGATGTCTAATTTATCTATATCTTATACATTGTTGAAAAACACATTGACAAGTATCTATGCATAACATATACTACGGATAGACACGTATCTATGCAAAGAGGTGATAAAAGTGACAAGAGACGAAGTTGCAAATATCTGTAAAGCGATGTCAGATTCAAACAGACTTCAGATTATAGAAATGCTTACCCAGGGAGAAAAGTGCGGATGTGATCTTCTGGAAGAATTGAAAGTGACACAACCCACATTATCCCATCATATGAAGGTGCTTTCGGATTGTGGTCTGGTAAGTTCTTATAAGGATGGAAAATGGCAGCATTATTCCATCAACTGTAAGAAGTTTAAAGAGTACAAGGATTATCTTGCAGCGATCACTTGTTGCGTTGTTCCCCAAACGAATAGGAAAGGATGATAAGAATGATGAATGTAAAGGTATTGGGCGGTGGCTGCAGAAAGTGTGAGACTCTTCTGGAAAATACAAAGGAAGCAATCAAAAATGCAGGAATAGAGGCAGAGGTTGAATATATTACAGATTTTGCAGTGATTGGTGCTTATGGAATTATGAGTACACCTGCACTTATCGTAGATGAGAAAATAGTTTCCATGGGTAAGGCCCTTAAGAGCAGTGACATTGAAAAACTACTAAAGTAACTGAATATGATATATAAAATGCTGGTACAGATTGTACCAGCAAAAAATAAAAGAAATATATAGATATCTGTCTATATAGATGGAGGTGGATGTATGTGGACATTTATACAAGATCAGATTCTTGGCATGAAATGGCTAAATGTTTTAATTGGAAATTTACTGGAGACATTAGGATTAGATATCACAGGAAAAATTGGCGGAACCATTCAATTTTTTATCTATGACGTAATCAAGATTGTAGTATTGCTCTGTACATTGATATTTATCATAAGCTACATTCAAAGCTTCTTCCCGCCGGAGAGAACAAAGAAGATTTTGGGAAGGTTTCATGGACTTGGGGCAAACATTTTGGCAGCATTGCTTGGAACAGTGACACCATTTTGCTCCTGTTCGTCTATTCCACTTTTTATTGGTTTTACAAGTGCGGGACTTCCACTTGGAGTAACCTTTTCGTTTCTGATCTCATCACCCATGGTTGACCTTGGCTCCCTTGTACTTTTGATGAGTATTTTTGGCGCCAGAGTTGCAATTGTATATGTTGTTCTGGGACTTTTGATTGCAGTAGCAGGTGGAACGCTCATTGAAAAGCTTCATCTTGAAAATCAGGTGGAAGAGTTTATTCGTAATGCAAAGCAGATCGATATTCCACAGGAAGAACTTACGGTAAGGGATCGCCTGAAATATTCAGCGGAACAGGTTGATGAAACCTTCAAAAAGGTATTTCCATATATTTTAATTGGTGTAGGTATCGGAGCGTTTATTCATAACTGGATTCCGGAGGACCTAATCGTGCGATTCCTTGGCAATGGAAATCCATTCGGCGTAATCATTGCAACAATCGCAGGGGTTCCAATGTACGCAGATATTTTCGGCTGCATTCCCATTGCAGAAGCTCTGCTTGTAAAGGGGGCGAAGCTGGGAGTCGTTCTCTCATTCATGATGGGGGTGACAACATTGAGCCTTCCGTCCATGATTATGTTAAAGAAAGCCATTAAACCAAAGCTATTGGGTGTATTTGTGGCCATTTGTACCGTGGGAATTGTACTTGTCGGATATTTCTTTAATGCGATACAGTATCTGGTTGTATAAGGAACACACGTTGAATTGTGCCAAAATCATTGTTTGCACTTTGCCGGTTTGAAAATTAAGACGAAGGGATGGAAAAAGTGGAAAAAAAGAAAGTTGCATTTATCTGTGTTCATAACTCCTGCAGAAGTCAGATGGCGGAAGCACTGGGGAGACATCTGGCAGGAGACGTGTTTGAAAGTTATTCAGCCGGAACAGAAACAAAACCACAGATCAATCAGGATGCTGTCAGATTGATGAAGGAAATTTACGGTATTGATATGGAGGCAGACGGACAGCGTAGTAAACTTATTTCAGAAATTCCTGAGGTGGATCTGGCAATCTCCATGGGATGCAATGTGGGTTGTCCGTTTATCGGAAAATCATTTGATGACAACTGGGGTCTTGAAGACCCAACAGGCAAATCTGATGAAGAGTTTCGGGTTGTTATAAAAGAGATTGAAAAACGTGTATTTGAATTAAAGGAGAGATTACTCAGGAATTAAAAAACCGGACATAAGTCTGACGGAGATTAAATCTGATTGAGGCATTCGGCATTGTAGCTGGATGCCTTTTTTGATGAGGTTATACCATATGCAGGAAGCGGAATACAAAACGCTCATGCCACTTAGGGATGTATAGAAAATCTTCATAACAGGTATAATAAGAAAAAACTCGTTTAAAGGGATTAAAAGCAAAAAACTTAAAAAAAGATACCATAAAATGAGGTTTAATGATATTCATGGAGTCCCTAAAAGAGGAAGGATTTGCTACAAAACCATCAACCGTTCGTGGTTATATTGAGGATCTTAAGAAAGCAAAGATTGTTTATGAATGTAATAGATTTGATCTGAAAAGTAAAAAGGCCGTTAAAAGAGAACAGAAGTATTATCTGGCAGATATGGCAATTTATTTTGCAATGAATACAGATAATCGATTGAATTTTGGACCTTCCCTTGAAAATATTGTATACTTGTATTTAGTGAGTCATGATTATCAGGTGAGTATTGGAAGAATCGGAAAGTTTGAGTGCGATTTCATAGTAAGAGACAGGAATCGGAGCTATGCGTATGTTCAGGTGACCTATACCCTGCAAGGAGGAGATGCAAAGAGTACGGAAAGAATAAAGGAAAGAGAATACCGACCCTTTAGGGCAATTAGAGATGGTTATCCGAGATATATTATCTCGTTGGATAAATTCCGCGATCAACAGGAGGGAGTTCATCACATAAATGCAATAGATTTGTTCTTGGGCAAAGAAACCATATAACCACCAAAATCTGAGAACGAACTTTGGTTTCAAGAATTACTGATTTGGCATTTATTGATTTTTATGAGGTGTGCTGATACAATGTAACTTAGTTGATTATACTTGGATATCATTATGCGATATGAAAAATGAGATTAGGAAAATACCGAAAGAAAATCAAATAACACGAAGGAGAACCATTATGAAAAGAATTGCTTGTTTGCTGCTGTCATTAGTTATGGCGGCAACCATACTAACTGGCTGTGGAAGCCAGAAAACTAACAGCGAAACTGCCGGGGAGAACATCACATCCCAGGCAGAAAATAAAGAAAAAGTCGTAGTTGCCTGCTGGGGCAATCAGATGCTGGATACCTATACCCAGTACCTCTGTGACCTGTTTCCGCAGGTGGAGTTTGAATTTGTTCTGGCCACCAATTCAACAGATTACTACCGTTTCCGTCAGGATCATGACGATATGCCCGATATTCTGACGGTTCGCCGCTTTGCCTTGAAGGATGCGGTTCTTTTGAAGGATTATCTGTATGACCTGAGCAATACGGAGCTTGCCAACACCTATTATGGTTCCTATCTGGACAGCTATACTTATGATGATGGGTCGGTGAACTGGCTTCCTACCTGTGCAGAGGTAGATGGTATTATCATCAACAAAACACTGTTTGATGAGTACAATGTAGCCATTCCCACGGACTACGAAAGCTTTGTGGCTGCCTGTGAGGCCTTTGAAGCAGTAGGTATTCGCAGCTTCGTGTCCGACTTTTCAGCAGACTACACCTGCATGGAGGTTCTGCAGGGCGCTTCCATCCCTATGCTCCAGAGTTTAGAAGGGCGTAAGTGGCGTCAGCAGTACGAGAGTGGTGCGACCAGGGAGCTTTCTGAAGAAGTGTGGCTGCCAATTTTCGAGAACTTTTTCGATTTTAAGAAGAAGGTTGCTCTTGGTGCAGAGGATGCCACCTATCCAAACAGAACCCCCAAGGAGCTGTTCACCGAGGGTAAGGCTGCTATGTTCCGCGGCACCGGTGCGGATGTGATCTCCTTCCCAGGCCGTGGTCAGGATGAAGTATTATTGCTTCCATATTTCGGTCAGACAGAGCAGGACAACTGGTATCTGACTTATCCTACCTTCCAGATCGCAGCCTCAAACAAAGGAATGGATGACCCTGAACGTGAAAAGCTGATTCTGGATATTATGACTGCTATGGTTAATCAGCAGGGTCAGGACCATATTTCCTACGGCAAGAACATGGTGCCTTACAAGAAGGATGTGACGCTGGAACTGATGCCGGAGATGGATAACCTGAAGCCATATGTTGAGCAGAATAAGCTGTACATCCGTCTGGCCTCCAATGAAATGTTCCGTATTTCCAAAGATGTTGTGCAGATGATTCTGAACGATGAAGTGAAGACTGCGAAGGAAGCTCTGGATACATTTAATAAGGAATTGGCGGGAGAAGAACCCGGAACTGAGATCGTTGCCCATATCGACACCGGTTATTCCAATGATTTTACCCCGGAACACGGCAATCAGGCGGCATCTGCCATTGCAAATACCATACGTGCGCTGTCAGGTGTGGATCTGGTGTTTATGCAGTCCTGCTATGTAGCCAACGACATCTATACCGGTGACTATTCCCAGAAAGATCTCGCTTATATTGCGAAAAATGATGGCGGCTGTCCGGGGCTTATGGAATTGACAGGTGATCAGATCTATACTCTTGTGGAGACGACACTTTCCATGACCGGAAACCGTGGTGCAGTCTGCAATGACAGCACGCTTTATGTCTCCAGCGGATTTGAGATGGATATTACAAAGAATGAGGATGGCTATACACTTAACGCCCTGACCATGGACGGAAAGGAACTGGATCGCAGTGCAACCTATTCTTTCCTGATCTACGGTGACCGGGACTGGTATATGTCCGAGGTTATGGAAAAGATGGGAGTTTCCGAAGTTGATACCACCGGCCCCAAGGCAGAAGGATACCTGACGCAGTGTCTGGTGGAACAGGGCAGACAACTGGAAGCACCTACGGATTACATCATTCTGCGATAAAACACGTACAGGTCGCTGACACGGAGTGTACAGTAATATTTTGGGAGAACACTCATATGCAAGAGAGACAACAAACAACTAAATATCTTTTGCCCGTTGCGTTTGCGATGATCGTGGTCGTTATCCTGGCTTTTGGCATATTTTTCATGCGCAATTCCCTGATGAAACTGACGGTTGAGGAACGTTCTAACCAGTTGGAGGAAATGGTTACTCAGATTCAGGCAAATCTGGACAGCGGCCTTCATACCCATTGGAATTTGGTGGCAGGGCTGAATAACGCTGCACAGGGAACTCATTTCAAGAATAGTCAGGATGTGTCTGATAACATAGCGCATATGGAAAATGATTTCTGTACGGATTTGTATGGATGTCGAGTGATGCTTTTGGATGAGCAGGGTACAGCTTATTTGAGCGATGGCCCTGCAGGCATCTGGTATGATATCAGCCATCTGTTAGACGGGGAAAAACGGCATACTTTTGTTTCAGAAACCGACACGATCGATGGAAGCTTTCTGGTTTTTTCGCAGGAATTGGATTCCCCCATCACGATGGGAGAGGATCATGTCCGTTTTACCCATATCGTGCTGTTGAAGGATATTCAAACCGTGAAACAGTATTATACCACCACGACCTACGGTGGCAGCGCGGCAACCTATATCATCAAGAAGAACGGAACATTAGCCTATTTTGATGCGGACGATGACGATGTCATTGGCGCCCGGAATATTTACAAGGCGCTGGAAGAAGCGGAGTATGTTCAGGGGCGGAGTTTTGACATAATCAAAGAGCAGCTGGACAGAGATGGTATTGTAGCTGCGAATATCCTGCTGAACCAGACGGAGTATTACTATTGCCTTACAGCGCTGAAGGACTATGACATGACGCTGATGCTTCTGATCCCTGCGGACTGCGTGGCAGTCAGCACCATGGATATGATGAACTC
>CALZFY010000081.1:0-10223 GCA_945786935.1 uncultured Lachnoclostridium sp.
TGCATTAAAAACCATCAGGGATTTTCAGGTTGAGTGATAGATGAGAGCAAAATGATGAGAAAAAAAATATCAATAAAAATGACGGCAGCAAATTTAAAACTATATGGTTATTTTACGATGATGTTCTATACAATTGGAACAGCCATCATCCAAAATGGGCTGCTTCATATCAATGCATATACGGATGTTCAGTTCGCAGCACTCTTAAAAGAGAATGCAGATAAAATGGTTCTTTCCGGCTGGGCAGTTGCGTTTTCCTTTATTGGTGTACTTGCAGTTCCTGTATTCGCTTTCACACTGGTGGAAGGCTTCCTGCATACATCAGATTTGAAAAAGTATTTGCTTCGGATGTCTGCTTTTGCGCTGCTTAGCGAAATCCCTTATGATATGGCAATGCACCGGAAATTCTTTGATTTCTCTGATCAGAATGTGTTATTTACATTGGCTGTGTGTCTCGTCATGCTGTATGGCCTCAGAATCTATCAGGGTAAGAGTGAACTTCGGTGCCGTATTGTAAAACTGGTAATCGTGATGGCCACTCTATTATGGTGCAATATCCTGCACAGTGCTTTTGGTATGTGTATGGTTCTTTTAGTGGCAGTTTACTATCTTTTTTATGACAAGAAGGGGATTCGGATATTAATCGGCTGTGGGATCAGTTCCCTCTATGTGACAGCACCATTTTCCGGTTATGCATTGTGGAATTATAATGGTGAACTGGGCTGTGAACAAAAAAATAGAATATTTTACTGGATTTATCCGATTCATCTGTTACTCTTTGGCATCATTTCTATGTATATTATGTAAATCAAGAATCAAACATGTTAAACCGTCCTGAAAATTTATTCAGGACGGTTTTTTAGGAGGACGATATGAAAACAGACAAAATATATTATGGCGCAGCTTATTATGATGAGTATATGCCGGTCAGCCGGGTGGAAGAGGATATGAAACTAATGAAGGCAGCAGGGATGAATGTGATCCGCATTGCAGAATCTACCTGGAGTACCTGGGAACCCCGGGAAGGTGTTTTTGATTTTACCAGTCTTCACAGAATGCTGCAGGGGGCAGAAAAGTATGGAATTTCAGTGATTGTAGGAACCCCTACCTATGCCATACCTTCCTGGATGGTAAAAAAATATCCGGATGTGCTTGCAGATACCCACGAAGGCCCGGCAAAATACGGGCACCGGCAGAATATGGACATTACTCATCCCGCGTATCGTTTCCATTGTGAAAGAATCATCCGAAGGTTAATGGAAGAGGTACAGGGCTATGGACATGTGATTGGATTTCAACTGGATAATGAGACGAAGCCCTATGATACCTGCGGAGAGCGTGTACAAAAACTGTTTAAAAATTGGCTTTCTAATAAGTTTGGTACAGTAGAAAAATTAAATCAGGCCTTTGGTTTGGCTTATTGGAGTAATTCTCTGGGAGCTTGGGATGACCTTCCGGATGTGCGTGGAACCATCAACGGAAGCCTTGCGGCAGAGTTTGAAGCATTCCAGAGAAGTCTGGTAACGGAGTTCCTGTCCTGGCAGCGAAAGATTATTGATGAATACAGGCGGGAGAATCAGTTCGTTACCCATAATTTCGATTATGAATGGAAGGACTATTCCTACGCTTTACAGCCGGATGCAGATCAGTTTGAGATGGCAAAGTCAATGACAGTTGCAGGCTGTGATATCTATCATCCTTCAGGTGCTTCTTTAACAGGAGTGGAGATTAGCTTTGGGGGAGATCTGGCAAGGGCACTCAAAGGCGGAGAAAATTTCTTCGTTTTGGAGACCCAGGCTCAAGGCCAGGTAGGGCGTCTGCCCTGGCCGGGCCAGTTAAGATTGCAGGCCCTGGCACATTTGGCAAATGGTGCCAATATGGTGGAATACTGGCACTGGCATTCGATTCATAATGGAATCGAAAGTCATTGGAAAGGAGTACTGAGTCATGATTTTACTCCGGGGGCTGTTTATCAGGAAGTGGCAGAGACCGGAAAACTTCTGGAAAGAGTTGGAAGCCATCTGGTAAATTTAAAGAAAGATAATTTCGTGGCAGTGATGGTATCTAACAAAAGTTGCACTGGCATGAAACACAGTGCAGCTTTTGCAGGTCCGGATTACGGAGAATCGCTTCGCTGGATTTATGATGTTTTATATAAAATGAATGTTTCATGTGACATGATCCATGATTCCTTCGGAGAATTGGCAAAATATAAGGTAGTGATACTACCGGCGTTATATTGTGCCGATGAAGATTTGAAAATGGCTCTTAGAGAATATGTAGAACAGGGGGGACATGTCATTGCAGGCTACCGGAGCCTGTTTACAGATGAAAATGTGAAAATATTATCGGAATTGCAGCCGGGAGGTATGAGTGATGTGTTTGGTATGACTTATGATAATTTTACAGTTCCGGTAAATGTACCTTTTATAAAAAAATGGATGGAGCTTTTGCGTCCGTTTGAAGATACAGAGATTCTGATGAAATATGAGCATGATGCCTATAAACAGTATGCAGCAGTCACCAGGCATTCTTACGGAAAAGGCAGTGCGGTCTATATCGGTGCAATGTTAGAGGAAGAACGATTAGAGGAAATGCTTAAAAATCTGTTGCCGGAAATGGGGATTGAACTTCGGAAGGAACACTGGCCTCTGATTATAAAAGAAGGGGTCAATGAACAGAACCATCAAATTACCTACGTGTTCAATTACAGCACAGAGCGTATCTGTTATCAGACAAAGAGCAAATGCAGGGAGCTTTTAACAGACAAACTCTATGCTGTAGGAGAAAACGTAGAATTAACCGGTTGGAATGTGGCAATTTTTGAATCAGAGGGCTGTTAGTTAGATTCTGACGATTTTCACATCGTATTTTGCCATTATAGTTCCCGGTTTTATGATGTCTCCTGTAATCATGTCTAAACAATTTTCAAAGGAGGAAGGAATTTTGATTTCTTCCTCTTTAAAATTGATTAGAAAATAATAGGTATGGGTGACTGATTTTCTGCAGGTAATTTCTAAGTCGGTAGTTTCGCTGATAACCGGAGTAACGCCTGCTTCCAAAACAGCCATATCCAGAATTTTTTCGATACCATTGTGATCAGGATTTGTTCCGATATAATAGGTGGCTCCTTTACCAAAGGTGTTTCGTGTGACTGCAGGTGTACCGGCATAGAAATCTTTTCCGTATTTTGCAAGACACGAAGCCCCTTCCAAATGTATCAAATCGCATAATAAATTGCATTTGAAGGAATCGTCGTCACCAAATAGGAGAGTGTTTGTCTGTTCCGGCGCAAGTGCGTCAATCTCTTCCACCCAGATACCGGCAAGCTGCCTTAATGGACCGGGGTATCCTCCTAAATGTACGTTGTCAGACTGATCAACAATGCCGCTCATGAAGCTGGTAATGAAAATACCGCCATTTTTCACATACTCAGTCAGACGCTCTTTCATTCCTTCCTTAACCATATAGAGTACAGGTGCAAGGATGATTTTGTATCTGCCAAAATCTGCATCTACAGGAATGAGGCTGGCGCTGATGTTTTTTTCATAAAAGTATTGATAGTACTGATGGATCTGATTTACATAGGTAAGATCTTTGGAAGGTCCGCTGGTATATTCTAATGCCCAGTAATTTTCCCAGTCAAAGATAATTCCAACAGATGATTCATTGACAGAGCCCGGAAGATCGGAGCTGAGTTTCTCAAGTTCTTCCCCCAGCTGTTTTACTTCCCGAAAAACACGGGTTTGATTGGTTCCGGCATGTCCGATGACAGCCCCATGGAATTTTTCGCATCCTCCAACACTTCTTCTAAGCTGGAAAAACTGGATGGTATCTGCACCGTGCGCAAGCGTCTGATAGCTCTGGGCACGCATTTGTCCCGGCTTTTTTAAGGAATTGTATGGCTGCCAGTTTTGCTGGCTGGGTGTTTGCTCCATCAGCATAAAGGGGGCATCTTTCAGGCCTCGCATAAGGTCGTGGGACATGGCAGTAAAGCTCCAGGGAGTGTCGTTGTTTGGATAGTTATCCCAGGAAACGATGTCCATCTCTTTTGCCCATTTAAAATAGTCCAAAGGCTTATAGGTTCCCATGAGATTGGTTGTAATGATCGTGTCAGGATCGTATTTTCGAATCGTATCCCTTTCCATTTTATAATTTTCCAGCATACTGTCAGACATAAATCTTCGATAATCAATGGAAAGACCTGAAAAAATGGTATCGTTCGGATTTTCCATTCCATCAGAGAGAACGTTTGGAAGAACGATCTCATCCCAACTATAGACCGTGTGTCCCCAAAATTCCATATTCCAGGCTTTGTTCAGCTTTTCGATTTTTTGATATTTTTTCTTGAGCCACACCCGAAAGGCTTTCTCACAGTTTTCGCAGTAGCATTCACCACCGTATTCGTTGTTGATGTGCCAGCAGGTAACATGAGGATTGCTGCCATATCGTTTTGCCAGCTGTTCAACCAGTGCCTTTGCATATTTTTGATAGACCAAAGAGTTTGGACATGCATTGTGGCGCTGACCGAATTTGTGGTGACGGCCCTGATAGTCAGTTCTTGCTACTTCCGGATATTTTTGGAAAAGCCATGCCGGTAAAGCGGCAGTAGAAGTGGCTAATACGATGTCGAAGTTTTCTTCGCTTAACATTTCTACAATTTCGTCCAGTTCATCGAAGAAATATTCATCTTCAGATGGCTGGAGTTTCGCCCAGGAAAATACGTTGATGGTGGCACTATTGATGTGGGCATCTTTAAAATATTCCATATCTTTTTTCCAGATATCCCTGTCCCACTGGTTTGGATTGTAATCTCCACCGTAAAGAATTCTTTTAAATTTACTTTGCATAATAAAATACCTCGATCTTTTTGATATATTCAATATACATGATATAGACATCAAAAAGTGCGGTATGTTAGACTAAAAAATATAATATTTTGAAACAGGTGAGGATATGGCAATCTATTTTAAAAACGTAATGGCAAATGAGCCGTTTACCTTTGAAAGCATTGGGAATCATTGGGAGCAGGAAGCGGTACATCGTCCATCGGGATACCAAAGCTATCATTATCTCCAGACGGAGGACGGTTGCGGAGAAATTGTGATTCAGGGGAAGCACTATTTTATGAATCAGGGACAGGGGGTACTCATTGCGCCTTTTATAGGACATTCTTACAAAAAAATATCAGATAAGTGGACAACCTGCTTTATTACGATTGCAGGAAGTATGGAAAGCAGAATTGGGGAGATTTTAGGAAACCGGCAAGTGATATTTACGAAAAATGAACAGGCAGAGAGAATTTCAGAAATTATCTCAGAATTGATTTTAAAGTATCAAAATAACTCAACTGCCACGAAAGCGCTCTCTGTAGAATGTTATCGTCTTCTGCTGGAATTTGTTGAGGGAATTTATACCGATGATTTTCAAAACGATCCTTTATATATGAAATATGTAGATCCGGTGCTAAGGAAAATACAGGAAAACTATTCTATGAAAATCACAGTGCAGGAATTGAGCGATGAGGTTTACGTCACTCCTCAGTATTTATCCAGGTTATTTAAGCGTTTTTTAGGATGTACAGTATATGAATATCTGACAAATTACAGGATATCCAAAGCAAAAGAACTGCTTCGATCAAGACATAAGATGCAGATTCAGTTAATTTCCCAACAGGTTGGCTTTGAAGAGCCAAGCCACTTTATTGCAATGTTCAAAAAATATACCGGAATGACACCCTATCATTTCCGGAAGCTTTAATGTATCTGGAAGCTGCCGAATAGTTACGATTTCTTATACAAATAAAGGTATGTGCCTGCTTTGGGTTCAACTCTTTTATTGACATGATTTTCTGGGAGGACTATAATAGTCACATCTTATTTTAACAAATCATTTCTTTATCAGCACTTCGCTGATTTTTTCCAATGGAGTAAAAACTGAAAAGGAGCAGTGATGCCTATGCCTGTAGTTCAATGATTTTATCTTTGATGAAGTAGAAAAATATGATACTATGGAGGTACAAATGAATAAAAATAATAAATATCAGAATATCCATGTAAACAGAAAATATAAAGATTCACTTTTTCGAATGGTGTTTAAGCAAAAAGAAGATTTATTGGATTTATATAATGCAATTAACAACACCAATTACTGTAATGTTGAAGATTTAGAAGTCAACACTCTGGAAAATGTAATCTACATATCAATGAAAAACGATATTTCTTTCATGATTGGATGTACGATGAATTTGTTTGAACATCAAAGTACGAAAAATCAAAACATGCCATTAAGAGGTTTACTGTATTTTGCAAAATTGTATGAAACATACATAGCAGAAAATGGTATAGATATTTATAACAGTAAGCAGCAGAAACTTCCCACACCACAGTATATTGTATTTTACAATGGTGAAGAAAATGAACAGGATGAATGTATATTAAAATTATCGGATGCATTTATCAAGGAAGGTGGATGTTTGGAATGTCAGGCAAGACTTCTTAATATTAATTATGGTAGAAATAAAGAATTGATGGAAAAATGCAGACGTCTGGAGGAGTATGCTATTTTTGTGGCAAGAGTAAGAAGTTGCACGACAATGACAGATCTTACGTTAAAACAGGCGATTGTTATGGCAATGGAGGAATGTATTGAAGAAGGTGTTCTCGTAGATATTCTGACAAAAGAAAGAGATGAGGTGTTTGGAGTGCTGTTGTCTACATTTAATAAAGAGCTATATGAGAAAAACCTGAAGGAAGATGCATTTAAGGATGGGAGAAAGGAAGGAGAAACATATATTCTGGTAAAACAGGTATGTACAAAGCTTTCAAAGGGATATTCAGAGGAAAAAATTGCGGAACAGTTGGAAATGGAGATTTCTCAAATTAGAGAGATTTGTGAGTTGGCGTCGGAGTATGCCCCAGAATATGATGTAGTCGACATTACAGGAAAACTGATGAAAAAGAAAAAAGAATTATAATGTCGGCTTCTTTTTAGAAAAGACTAAGTATAAAGGGTACGGTTGCGATGCTAGCCGTACCCTTTTTTAGTAAATCAGAGAAGCATGGTAGGTCAATTATTTTTGAAACGGCTGAATGCAATTTTTTATTTAAGAATGATTGAGTATTCCTGATGCTCTGTCACAGTTCCGATGATGGCAGCATTTACCCCGGATTCCGTGAGCTGGTGGAGAAGCTGTGAGGCATCCTTTTCCGCTACGGAAATCATCAGGCCTCCGCTGGTCTGGGGGTCATACAAAATATCCTGCATAGCGCGGGAAACATTTCCCATAACCTTCACACCCTTCTCTGCAAATTCCCGGTTTCGATAGGCACCGGCCGGGATAAATCCCATTTCCGCAAATTCATAGGCTTCCTTATGATAAGGCACGTTTGCAGTCTCAATGTGGATCGTGCAGCCACTTCCCTGAGCCATTTCAAAGGAATGCCCAAGGAGAGCAAAGCCTGTTACATCCGTACAGCTGTGAACTTCAAAATCTCTCATGATGTGGGCAGCCGTCTTATTTAAGAAGGTCATCTGTGCATAAATGCGGTTTAAAAGGCTTTCCTCCACCAGATCTGCCTTGGCAGCAGTGGTAAGGATACCGATTCCCAGAGGCTTGGTCAAAATCAGCACATCTCCGGGCTTTGCACCGCTGTTGGTCAGCACCTTCTTTGGATGTACAAAACCGGAAACGGAAAGTCCGTATAGCGGTTCTGCACCGTGGATCGTATGTCCTCCGGTAATGATGGTGTCTGCTTCATAGGCCTTGGAGTAACCTCCACGGAGAATCTCCTGCACCGTTTCCGCATCCATGCTGTCTTTCTGGCAAAGGATGTTTAATGCCAGTCTTGGTTCTCCGCCCATGGCGTAAACATCGCTTAATGCGTTGGTTGCCGCAATCTGTCCGAACAGAAAGGGATCATCTACGATGGGAGGAAAAAAGTCCAGTGTCTGTACCAGAGCTGTATCTTCACTTAACTGAAATACACTGGCATCGTCACTTTTGTCATATCCAACCAATATGCGTTCGTCAAAATGAGTTTCAAATCCTTCCAGCATGGAAGCGAGAGTTCCTGCCCCTACCTTGGCTCCGCAGCCGGCACAGGAGGCCAGCTTGGTGAGTTTTACATTTGTTTCCATAAATTAATATCTGTTCAGTACCTTCCAGGTATGAAGCAAAAATCCATGCAAAATTTGCTGCGCAAATGGATTTGTGGCTCTGAACAGTTCTCCTAATATATTAAATTACATCATGTGTGATAATGTACGATATAACCTGCAGGTGACAGCTCTACCACCTGCTCAACTTCCTGACTCCAGGAAAATTCATGGATATCCCTGTCAGTTTCAAATTTCACACAGGTACCACAGCTGCTGCTTAAGTCTCTTGGAACCGGCATGGCCTCTGCAGTAATATTTGATATTTTACATTCCTTTTTGAATCGGATGGCTCCGAAATGGGAGTAGAAGGTTGCAATATAGGTCATATTATTTTCTCATTTCTAAAGTGTATTCGCCATTGCTTTCGCTGACAGAAACCTGATAACCGGATTTTTCTGCAAATCTTGTGACATTTTCTTTGGAAGCATGGTTATCTACGATCATAACATACGCAGCTTCTTTTGTCTTCATGGCTTTCTGGATCATAATGACCGGTTCCGGACAGGAAAGTCCTCTTGCATCTAAGGTTGTCATAGCTTATTTCTCCTTCCCAAAGGTATTGGCAGCTCCGATGGCTGCTACAACGATGATTCCGATGATAACTGCAATTTTGCCGTTGAGTGTAGGACCTGCTCCACTGGAAGCAAGACCAAAGTTGTGGGTAAAAGCTGCGCCAATCAACAAGCCAAGAACAGTAATGGCGCTGTCTGTGTTACCTTCCCCTGCAAGCACCAGCTGACGAAGCGGACAGCCGCCTAAAAGAACACATGCAAAACCGGCTAAAAGCATGCCGAGGGCATTCCATAACCCATCTGTGTGGGCGATTGGCTGATCGGCCATAGATAAGGTAAAGTAGGTACCTTCTGTAGCACCTGTGAAGATCAGGTTCATGATCAGTGCACTTATCATAATTGCCACAAATCCGGATAACAGCTTGATGTCTTTAAAGAGTAGGAAATCACGGATACCGCCAACCATGCAAAGACGTGTTTTCTGTGCCATGGCACCTACCATAAGACCTGCAATGAGGCTGATGATGATTGGCGCATGCATAGCACCGGGACCTTTTCCTTCAGCTGAGAAGAAAATGAAGGCAGGAGCGGCAACTAACAGTACAAAAAATGCAACCTGAAGGGCCGGGAATAAAAATCCTTCGAATTTTGCCATAGGATAGGTACGTTTCAGGGAATATCCTCTGTTTAAGAAAAAGATACCGCATAAAATACCGGCAACAAATCCTGCAAGTCCAAAGATGGCATTTAAATCACCGCCTGCCAGTCTTAAGATCATACGGAATGGACAGCCTAAAAACATTAAGCATCCGATCATGGCAAAAAATCCAAGTACAAATCTTGTCAGTGGAGCAGAGCCGCCTTTTGCACGAAACTCTTTTCCTGCAAAAGCAGCCAGAAAGCTTCCCAATACAAGACCGATGATTTCCGGACGGATATACTGGACAGCCTCCGCTCTGTGAAGACCTAAAGCTCCGGCTGTGTCTCTGATAAAGCAGGCAATACAAAAGCCCATGTTTTTCGGATTCCCCAAAAGTACCAGGGCAGACCCGATGATTCCGGTAATGATACCTGCAATCAAAATGTTTCTTACTTCTTTTTTCTGGTTCATAATCTCACCTTAAAATTATCGTAACTATTCAGAGCCAACCTCCAAAATGCATGCATTTTACACCTGTTTTATGAAATTTTGCTTGGCTCTGAACAGTTACAAATTATGTAGTAAAATAATATCTGAGAAAACTCTCTTAATTAGTATCATAGCACTTTAGTGTGGTGAAATCTAATTTTATTTATTAATAAAATCAATGAATTTATTGAAAAAGCAAATAAGTATGTTAAACTATATTAAAAAGAAATATGAAATAAATCTAGTTTGTACATATGTACTTATTTAAATTTTATTTTTCGAGGAACAGCCTGTCGGACGGGGATGCCATCACGAAGCGTTAAGCGGAAGAGTCCGAGAATCTATTCTTAGAAACACTCCGCGAAACAGGCTCTCCCGTGAGCGGCTAGTGTTTCTTGAATTAGTCGAGGAGGATGGAGCCT
>CALZFY010000082.1:0-9482 GCA_945786935.1 uncultured Lachnoclostridium sp.
GAATATCTCCGGAACGTCCAACATAATAATTATTGTCACTGCCCTCTTCATAAGAAGCTCTCAGCACAATATTTTTTAAGGTACCTTCATTATGTCCAATAAAACCTACATACAATCCATTATCTGTTGTAAAGCTTACGTCTGTAATCCAGTTACACTGACCATCATAAATTGCCTTGAAGGCAGTCTCTTCTCCGGCAATAGGAAACTGGGAGCTTACTCTTGCTTTTCTGAGTGAAAATTCTGCCCAATCATAGCTTGTATAAGCAATGTTTCTCTCCTGCAAATAAGTACAGGGAGCCGTCACAGTTGCATAGGTTTCATAATGCACACTCAACATATACAGATGACGTGCTGTACGGATGGCAATATTGCTGTCATAATTTAATACCGGCATCGCTGCATTAGCATCTGTTAAGTATACAACCGACTTTGCAAAATGAGGATTAAAATAATAGTAATCTGCTTCTGATGCACCATTTGGTCTAATCTCAGCTTTTAAATAAAACTTTTCAGATGGTTCTTCTGTATTTACCAACTCCTTTGGAAAAGGATAAATACTATAATTATTTGTTCCATCACTTACAGGGTAGTATAATGAACCTGTAATGGCGATATTTCTTTCCTGGCCTTTTATAGTCACAGAAATATTATCAGGAAGATTTGATTCACCCGAAAGATAGACAACGCCATATCCATCACCCAAAACTGTCAGTTCAGGATCATCTTTTAATGTAGAATCTACATTTGCACCATAAAATCCATAGCTTATAATTCCCTTGGCATCTATGTATTTTTCATAATATACCAATGCACCTACCTGGAAATCTGCCTGCCAGTCACCATAATGAGTGATTGTATTCAAAACCGGGTAACTGTAGGTAGACAGGGTCTGTCTCATAAGGTTATAAGGTACAGAAGATGCAGTATCCGTCTGAAAATCATCTCCAAGAAGCTCTTTCATCTTCTGAATCGTCAAAGCACCAATAGATTCTCCAAGAACAGGTGAATCTTCCACATTGACTGTATCAGCTGAAAAATAAACATTTCCGCTGATTTTTCCACCTTCGGCTACAGCATAATAGGGCTGCTTATTCTCCATCATATCCTGTCTATGAATGACTGTATAGGAGTTTTGAAGAGTTGCTTGGCCACTTACTAAGCCTGCACCACTTTCATCATAGGTCATAAACCCTGCCGCATAACAAGATACCAAGCTGGTAGTTCCGCTACTTTTTCCCACTAATCCACCGGTGGTTTTGCCAACAAGATATCCATCTGCATAGGATCTTGCAATATTTACTATCGCTCCGGAAGAAATCTGTCCTATCAATCCTCCTACTGAGTCCGAGTTGAACGCAGTTACCTTTGAAGATACTGCATCATATCGATGTTCACCTACGACTGTAGATGCCCCACTATCCTGAATCGTAACATTATTTCCGGAAGAAACCACTCCAACAAGACCACCGGCTGTCATACCGCTGATCCATATATCACGATTTGTTTTACCATTGATATCCGCAGGTGTCAAAAATACCTGACAATGTTCAATAATAGCACTGCCATTAATATTTCCAACCAATGCACCCGCTGCTGTGTTAGCTCCTGTAGACGTTACTTTTGCCCCAGTCAAAACAATATTTTTCAACGTTTGTCCATCTTTAAGCTCCGTAAATAGTCCGGCATCCGTAGATGTCTGTTCTGTCAGATTCATGATGCGATAGACAGTGGAATCCTTTTCGCCGTTGTAAGATACCAGATTGCTGTTTTCTATCGGTTTAAAGTTTGGATTTTTCCCTATTAATCCATTGAAGAAATTATCCGAATAGGTTTCGTACCAGTCATCCTCCTCTATCTGACCTGCATTGTCAGTAAAGGTAATGTCACTGCTTTGTATTGCATACTTCACCTGTGCATCTACTCCGGAACTTTTATCCAGATTCTGAAGATGACGTCCAAAATGAATTTCTGCTGAATTCTCTTCATTTATTCCGTATGCTGTATTTAATTTTAAGTCTTTTTCCGTAGAAGATGGATCTTTACAGTTTGCATCTGAAAACAAACTGTTTGTAATCTTTGAATCGCTCAGATTCTGTGTAATAGTATAGTTTCCCGGGCACTTTGCCGTCACAGTTACTTTTAAAGGCGTGCCTGCTTTGAGTTTCACAGAATGATTACTTTTTTCTCCATACAGATTGACAAAACGTGTTTCCTGCTTTGTCAAGTCATCCAAAACAAGAGTCAATGTAAAAGTACGACCAACTCTTTGCATCGAACTTGGCGAATAATCCACCTCTGCCCCATCTTTTTGAGCAGCAGCATTGATTTTTTGTACGTATACGCTATCGCACTGCCAATATGCATAATATTTGGTGTATATATTTCCATCTGTGTCTTCAAATTTCATCACAAAAACCGGATAATCTGGTACACTGATTGGAAGGATACAGCTTGCACTCACTGTAAGCTTTTCATTATTCACAATATTTATAACAGGTGTTAATGTGCTGACTTCGTTTGTGAATCCTACTGATCCGCCTCCATAATAGCCAACCTTAGCACCATGAGTTATACGATTCGGTTTAAATCTTAATATAAAATCGTAATCTGAAAAATTGTTCACATATTGTTCTGCGCAATTTTCCAAATCTTCACTATAGTATACTGCATAAACAACAGAACTTTCCGGATTAAATTCAATAACCCAGTGATTATTTAATAAACTCTCATCCACCGTATTCTGATCCATGATAACGGATGCTGCCTTAGTTGGATCATTTAAATCAGAAGATGTAAAGTAGCAGATATCTCCGATTTCAATATTATCCGCATCATGATCAGCATCACTCGGAATATTATCCAACGGAACTACACCATTGCTCTTATCTGCCTTAACCTGAAAGACAGCCGTATTACCGCCTGCCTTCATCTTACTGAGTTTATTCTGCACCGCCACATAAATCGTTTCCGCCTTGGCATCCAGTTCTGTCTGGCGCAGATTTCTTTGAATGGTAATCACAGATGGCACTGCCACTGCCATTAAAATCAAAAGGATGGCTACCACGATCAGCATTTCAGCCAGTGATACACCTCTGTTATTCTTTTTGTTCAGAATTTTCATATACATCCCTGTACCTTTTCTTAAGCTTCATGCTTCTATAAAATATCTAAAACTCATCTGTTACTGCCGGGCTCTCTGCACGGTTTTCATCCACCGGAAGTCCTGCATCTGCCACACCGCCTACCATGGTTTCGTAAAAGGTAGCTGTAGCATTGACAGCCACCGGACCGGAAGTAATGTCTCCGCTTTCTGCTGAGCATGCAATATTACCGATCAGGCAGCGATACTGACTGTTTCCAAGCTCCTCTAATACCTTGCATGCTGCCTTGTAATCAGCTGTTACAAACTGCAAAGTAAAATCACGGCGAATCTGATCACCGTTTCTTGTAACATTGGAAAATGCGATGGAGTACTGTGTAGTACTTGCCAAAACGTCATTTAACAGCTTAATCTCTGCCTTACTGTTATTGTAGCTTTCCATCACACTTATGGATTCTTTATTGGAAAGATTCTTTAATTCCTCTTCCATAATCTGAAGCTGCGCAGCCTTGATCATCACTGCATCAAGTTCCATCTGCAGCGCATCCTTCTCTGCCTGGGCTGCTGCAAGATCCTGGCGAACAGGTCGGTCTATAAACTGAAAATAAGCCAGTCCAACCAGAAATAAGCTTAAGATCAACAGGAGGATTTTTTCTTTGATTGTGAAATCTCTGCTTAAAATTTTCATTATTCAACATCCTCCTCGACCTGTTTTAAATAAATGGTTACCTGTGCGGTTACCCTTGCATTTGCATCAGAAACCACCTGGCTTCCATTTCTGTCATTGGTAGCTGCTGTTGAAACTGTACAAAAATCCACCATCGGTTCCTGATTTAACTGCTGTACCAAAAGATTGATTTTCTGTAAGGTAGTATCCGTAATCGGCAGATTCAATTCATTTCCTACTAATGTCCAGGTCTCTACCTGAGCCTCCGGAAGTACCACACGCTGCAGCATTTCCATAACATCATCCCGGTCAACTCTTTGGAGTTCTTCCTCTGTCATGCCGGAATAGGTATAATGTGCATACTCTTCCACCAGTTCTCCAAAGCTTTCGATTCTTTCATATCCTGCATCGATCTGTGACTGCAGGTAGGACACCTCTGCCTGTGCCTGGCTAACCTTCACCATACGGTCAATGACCGCAATCTTGCTAAATAATGCTGCTGCCACTACAATAAGTACAATAGCAGGAACTGCGATAAAAGGATTCACAGGCTTTTCCCCCACTGTCGCAAGGTTAATCGTTCTCTTTACCGGCAAACGGCCACGGGCTGGTGCCTTCGTTTTTTTATTATTTTCATTTCGTTTTAAAGCCATGATCTAGCACCTCTTTTTTAATTCTGTGTAATTCCGATTGCCTGCACAAACATACTGCTGTTTTCCATATATTCTCCGCCTGAAACAAGTTCTTTCGCTGAATGAATATTAATATCCAATACATTTTTTATGGCATCCTGTAAAGCAGGGATTTCAACTCCACCGCCGCAAAGCCATATATCTGTCAGCAAACTGTCCGGATTACTGAAACGATAGAAATTCAAAGTACGCATCAGCTCAACAGCGATTCTCTGGTATACTTCAAGACATACATCTTTATTCTGACAGTTATCATAATTGGTCATCAGGTAGGTATGAGCCAGATGAACATCTACATTGTAGGCATCTGAAATCGCATCATCTAACTGATATAATCCGATTTCCAGCACACGGGTTACATTGTGACGTTCCCCACGGAACATATACATGCGGATTGCCTGATATCCAATGTCGAGAATACAATATTCCTGCTGATCCTCTGCACCTTTTTGACGAATGAGGGCACTGTAGCTACACACTGCAGGTGCTGCCATCACAAGCTTCATCCCTGATTTACGAAAAATCTGTTTTGCTTCCTCTATCAACACAGACGGTACAGCAACTGCCATCAGTTCCATTCCCGGACCGGCAAAATCTTCCTCTTCGTCCTGTTCCTCGCTGTTTCTTTGCTCTTCCATTTCCCGAAGATCAGAAAGCATTGCATAATCATACACATAATCCTTCGATTCTCCGGTAATGTAATCCCGGAATTCAAACGGCAGGTTATAAGTCAGCTGCGCCGGAGTCATCTGAGGCATTTTTACATTTCTCACAAATATATTTTCATTGGGAATCACCCAGGCTGCCTGGGAACAACGCATTCCTTCTGCTTTCATGGTCTTTCGAATCAGTTCCGCCATGGTTTCTACGGATGCAACTCTTCCTTCCTGGATCAATCTTTCCGGCATCTGAACTGTGGCTGTCTTCATGATCTTTTTACCCTTCATCAGCACCAGCTTCAGACGGTCATGGCCCATATCAACTCCCAAAATCGCTTTTTTCATTGTAAAATCCTCGCTTTATCTTTGTAAAAATGTAATCTGTCTATCACCCAAGTCCTGCAAACTGCAGATACCAGTTTACCAAAGGCTGACCATACAGCAGCATGATCCATGTAGCTGCTGCGATTGCCGGGCCAAATGGAAAATGTTCTCCTTCTCCCACCGGTATCCATTTCCTTCCAAAGGCAAAAATAAGCCCTAAAATACAGGAAAGCAATAATGCAAACAAAGACGCTGTCATTCCCAGGTATAAACCCATCACTGCGAACAGTTTAATGTCACCGCCTCCAAGACTTTCTTTTTTTAAAATATGATCTGCTGCAAGGGAAAGCAGTAAAAGTCCTCCACCATACAGCAATGCTGACAGAAGATGTAACAGAACATCTCCCATTCCCATGTTCACAAACGGGAGTGCTAAAAACCATGCAGCGGCTGCCGTCAGCAGGCATCCGTTGGGTATTATCAATATTTCAAGATCTACCAGAGAAAGGCAGAAAAGGCAGCATCCGAAGATCAGATTGCGTAGACATTCTGCTGACAGATCAAATTTCAACAGGCATAAAACTGTCATCAGTGCAAACAGCCCTTCTGTGATGGGGTATCTTGCTGATATTTTGGTTTTACAGTAGCGGCATTTTCCACCAAGGAAAAGCCAGCTAAAAATCGGTACCAGATCTAAAATTCCCAGATCGTGACCACAGGACGGACATCTGCTGTGACCTCCGAAAAAAGATTCCCCTCTGGAGATCCGAAAAGCTGCACAGTTTAAGAAGGAACCAAGGACTGCTCCCAAAATCCCTGCAATCACACAGTAATATATCATCAAAAATGTATCTTCATAAATCGACATTTGTAAGTATCCTTCCTAATCCTTCAGGTAACTGTCTCCGCTCCAGCCATCGATACTGCTCCAGTTGGCACAATGCGTTTCATCCGCATAGGAAAAGTACCAGACCTGACCTTCCTTCAGACCGGAATCCGCTCCAAAATCGCTATGCCCAGTAATGGAATAGTAGATCACAGTTCCTTTCACTCCGGTTGTGGCTCCTGTACCACGTTTCAGACCGCTTTCCTCATCTGTAAGAAATGCATCATATTCTTTACCATTTAAAACGACCTTCACTAGGTCCGGATAGTTGTTTCCGAGTGTTCTTTCCATTTTGACAGATTTTTCTATCTGCTCCAATGCGTTGGCAGCATTTAACCTGGTGCGTTCCTTCGTATCTTTATCATGAATGCCACAAACCACCCGGTATCCCACCTCGCTCTCTTCTTCCACAAGATAAGGTGTTCCTCCACCGGGGCACAAATCATCCCAGCCATCCATAGCAACCGTAACGATTTCTTTTGCCGTTTCCGGGGTAATCTTTCTTCCCGCAAGATATTCGATTGACAACTGATGGTTCGCAGAATTTAAGGAACTGCCGCATCCTAACTGCGCTGCACGGTTCTGATAATATTTCCACGCAGGAATAGAAATCAAAATGAGCATCAGTATGATCAATATCATTAATATGCAGGCTGCACGGGTAATACCGCTCCTGCTATGTAACTTCTTATATCTGTAATTCTTCATTTTTCAATAACCTGATTATTATATCATAATTTGCTTTTCAAGGCAATCGGCGGACAGGGGACGGTTCTCAACCTGCATCCGGAAAACATTTCATCACATCTAAAAACTCGTCAAAATGAGTGTCAAACAATTCCACCAATTTAGGATCAAACTGATGTCCAGCCTGAGATACAATTTCAGCACGGGCACGTTCCGGTTCCCATGCACTTTTATAGCAGCGATGACTTACAAGTGCATCAAATACATCAGCAATTGCCACACATCTTGCATATAATGAAATTTCTTCCGATTTCATATGATTCTGGTAGCCAACCCCATCAAAGCGTTCATGGTGTTCATGTGCAATTTGCGCTGCAATCTGCATAATCTCTCCCGGTGAATTACATAGCAATTGATAGCCGTAATCTACATGCTTTTTTACTTCTGAAAATTCCTCTTCTGTCAGCCTTGCAGGTTTATGCAAAATTTCCTTTGGCACACGAATTTTGCCCACATCATGCATCATACTGGCAACACTCACCTTCCAGATTTCTTCCTCGGACATTCCCAATGCCTGACATAATATTTTTGTGTAGCCGGCAACCCTTTTGACATGTTGACCTGTTTCCTGGCTCTGTGCCTCTACCAATTCTGACAATGAATAAATAACAGATTGCTGCTCTTCATAAAGTTCCCGGTTCTTTTCGACAAGATTTTCGATCAATCTTTGCAACTTACTCGTTACGCTGAGACTGATTACGGATATTGCAAGAAGCTCAATCGTTCTTGGAAGCACGCCGTAAAAGAGAACTCCGTGGAGTGTAACCAAGGGTTCATCCGGCACAACCTTTAAATAAAAAGCAATCAAATGGCTGACAATCATGACAGGAATACTTAAGATCGTCGTATACAACACACTGTTTTTGTCACAGTATAAACAAGCCACGGTCACCGGAAATACAAGCATGATGATTACATGATAAGATAAAATCGAATATAATAATCCGGACATAAACACAACAAGTGTCAATACAAAATAATGGGTTATTTTATTCCGCACATGCAAAAAATCATACAATATTGTGGGAACATACAGAATTCCCATTGCAATTACAAGTGTCGGATAAATCATGCTCGAAATTTTAAATACGTGTAATTGGTTCAATGTAATTACGAGCAGCATTAATAGTATCATTATACGGCATATGGATGACATCCGCCGGTCTGCATCATTTTCAAAATCTTTGATTAATTGTTTCGTAAAATCCATAATAGCTCCTTAGTAAAAACATAGTCTTATTTTGTGAAAGTGACTATGTATCTGTCTATTAGTTACCCATTGCCTTTTCAATCCCCGTTTGATTTGTTGATAAAATATTTTCCAATTTCTTTTCGAAAACCCCACCAGAAGAATCTCCTAAATCAATATCACTCTCAGACGAGAAAATACGACAGCTGCCGTCAGAGAACAACACTACACCATAAGAAGCCCATCCTTCATTTTTCGTACTTTTTGCATGTACCTTAGTTGCACTAAATCCCGTATTTTCAAACAGTTTTCTTACACGGGCGTAGTCACCGTTACCATGATCCGCTTCCCAATTTCCTCCATCAACCAGTACTGATCCGCTTGCGCGATAATACGTGCCGTCTCGTCTTACAATTGCAGCAACATATGTACTTACTGTGCCAGCACCAACGACGTTCTCTGTTTTTTTGGGAAATTGAATAGTTCCTCCTGCATAGGAATTCATGAGAATAGATTTCATATTTCTAGCATTGGAAAGATCCACAGCTCTCCTGCTCTTTTCCAGCTGTGAGGTAAAGATAGGAATTGAAATGGACACCAATACCGCAATGATTGCAACTACAATCAAAAGTTCTGCTAATGTAAACCCTTTTTGATATCGTTTTTTCATTTACTCTTACCTTTCAATTAATCATTTCATTATAGCAAAATCCTTATGACAACACAAGGAAAGCTTCGCCTTTTTCGACAACTTTCCCGATACGCAAAGGACAGGTTCATGGTCACACTTTGGTTAACCACGAACCTGCCCACTAGCAACTTTCTTTTATAAACTTCAAAAATTCCTGCTGAGGAAGAGGTTTGGAAAAATAATACCCTTGGATAAAGTCACAGTCCATTTCTTCAAACTGTTTCAAAACTTCTTCGGTTTCCACACCCTCCACAACAATCTCCATTCCAATTTCCTTCAGTAGCTTGATGTTGTATTTCAGGATCGTATTGATCTTTTGGTCAAAAACCTTATCCGTCATGCTCTTGTCTATCTTTACGATACGAAATGGCAAAGAAATAATTCTGCTGAGATTAGAGTAGCCTGTGCCGTAATCATCCAGGGACAATGCAATCCCCTGTTCTGAAAGTGACCTGAGATTCTCTTCCACGATATCATGGGCAGTATTTGCGGCCGTTTCCGTGATCTCAAGATTAAGCTGCTCC